>NZ_JAWOTL010000006.1:0-82522 GCF_033338835.1 Vibrio sp. Vb0888
TGGTGCCGACTACCGGAATCGAACTGGTGACCTACTGATTACAAGTCAGTTGCTCTACCTACTGAGCTAAGTCGGCACACTTTATTCTTTGTGCTTTTGTCCGTGTTATAACATTTCGTTAAGACACCAACAAATCAAATTGTGGTGCCCGGAGGCGGAATCGAACCACCGACACGAGGATTTTCAATCCTCTGCTCTACCGACTGAGCTATCCGGGCAACGGAGCGCTATTAAACGGATTTTCCCGCGTTGCGTCAACCACTTTTTTTAAATAATTTCAAAAAAGTGGTTGTTCGAACGCTTTTTATTCAACTGTCACTACAAAGTTTGCTTCGAGTTAAATTCCTTTTTGAAATTTGTAACTTTTTCTAGGTAGCGACGCGCTTCTGCGTTCGGGTGTTTCTTGGTTAACGCCCAATAAACTTGGTTGGGTTGCAATGAATTAAGATCTTGCATTGCGCGTTTGCGATCACTGCGATGAAATGTGTTTAAAACTCCTCCAGTACCGCCATTGTAAGCTGAAATCATGCTGTACTCGAGAGAGGTAGGGTGGCGGACTTCTCTTAAATAACGATTTTTTAAGATATAGAAATACGCAGTACCGGTATCTATGTTGTTTTCTGGATTAAACAAATATTCAGGGCTTGGTTGGCCCGAGCGCTTTTTCACGAGTTTGAACACATCTCGTCCCGCTGTTTTAGGTACAACTTGCATTAGGCCATACGCATTTGCCCAACTTACCGCGTATGGGTTGAAACTGCTCTCGGTTTTAATAATGGCGTATATCAAGTCTTCTGGAATGTCGTATTTCTTGGAAGCTCGACGCACGATATCGGCGTATTGGTAGCTGCGAGTTGAAAAGTGGTCTTCAACCATGGGAATTTCGACGTAATACGCTTTCTTGAAATCTACATTTTTGGTTTTTATTTTATTTGCGATGAGGTATTCCGCAAATCGGTTTGCCCGCCAAGACCATTGAATTGGCTTATTGTCTTGGTCGACAACTTGTTTATACAGGAATGGTTGCCCCTCTAACGTGATACCTTTAGAGGAGAATAAGTCGACGTGCGCGGGATCGTCTGGTGTTAATAAGGTGGTGACAATCGCGTCTTTTAGGTGTTTTTGGGGCTCGGTCGGTGATACGGTCTCTATCGTGATCACGCCTTTGCGAAAGTCGACCTCGGCGCGGCTAAGGTAGTTATCGATGTACTTAACGTAATTACTCTTGCCAGCGTACTTGATTTCTTTTTTACCCCAGCGCTTTTGAATATTGCCTGAAAAGCTATTGATTAAGGCATCTAGCGCCGCAGTATCTTTTTCAAATTGTCCTGGTAGCTCAGCTAAGTTATTGGCAAAACGGTTTGTTGGCTCGTAGTTGACGTCATAAATCTTTTCGACGAATTCACGGCTACAGCCTGCCATTAAAAGTGCGGCAGCGATAAAGACAATTTTTTTCATAAGTATCAGAGTTATTGAAGGTAATAGAAAAATGACACCACAAATGGTTGTGATGTCATTGTTTAACTCAAGCGACTTTATTCGCTCGGCGGTGTGTAACCTTCGATATGAACGTCTTTTCCTTCAAAGAGGAAATTTACCATTTCTGTTTCGATCAGTTTGCGGTGTTCTGGATCCATCATGTTGAGTTTCTTCTCGTTGATCAACATGGTTTGTTTGTGTTGCCACTGAGCCCACGCTTCTTTCGAGATGTTGTCGAAAATGCGTTTACCTAGTTCACCAGGGTAAAGTTGAAAGTCTAGACCTTCGCCTTCTTTCTTTAGTCGAGCACAAAATACAGTGCGGCTCATAATGACTCCTTGTATTCAATTAACGAAGTTCGTGGGGTAGCGTTTCCAGCAATAGTTTTACTGGCGCGGCTAAACCGACTTCTTCAGGTTTAGATAAGTTATACCAAAGACCTTTGTTGCCTTCCATTATCACGTCCGGTTGCTTTGATAAATCAATCAAAATTGGCGTGATATCTAGGTGGTAATGGCTGAATGTATGACGAAAGGTAATCAGTGTTTGCTTCTGTTTGATATTGCTGGCTTGAATGCCGCGTTGATCCAGTAGCAATTCAATGTCGCTTTCTGCATCCACATGTTCGGTTTGTGGGAAGCAGAATAAGCCACCCCAAATGCCTGTTTGTGGTCTTTGCTCCAACCACACCTCATGACCATTTTCGGTGTTGTGGTGAAGCATCACGAAACGAGTTTGCTTGATTGGTTTATCTTTCTTCGGTTTTTTGCCCGGGTAGTCGAGCACATTACCTTGTTGTTTTGCCACACACAGGTCAGCAACAGGGCAGAGGCTACATTTGGGTTTGCTGCGAGTGCAGACCATTGCGCCCATGTCCATCATTGCCTGGTTATACTTATCTACATCCGTTTGTGGGGTATGCGTTTCGGCAATTTCCCACAGCTGGTTTTCAACCTTTTTTTGTCCTGGCCATCCTTCGACTGCGAAACAGCGGGATAGGGTGCGCTTCACGTTACCATCAAGAATCGCGTGTGGTTGTTTATACACAGACGATAAAATGGCGGCAGCAGTAGAGCGACCAATCCCCGGTAGGGCGTTCATTTTCTCTATATCAAGAGGAAACTCACCATTGTATGTAGAGGCGACCTCTTGTGCTGCTTTGTGAAGGTTACGGGCTCGGGCGTAATACCCTAAGCCAGTCCAAAGGTGTAGGACTTCATCTTGCTCAGCATTGGCAAGATCGATCACGGTTGGAAAGCGCTCCAAGAAACGTTGGTAATACGGAATAACCGTAGTGACCTGAGTTTGCTGAAGCATAATTTCAGACAACCAGACACTGTATGCGGTCTTATTTTGTTGCCACGGAAGATCTTTTCTTCCATATGCGTCATACCATTCTAGGATGGCACTGGCGAAAGGTGTCACGACTTGCTCTGTATTCTATTATTGGTTAGGTGCAAAATTGCACCACATAATGGACAAGAAGTACAACGGATAAACAGTAGGGATATAAAGAGGTGTCTCGTTGCTTTTGGGTTGCCATAGACCAAGAGCTCAACAAATACTTGCACCTAAGTAAATTCTTTGGATAATCCCCGCTTTGATTAATCAATGTGCAGGCAAAATCAATGAGTGAAGTAACCACTAACGAATACAACGAAGACGGAAAGCTGATCCGCAAAATCCGCAGCTTTGTACGCCGTGAAGGGCGTTTGACTAAAGGTCAAGAGAGCGCGATGAATGAATGCTGGCCTACGATGGGTATTGACTTCAAAGCTGAACTTCTCGATTGGAAAGAAGTGTTTGGCAACGATAACCCAGTAGTGCTTGAGATCGGTTTTGGTATGGGTGCTTCATTGGTTGAAATGGCAAAGAACGCGCCAGAGAAAAACTTCATCGGTATCGAAGTTCATAGCCCAGGCGTTGGTGCTTGTCTTGCCGATGCTCGCGAAGCGGGAATTACTAACCTGCGTGTAATGTGTCACGATGCGGTAGAAGTATTCGAACACATGATCCCAAATGGCAGCTTATCGACACTGCAATTGTTCTTCCCAGACCCTTGGCATAAGAAGCGTCACCACAAGCGTCGTATTGTTCAATTAGGTTTTGCGGAAATGGTGCGTGAGAAGCTTATCCCTAATGAAGGTATTTTCCACATGGCGACCGACTGGGAAAACTACGCAGAGCACATGATTGAAGTGATGAACCAAGCGCCAGGTTTCGAAAACATTGCTAAAGATGGTGATTTCGTTCCTCGTCCAGACGATCGCCCGCTAACGAAGTTTGAAGCTCGTGGTCACCGTCTTGGTCACGGTGTTTGGGATATCAAATATAAGCGTATTGCGTAACCAGAGGAGTTCATGGGATGTACCATTACGCGATATTAGCGAATCCGGGTCATAACCGAATTTACTTTGATAGCGCAATGACCATTGCCTGTTCTGAGCTAAAAGCAATTTTAGCTTCACAAGGCGTGGATGTGACAGAAATTGGTAGTAAAGACGTTGGCTTACCTGCTGCGTTGGTGTTTTCTTGTCAGGAAGCGCTAACCGATGAGCAGGCGCGAAGAATCGCAGCCTCTTCGATTTACTATGCGCTATTTGAAGTGCGCGAAGATGGTTTACTTCGACCAGTTCAAGCGCCCGTATTTAACACTTTCCCGGAAAGTATGAGCCAGATTTTGCGCTACACCGGGAAAACAAACGAGCAGTTTACCCGTTTGATGGTGAATATCGGCATTAGTGCGTCCAATACGGGAAGTGAACAACTGACCTTAATGGATCCAATGTGTGGTAAAGGTACAACCTTATTTGAAGGCTTGATCCACGGTTTGAACGTGGTAGGGGTTGAGATCAACGCCAAGTGGGTGCAAGAGATCCAGACCTTTATTGTTAAGTTCATGAAGAATGGCCGCTTTAAGCACAAAGTGAGCAAAGAAAAGCGCACTGCGGGTGGCAAGAAAGTGGCGGATGGTTTCGTGGTTGAAACTGCAGCAAATAAAGAAGATTACAACCAAGGCAATCTTCAGTTTATGAAGCTGTATTCGGCTGATACTCGTATCGCTGATCAAGTCGTGAAAAAGAACTCAGTTGATGTGATGGTGTCTGACTTGCCTTACGGCGTGCAGCACGGCAGCAAAAATGCCAAGGACAGCAAACTGAACCGTAGTCCACTAGAGCTTTTAAAAGAGGCTCTGCCTGCATGGAAAGTGGTATTGAAAAAGCAAGGTTCAGTGGTGTTGTCTTTCAATGAATTCACATTGAAATGGAAAGATGTCGCGGCATTATTTGAAGAGCAAGGTTGGAAGGTACTTTCAGAAGAGCCTTACATCGGTTATCTTCACCGTGTTGATCAATCTATCAACCGCAATATTATTGTGGCAGTAAAACCATAATCGACTTGAGTCGAACGAACCCTATGGAAAAGCCAACGACACGTTGGCTTTTTTTACCTCTGAGCTCAACGAGTTCTCTTGTAAATAGAAGGTAGAGAATGAAACCGACAGTGGAAATTTTGACAGATATTTTGGCGGAAGTACGCCCTTTAATCGGCCAAGGTAAAGTGGCTGATTACATTCCTGCTCTGGCAAAAGTACCCAGCAACAAGTTAGGTATTGCGGTATACACCAACGAAGGTGAGGTTATTAAGGCGGGTGATGCCGATGAACCTTTCTCTATCCAATCTATTTCAAAAGCATTGAGCTTGACGTTAGCGATGTGCTTGTACAAGCAAGAAGAAATTTGGTCTCGAGTGGGAAAAGAGCCTTCGGGGCAGGCATTTAATTCGCTAATCCAGCTAGAAATGGAGCAAGGTATTCCTCGTAATCCATTTATAAATGCTGGAGCGATAGTAGTGGCAGATTTGTTACAAACTCGCTTATCTGCACCTCGTCAGCGCCTGTTGGAATTTGTGCGTCAGCTTTCTGGTGATACCCATATTGTGTATGACAAAGTCGTTGCGGCATCCGAAATGATGCATGGTGATCGTAATGCGGCGATTGCATATCTCATGCGTTCGTTTGGCAACTTCGAAAATGAAGTGATTCCAGTACTACAAAACTACTTCCACGCTTGTGCGCTGAAGATGAGTTGCGTCGATTTGGCTAAAACGTTTAGCTATTTAGCAAACAAGGGCACATCGGTACAAACGGGTAAGCCTGTAGTTTCTCCTGTGCAAACCAAACAACTTAATGCACTGTTAGCAACGTGTGGCTTGTATGATGGCGCGGGCGAGTTTGCTTATCGCGTTGGTATGCCTGGTAAGTCTGGTGTTGGTGGTGGCATTATTGCGGTAGTACCTGGTGAAATGACCATTTCAGTATGGTCTCCAGAGCTTGATCCTTCAGGTAACTCGCTTGCTGGTACTAAGGCGCTTGAGCTGCTCTCAGAGCGAATTGGCCGTTCAATTTTCTAATGTTGGAAATGTGTCAACCTTATTTAGGATGGTACTGTTTCTAAATAAAAAGCCTCTCAATTGAGAGGCTTTTTTTGTTTTGGGGTTGCGTTAGTCTTCGCTTTCTTCGGCCATAAAGGCTTCGAGCAAATCATTAAGGAAGAGCTTCCCTTTTTCAGTAATTTGCCAATGGGTAGCCGTTTCACTCAGGTAGCCCATTTCTATCGCCCAGTCGATGGTTTCTTGAATCGTACTGAGCGGTAAGCCCGTGGTGTCCACATAATCTTGCTTCGGACAGGCTTCGATTAAGCGGAATCGGTTCATAAAAAACTCGAATGGACGATCTTCATCCGCGACGACATGTTCTGTATGCAGATAAGGTTTGACCATATTTTGATAAGCCGCTAAATAGCCTCGCGGGTGTTTTACCTTTGTCGTTCGAATAATACGTCCGTCGGTAAAACTGAGTTTGCCATGAGAGCCACAACCGATACCAAGGTAATCACCAAAGCGCCAGTAGTTGAGGTTGTGCTGACACTGATAGCCCGGCTTGCTGTAACCGGAGATTTCATATTGCACATAACCCGCAGCTGCAAGTTTTTGGTGTCCGAGCTCGAAAATATCCCACAAGTCATCATCGTCAGGTAGCGTTGGTGGCTTGTAGTAAAACATGGTGTTTGGTTCGATGGTCAGCTGATACCAAGACAAGTGCGGCGGTGCCAACTCAATCGCTTTGTCCAAATCTGCCAAGGCTTGTTCGATGCTTTGATCAGGTAAGCCGTGCATGAGATCGAGGTTAAAGCTGTTCAAACCGATTTGGTGCGCCAGCTGAGCAGCGTTGACGGCTTCGTCTTGGCCGTGAATACGCCCCAAACGCTCAAGCTTTTGTTGCTCAAAGCTTTGCACGCCGATAGAGATACGCGTTACACCAGCTTTGCGGTAGCCAACAAAACGCTCTGCTTCGATGGTGCCTGGATTCGCTTCCATGGTGATTTCGATTTCAGGCTTGAACGGAATACGCGCTTCAATGCCCTTAAGTAGACGCTCGATGCCTTCTGCCGAAATCAAACTCGGCGTACCACCACCAATGAAGATTGAATGCAGTGGACGTGGCGCTTCGTTAAGTCGGTATTTCTCAATGTCGGTATCCAAATCTTCTAAAAGGGCACTGATGTACTCTTCTTCTGGAATCTCGGTTTTGAGCGCGTGAGAGTTAAAGTCGCAATACGGGCACTTTTGCACACACCACGGGATGTGTACATACAAGCTGAGTGCTGGGGGCGTTAACATGGTCTAATTCGCTCGTGATTACTGAGACACTTGCTCAGACAGTTGAGCAAACAACGACTTGAGCGCTTTACCGCGGTGAGACAGTTGTTTCTTACGTGCAGGTTCAAGTTCGGCTGACGCACAGTTGTCTTCAGGAACAAAGAAGATTGGGTCGTAGCCAAAGCCATTTTTACCGTGTGCTTCAGTTAGAATTCGGCCTTCCCATTTACCGTGACAGACGATAGGCGTTGGGTCGTTCTCGTGACGCATGAGGACTAATACGCAGTGGAAACGTGCTGTACGCTCTGCTTCTGGTACGCCTTCCATTGCCGCTAGCAATTTTACTAGATTCTCTTGATCAGATGCGCTCTCGCCTGCGTAACGTGCAGAGTAAATGCCCGGAGCGCCTTTTAAGAAATCGACTTCTAATCCAGAGTCGTCTGCAATGGCAGGAAGCCCTGTTTCTTGTGCGGCATGGCGAGCTTTAATGATTGCGTTTTCAATGAAAGTTGTACCCGTTTCAGCTACTTCCGATACATTGAATTCACTTTGCGCTAATACTTCAAAGCCGAAGTCAGACAACAAATCTGCCATTTCACGAACTTTGCCTTGGTTACCAGTTGCTAGCACAATTTTTTTCATGGGAATCTCTTTTAATAGTGATAGAGGAGAACAAATCGTTCTCCTCTAGATATTCTTTAACTAATAAGTGGTTTTTAGCCTGCTTAGATCCAAAAGCTTTTGGAACATCACAACCCAATTACTCTTCAACATAAAACTTCTGGGTGAATTTAAGCTTACCTGAGCCTTTGTTTCCAGCTTTTACGTCAATATCGAAAGTAAAAGTTTCTTCGTGGGTAATTGGCAGTTCGGCTAAATAGTATATCGCATTGCCTTCTTTGACTTCACGAAAGGTCAAGGTCTGAGTTTGGCCGATAAGGTTCTTCGCGCGTCCAGCAATTTTTGCTTCTAATGCTGGCTTACCCAATGAAGCTCTATCTAACACGCTAATATTAACCACAGCGAGGTATCCATTACGTTTGATATCGTAGCTACGTGCGACTTTGGGTGTTAGGAATGTTGAGTTAAACGCGACATAGTGTACTTCGATATCTTTCATATTTTTAAACTGATCGGCGAAGCTTGGTAACGACAACAGGCTAATCAGTAATGCGGTAATCCATTTGCTCATTGTTACTTCCTCAAAGCACTTGTTATAAAACAACCATAGCTGCAATTTTACCTTGGTCAGGGGGTAAAAAATGCGTACTCAGTCGTTGGTATTAGTAAGTGTGGTACAAAATCGTAAATAAAAAGCCATCATATGATGGCTTTAATTTCTGTCGGTATCTGGGTAGGCGATTCTATCCGAATTTGTTTGTGCCGTCCTAATTCACCTTTTTCTATGTGAACCAAGCCCTTAGCGATTTTAAACTGCTTGGCTAAGAACTTAGTTAGGTGTGCATTAGCTTTGCCATCGACAGGTGGAGCAGTAATGGCGATTTTTAGCTCTTCACCATGCAAGCCAACGATTTTATCGCGGCTAGCTTTAGGTTGAATATAGAGCTTCAGGATGATGTCCTCACCATCTTGCCAAACTGCAGCTGACATTATAGCTGGAACCAAATTGGACCAATGATATCGCCCATTAAGAAGTTCGCGAACTGCAAGCCGATAAATAACACCAGTACGCTTAAATCAAGACCACCAATAGCCGGAAGAATACGACGGATTGGAGCGCACATTGGCTCGGTCAGTTGATGGAATACGTACTCGATAGGGCTGCGGCCTTGGCTTACCCAGCTCAAAATTGCACGGATCAATAGTACCCAGAACAATAGGCCACCTGCGGCTTTGATTAATGATAATAAGCCCAAGAATAAGAAGTCAGCGCTGAAAGAGACGGAACCGTTCGAAGCTATTAGGATAAGCACGACAAATTTAAGCACACACAACACGTAGGCAAACAACACGGTTGCTAGGTCAATATTCCCCACGGAAGGGATAACGCGGCGCAATGGACCAATGACCGGCTGAGTCGCTTTTACTATGAATTGCGAGAATGGGTTGTAGAAGTCTGCGCGCGCAGCTTGCAACCAAATTCGCAAAATTACGACCATGATGTACAGGTCAAATAGGGTTGAGATGAGAAAACTCATTGAATTCATAAGGTACCCTTAACAAGTGATGGATGATACTAAACGGAGTTCATCCAAATAATTAAAACAGTTTTTCCATTTCTTCCGCGCGAGCCACAGCAGCTTGCATGGCTTTAGCGACAATATCTGAAAGTTGATGTTCGTTGAATGTACGTAGTGCTTCTGCCGTTGTCCCACCTTTCGATGTCACGTTCTCACGCAGGGTCGATAGCTCAGTTTCTGGGTTGCTAACCACCATACTGGCCGCGCCCAATGCAGCTTGTTGAACCAATAGTCGAGCAGTCTCTTTATCAAAGCCTTGCGCAATCGCTTCTGCTTGCATCGCTTCCATAAACAGGAAGAAGTATGCTGGAGCACTGCCCGCTGCGGCAATCACATTATTGATACCTGACTCTTGCTCAACCCAACATACTTTACCGACCGCTTCCATTAACTCTGCGGCAAAAGCTTTGTCGTGCTCGGTTACATGAGTTGGTGCGAATAACCCACTCATACCCAACCCAAGTTGTGATGGCGTATTTGGCATAACACGAACCAAGTTCAATTTGGTGGCTAGCATATCATCCAATCGAGAACAGTTGATGCCTGCGGCAATAGAAATCACCAGTTTATTAGTGAAATCGATCGATTGCAGTGGTTTACAGACATCCGCCATCATTTGCGGTTTCACAGACAATACCACCACATCCGCCTCGGTCGCAGCTTGGATGTTATCGCTGGTGGTACGGATGCCAAAATCTTGTTCTAGCAGAAGGCGGCGAGCCTCTGAAGGAGCCGTCGCGGTAATGTTTTGCGCTGGGTATCCGTTAGCAACCAAGCCTGAAACAATGGCTCTCACCATGTTGCCAGCACCAATGAAGGCGATTTTTTTATGTTCCATTTGTCTGATTTCCATCATGATATTCAGAATTTGTTGTGCGCTCAGGTGTATAATGGCGCCGCTGTTACTTACTGCTCCTATTGGCGAGTAAGATGATTGCGCATTTACGCTCTAACGATTGACGACATAACTTATGTCGCGAGTGAGCGTTTTGTTGATTTAGCTGTAGTCTCGTGCGCCGAAAATAGCGGTTCCAATACGAACCATTGTACTACCAGCTTCGATTGCAGCGGTCATATCACCACTCATTCCCATTGATAATGTATCGATTTCTGGGAACTGTGCTTCGAGTGTTTGCTTCAACGTAGCCAACTTCTGAAATTCACGGAGTTGTGATTCGTAGTCAGACACGTTGGCAGGAATCGACATCAACCCTCTTAAAGTGAGGTTGGGTAGGCGAGAAATCAACTCCGCCAGCTCGAATACTTCCGTTTCAGTGACACCAGACTTAGATGCTTCACCACTGGTGTTAACCTGAATCAGAACTTGTAGCGGTTTAAGTTCGCTTGGCCGCTGATCATTCAGGCGTTGCGCAATCTTGGTTCGATCGATGGTGTGAACCCAATCGAAATGTTCAGCAACAAGTCGCGATTTATTCGACTGAATCGGGCCAATGAAGTGCCATTCGATTCGATTATCTGGATAATGCTCGGCAAAGTGCTGAACTTTACTGACGCCCTCTTGGACGTAGTTTTCACCAAAGGCGGTTTGTCCCGCTTGGTAGGCTTCGAGAATTGCCTCGACAGGTTTAGTTTTGCTTACCGCTAGAAGTTGCACTGACTCTGGAGTTCGACCACATTTTTGCTCGTCATATCGAATTTGAGAGGTGATATGTTCAATATTTTGTTGAATACTACTCATAGCTGTACTTTAGACTTAAGGATTTTAAATGGATATCACTGAGTTACTGGATTTTAGTGTAAAACATAATGCCTCGGATCTACATCTTTCTGCAGGTGTCCCACCAATGGTTCGTATTGATGGGGATGTGAGAAAACTAGGTATTCCAGCGTTTACACACCAAGAAGTGCATCGTTTGGTTTTCGAAATCATGAACGATGCCCAACGCAGTGAGTTCGAAGAAAAACTCGAAGTCGATTTCTCTTTTGAGTTGCATAACGTTGGCCGTTTCCGTGTCAACGCCTTCAACCAATCTCGCGGTTGTGCGGCAGTATTCCGTACCATTCCAAGTAGCATTCCAACTCTGGAAGAGCTAGAAGCGCCAGAGATCTTCAAAAAAATTGCGAACGCTGAAAAAGGCTTAGTTCTGGTCACTGGCCCAACAGGTTCAGGTAAATCGACGACCTTAGCAGCCATTGTTGACTACATTAACCGTAATCACAACAAGCACGTACTCACAATTGAAGATCCGATTGAATTTGTTCACAACAACAATAAATGTTTGATCAACCAGCGTGAAGTTCACCGTGACACCCATAGTTTCCAAAATGCTTTGCGTAGTGCATTGCGCGAAGACCCGGATGTGATTCTAGTCGGTGAGATGCGTGATAAAGAAACCATCAGCCTTGCCTTAACGGCGGCAGAAACGGGTCACTTAGTTTTCGGGACGTTGCATACCAGCTCGGCGGCAAAAACTATTGACCGTATTATCGATGTTTTTCCTGGTAGTGATAAAGATATGGTCCGCTCGATGCTATCTGAGTCTCTTCGTTCGGTTATCGCGCAAAAGCTTCTGAAGCGTAATGGTGGTGGCCGTATTGCATGCCATGAAATTATGATGGCAACGCCTGCGATTCGTAATTTGATCCGCGAAGACAAAGTCGCGCAGATGTATTCGATCATTCAAACAGGTGCGGCTCACGGCATGCAAACCATGGAGCAAAATGCTCGTCAGTTAATGGCGCAAGGCATGGTTGCTCGTGAAGAGGTCGATAGTAAGATCGGAGTAGAAGTGCAGCAATTCTCGTAACGTTCATACAGATAATGGTGAATACGGAAGATGGATCTAGATAAATTTCTCGAAGGCATGCTGGCGCTGAAAGCGTCGGATCTTTACATCACGGTTGGAGCGCCAATTCTATTTCGTGTGGATGGCGAATTGCGTCCGCAAGGGGAAAAACTTACCGAGAGTGATGTGGCTGCATTACTCGATAGCGCTATGGAACCAGATCGGCGTCAGGAATTTCGTAAAAGTCGCGAGTCGAATTTTGCCATTGTGAGAGATTGTGGTCGCTTCCGTGTGAGTGCCTTTTTTCAACGCGAGTTACCAGGCGCAGTGATTCGTCGTATTGAAACCAATATTCCTACTTTTGAGCAGTTAAAGTTACCGTTAGTGTTGCAAGATTTGGCGATAGCTAAGCGTGGTTTGGTGCTGGTGGTCGGTGCTACTGGATCGGGTAAATCGACCACCATGGCGGCGATGACAGGCTATCGAAACAGCAATAAAACCGGGCACATTTTGACGGTCGAAGATCCGATCGAGTTCGTGCATGAACACAAGCGCTGTATCGTGACTCAACGTGAAGTTGGGTTAGATACGGAAAGCTATGAAGTTGCGCTTAAAAACTCGCTGCGCCAAGCACCAGATATGATTTTGATTGGTGAGATCCGTAGCCGTGAAACAATGGAATACGCGATGACCTTCGCCGAAACGGGTCACCTGTGTATGGCAACGTTGCACGCCAACAATGCAAACCAAGCTTTAGAGCGCATTCTTCACTTGGTACCGAAAGATCAAAAAGAACAATTCTTGTTCGATTTGTCGATGAACCTAAAAGGCGTGGTTGGTCAGCAGTTGATCCGAGATAAAAATGGGCAGGGACGTCATGGTGTATTTGAGATCTTGCTAAATAGCCCACGTGTGTCGGATTTGATTCGTCGCGGAGATTTACATGAGTTGAAGTCAACCATGGCTCGCTCAAATGAGTTTGGTATGCTGACGTTCGATCAATCTCTTTATAAGTTAGTGATGCAAGGTAAGATCAGCGAAGAGGATGCACTACATAGTGCCGACTCGGCAAATGATCTGCGCCTGATGTTGAAAACGCAGCGTGGTGAAGCATTCTCTACGGGCAGTTTGGCAAACGTTAAGATCGATATGGATTAATCCAATCCAGAAACAAAAAAGGTTGGCAGAAGCCAACCTTTTTTCATTGTGCTTGAAGTGTTTACTCACCCCAAAGGGCTTCAAACCAGCTTTCTAGAATCACCACCGCTGACTGGCAGTCAACATTACCTTTCGATAGGGCTTTGTAGCCGCCCATGCTGAACAACTCCGCACGAGCTTCTGCAGTAGATAAACGCTCATCATGCAGCTCAACAGGCAATCCGTATCGGCCTTGCAGACGCTTAGCAAATTTTCGTGCACGAGGGGTTATGGTCTCAAGGTCTTTACCATGCAGATCGGTCGGTAAACCGACCACTAGCAAATCTGGTTGCCACTCTTTGATTTGCTTTTCGATATCGTCCCAGTTTGGAATACCGTCATTGGCTTTAAAGGCTTTTAATGGGGAAGCTGTACCAGTAATTTCTTGGCCAATAGCGCTACCAATGCTTTTGGTTCCAAAGTCAAAAGCCATAATTGTGCGTGACATAAGGTGTCTCTATCTAATGTAACTGTATATTTGGACTAAGCATGTCCAGAGTCTGCTGAAAGGTGACTTGGGTCGATACCCAGCTTTTCGACCGCTTTCTTCCAACGCTCGTTGATTGGTGTATTAAAGATAATTTCAGGCGTCGCTTCAATGGTGAGCCAAGAGTTTTCGACCAGCTCACTTTCTAATTGGCCTGCACTCCAACCGGAGTAGCCAAGTGCCACTAAGTAATCACTTGGTTCTGCTTCTGTTCCTAACACCGACAGAATATCACGCGAAGTGGTTACCGCGAGGTCATCGGTCATTTGGACGCTGGACTCGTAGTAATCTTTGGGTTTATGCAAAATAAAACCACGATCTTCCGAGATTGGGCCGCCATTGTAAACTGGTCTATCTAGACTGGCTTCAAATAGGCGCGGGTGTACTGGCTGAACTTCCACCTGCTTGAGCATGTTGCCGACGGTGATATCAACAGGAGCATTGATCATCAGCCCCATAGCGCCGTCTTCGTTGTGCTCACAAACGTAGATCACGCTGTTTTGAAAGTACGGATCTTTCATCCCAGGCATGGCAACCAAAAAGTGATTTGTGAGATTCATACTCATACTGACCCTTAACTCTCGTAAATGCCCTTAAGCAAACATCATACAGTTTATCATCTAGGTATGTGCATGAGTTTGCTTGAGTTAATGTACTACGCTCTCTATTAACTGTAATACAGTTTGAGTTATTCGCCTTTTACTCGACGCTCAATCGCATCCATCAGCTTGCCTGTGATTGAGATATCAAAAGCTGCTTCAATTTCGCGAATACAGGTTGGGCTGGTGACGTTGATTTCTGTTAGCTTGTCGCCAATTACGTCAAGGCCAACAAAGATAAGGCCTTTTTCTTTCAGTGTCGGAGCAACGGTTTGCGCAATTTTGAGGTCGGTTTCGCTTAGCGGACGAGCTTCACCAGTACCACCAGCGGCTAGGTTGCCGCGCGTTTCGCCTTTAGCAGGAATGCGTGCTAGACAGTAAGGCATAGGTTCGCCATCTACTACTAGGATACGTTTGTCACCGTTGCTGATGTCTGGCACGAAGGTTTGTGCCATTGCGTAGTTTTGACCGTGGTTAGTCAATGTCTCGATGATCACAGAGACGTTTGGATCGTTTTCCTTCACACGGAAGATGGACGCGCCACCCATACCATCAAGCGGTTTCAGGATGACATCACCATGTTTTTCACGAAATTCTTTAATTTTTTCTGCTTTTCGCGTCACGATCGTTGTAGGTGTCAGCTCTGGGAACCATGCTGTAAACAGCTTTTCGTTACAATCACGTAAGCTTTGAGGCTTGTTAACGATCAGTGCACCTTGTTCTTCTGCACGCTCAAGGATGTAAGTCGCGTAGATGTATTCAGTATCAAACGGAGGGTCTTTACGCATTAGCACCGCGTCTAGCTCAGACAGTTCGATAGTTTGCTCTGATTTGAACTCGTACCAACCGTTTGGATCTTCTTTTAGTTCCACCACTTTAGTATCTGCAATGGCAACGCCTTGATCGAGATGTAGATCATTCATTTCCATGTAGTGGATTTCATAGCCGCGTCGTTGCGCTTCAAGCATCATGGCAAAGCTAGAGTCTTTTTTGATGTTAATGGACGAGATTGGGTCCATTACGATACCGAGTTTGATCATTATTTTTCTCCGTTTAACCAAGATCGCCGAAACGAACTTGTAAGGCTGTAATTGCTGTCAGAGCCGCTGTTTCGGTACGCAGAACGCGAGGGCCGAGTAGCGTTTCTTCAAATTGGTATTCTCGAGTCATCTCGATTTCTTCAGACGATAAACCGCCTTCAGGACCGATCAGTAGGCGCACTTTTTCAACCGGGGTTGGCAAAGTGTTGATTGAGTATTTAGCACGAGGGTGAAGGTTAAGCTTTAAACCATCGTACTCTTCTTTACACCACTCTTCCAAGCTCATAATTGGACGAATTTCGGGCACGACATTACGCCCACATTGCTCACAGGCACTGATGGCGATTTTCTGCCATTGCGCGAGTTTTTTCTCAAAACGCTTTTGGTCAAGCTTGACACCACAACGTTCAGAAATCAGAGGAGTGATGGTATTGACGCCAAGTTCAACAGACTTTTGGATGGTGAACTCCATCTTATCGCCACGTGAAATGACTTGACCAAGGTGCAGATCTAAAGGGGATTCAATACTGTTTTCTACGCGCTCGGTGATGTTAACCAAAACTGATTTCTTGCTGACTTCACTGATAACCGCTGGGAACTCTGCGCCACTGCCGTCAAAAAGGAGAACGTCTTGGCCTTCTTTCATGCGCAAAACACGACCGATATGGCCTGCTGCGTCGTCACTTAAAGCAAGTGAGCCAAGTTGATGAATGGTTTCTGGATGATAAATTCGAGGGGTACGCATGAGATTTCCAGCAAGAGAATAAACTTAAACCCTAACATGGATGCTTTGCACCGAAAAAACAAGGGGCAAGAAGCGTTTCAATATCAGTAATTGAAACGCTTCGAGGTCGGAGGTTACAGTGCGCGGCAGGCTTCTTGAACAAATGGGTTGTGATTGCCCTGTACTTTTGCAATGCGCTCGTCACGCTCACATTCCCATTTATCGACAGGATAGGTTTTGTTCCAAGCACTCATTAATTGCGTTTGCTGCTTCGACAGTTTGAAACCGTACTCTTTGCTCATGTATAGATAGGTACGAGCAATTGAGCCACGCGCACGGTCTGGTGGCATGACTTTACGCTGCTTAAAGTTCACTTGCATCTCACAGCGACCATAACTCACACCATCCATACCGTTCCATTGGCTGAAGTTGTAGTTCGAACGGTCACCGTTTACTTCACCAATAGCAGGAGTTAGGTTGTGTAAGTCTGCTTCCATCAAACGAAAAGTTTTGTCTTTTTTCTTACAGTTTTTACGTCCGCCATCTTGCCAGCATTGACGCTGGTGGCCAAATTGCCACGCAGGAACAACGTGCTCCCATTCGATTCGTGCAGCCCGTTTTTCTTGTTTACGGACTTGGTAGCCGCAAGAGGCTAAATCGGGTAAGCCTTTCTTGCCTTGCCATTGAATGTTACAGCCACAGTAGAAGCTTGTTGGATGGTCTTGATAAATTTTGACCGCCTCACGTTTGGCAGCAGAGAATGAGCTCGGTGGCGCGGCAATCGCAGTGCTAGAAAGCGCGATAAGCAACAGAGAGAATAAGTATTTCATGATAAAAGTCTTTATAAAGTATGACTTTATTCATGATAACACGCATAAAATAGCTTTAGTGATGAGTAAGTTAACAATAAGTGGCGAAGGGAAGGTTTTGATCAACTCGATCTTTATTTTGGGAACGCAAGTAACACTATGAGGTAAGGGCTACGATAATTGAATGCCGGTGAAGTTAAGTGATTGGCGACATTTTTGACAAGAGTACGTCGCCTCTTTGCGCAGCACTTTATTATGACGGCGAATCGATAGAGGGTAGGTCATACAACCACAACGATACTCAAAGGTTTTACCTTGAACGGATTTTACTTCAAAGCTGTGAGTGGTTTTGGCTGGTACGTTAAATACGGCTTCCATGACGCCTTTCCATTCTTTACCGTGAGGCCTAACTCGCCCGTAAACCTGATAAGTAATCAGGTGTGCTACTTCATGAGGAATGACTTCATCTAAGAATGCTTGGGTGTTTTCGCGAAATAAAACAGGGTTTAGGCGTACTTGATTTAATTGAAGGTAGGCTTTTCCTGCCGCTTTCCCACGGACGTCGAAGGTGATTGTTGGAATCGGGAAAGAACGTTTGAAAGCTTGTTCCGCCATCGCGATACAGCCCGCCATCACTTGCTTGGCTTTATAGCTGAGTTCTATATCCACAATTCACCTCGATAAATCAAATAAAAAAGCCCCCGCATTTGCGAGGGCCAGATCATAGCATCAGTTAATTATGGTGTGTGTTTTTTCTTGATGGTGGCATGGTAAGCGTGCCATGTACCGTAGCCTAGAATTGGCATGGTAAACAACATTCCGATCCCGTAGGTCGCAAAGCCGATAAGAATACCGCCACAGATGATCGCTGCCCAAACAATCATTGCTGGAATGTTGGATTTCACGGCATTAAAGCTGGTAAATACAGCGGTCATCATGTCTACGCGACGCTCCATCATGAGCGGAATAGAAAAGGCTGAAATGCTAAACACCACACAAGCCAAAACAAAGCCAACTAAAGAGCCGATGACAAGGAAGGGTAGGAACTCACTTAAAGGTGCCCCTTGAACAGAAGGGTAGAGCGCATGAAGTAGAGCGGCAATGCGCATCCAAAATATCATACACACTGCGAGTAACACGGCGAACGCCCATTGAGATGTTGAGTTACGACCGATCGCTTTCATTGAATGGAACAAACTTGCTTTGTGTCCGCGCTCTCTCTCCCAACTGGCATCATACAAGCCCAGCGCGAGAAACGGACCAATTAACATGTAAATAATCAAACTGGGCATGACGACTAAGTGTGTGCCTTGCCACTGTACGAGCAAAACAATGCCTATCGCAGCAGCCATAAAACAGATGCCATAGAAAGCACTAATAAGCGGCATTCGCACGAAATCATGCAGACCTAATGCGAGCCAATGAAAAGGTGCAGAAAGATTGACCGTATTGCACGGTATGGTTCTGGCGTATTCGTTGTCTGGCACTTCCTTTCGTTTGTTGTGGAAGTCCGATGGATTAACAGTTCGAGGCATAACTCCTCCTTGATTTATTCCCACATTATCCGCTTATACCAACTGACAGCGGTTTTTGTTCAGTCAAACTTGAAGCGACTTTTTCAAGTTTACATCTGAGCATTGGCTTAGTTTGGTATCGGCCATAAAGATGCCTGACTCATGTCTTTACTTAAGTGTTGCTTCCACAGTCGCCAGCATCCGACGTCTCTATTTAAATTGGAGTTAACAATATTTTAACTATTGGCGGAGATGGGATAATTTACAAATAATTGCTTAAAATTTATTCGGTATAAAAATGAGGGAGAAACAGGACTGCTTTGTGGGGCAGGGCGGTATGAGCCGAAATGGCTGGATAAAAGTTGCTGAAAATAAAAAGCCCCCGCCATAGGCGAGGGCTTGATTGATTCTTGCTTGGCTTGATTATTTGATGCCAGCGAAATCGCGTAGAAGTGCAGCTTTGTCTGTCGCTTCCCACGGGAATTCTTCACGACCGAAGTGACCGTAAGCCGCTGTCTTCTTGTAGATAGGTTGAAGAAGGTTAAGCATTTCTTGTAGACCGTATGGACGTAGGTCGAAGAATTGACGAACCGCTTCAATGATGATGTCGTGAGATACTTTCTCAGTACCGAACGTTTCCACCATGATAGACGTTGGATCAGCAACACCGATTGCGTAAGAAAGTTGGATCTCACAACGGTCAGCCATGCCTGCCGCTACGATGTTTTTCGCTACGTAGCGTGCTGCGTATGCTGCACTACGGTCAACTTTTGATGGATCTTTACCAGAAAACGCACCGCCACCGTGACGAGCTGCGCCGCCGTAGGTATCTACGATGATCTTACGACCAGTTAGACCACAGTCACCCATAGGACCACCGATTACGAAGCGACCGGTTGGGTTAATGAAGAAGTTTGTTTCTTTGTTGATCCACTCAGAAGGTAGCACTGGCTTAATGATCTCTTCCATTACCGCTTCACGCAGGTCTGAAGTTGAGATTGAGTCACAGTGTTGAGTTGAAAGAACAACCGCGTCGATACCAACGATGTTACCTTGATCGTATTGGAATGTTACCTGAGATTTTGCATCAGGACGCAACCAAGGTAGTGTGCCGTTTTTACGAACTTCTGCTTGCTTTTGAACAAGACGGTGAGAGTAAGTAATTGGCGCTGGCATTAGTACTTCAGTTTCGTTACAAGCGTAACCAAACATGATGCCTTGGTCGCCTGCACCTTGTTCTTTAGGGTCAGCTTTATCAACACCTTGGTTGATATCTGGCGACTGTTTACCGATTGTGTTTAGTACCGCACAAGAATCTGCGTCAAAGCCCATATCTGAATGTACGTAGCCGATTTCACGAACGGTTTCACGAGTTAACTCTTCGATGTCTACCCATGCTGAAGTCGTGATTTCACCACCCACCATTACCATACCGGTTTTAACGTAAGTCTCACATGCAACACGAGCCTTTGGATCTTGCTCTAGAATCGCGTCAAGAACCGCATCAGAAATCTGGTCTGCAATTTTATCTGGATGACCTTCTGATACTGACTCAGAAGTAAACAGGTGCTTAGCCATGTTAGCTCCACTATATCTGGTTTAAAACTGGGGAATGATAAACTCTCCAGCGCAAATTAATACTAATTTTTGTAGGTGTATCTACATCTAGACGTCTATTCTAAATTTGATTGCTCGAATTACAAGCTCTTTTTTGGTTTTTGTTATAACCAAACGTTTGCCTGATTTATTGATAATTTTAAGAACTTCGAACGATTTGGCGCGAAAGGTGCAATATTTGTGAGGTTTTGGACTGGAAAACGTTTGCACACCCAACAGGGCTTTGAGAGAATTATGACCTACTTTTCGTTTCGCTTAATGTACTCAGGAGCAGACATGTCGTCTCGTAAACATCTTGCCAATGCAATTCGTGCTCTAAGCATGGATGGTGTTCAACAAGCTAACTCAGGCCACCCAGGCGCACCAATGGGTATGGCTGATATCGCTGAAGTTCTTTGGCGCTCTCACCTAAACCATAACCCTTCAAACCCAGAGTGGGCCGACCGCGATCGCTTTGTGCTGTCAAACGGTCATGGGTCAATGCTTATTTACTCTCTACTGCACTTAAGCGGTTACGAGCTATCTATTGACGATCTGAAAAACTTCCGTCAATTGCACTCAAAAACCCCAGGTCACCCAGAGTACGGCTACGCGCCTGGTATCGAGACAACAACGGGTCCTCTAGGTCAAGGCATCACTAACGCTGTTGGTATGGCGATCGCAGAGAAAGCACTAGCGGCACAGTTCAACAAAGAAGGTCACGATATCGTTGACCACTTTACGTATGTGTTCATGGGTGACGGCTGTCTAATGGAAGGCATCTCGCATGAAGCATGCTCTCTTGCTGGGACGTTAGGTCTAGGCAAACTGATCGCGTTTTGGGATGACAACGGCATTTCTATCGACGGTCACGTTGAAGGCTGGTTCTCTGACGATACACCTAAGCGTTTTGAAGCGTACGGCTGGCATGTAATCCCAGCAGTCGATGGTCACGACTCAGACGCGATCAACGCAGCAATTGAAGCAGCAAAAGCGGACCCACGTCCTACGCTTATCTGTACCAAAACAATTATCGGTTTCGGTTCTCCTAACAAGTCTGGTTCGCACGACTGTCACGGTGCACCACTAGGTCACGATGAAATCCAAGCGGCTCGCGAATACCTAGGTTGGGAGTACGGCCCATTTGAGATCCCGGCAGATGTTTACGCTGAGTGGGATGCAAAAGAAGCGGGCGCCGCGAAAGAAGCAGCTTGGAATGAAAAATTCGAAGCATACGCTGCAGCTTACCCTGCAGAAGCGGCAGAGCTTAAACGTCGTCTAAACGGCGAACTTCCTGCACAGTGGGAAGAAAAAGCGAACCAAATCATTGCCGATCTTCAAGCAAATCCAGCGAACATTGCATCACGTAAAGCGTCGCAAAATGCACTAGAAGCGTTTGGTCAAATGCTTCCTGAGTTTATGGGTGGTTCTGCTGACCTAGCGCCTTCTAACCTGACCATGTGGTCTGGTTCTAAGTCTCTAGAAATGGAGGACTTCTCTGGCAACTACATCCACTACGGTGTGCGTGAATTCGGTATGACCGCTATCATCAACGGTATCGCATTGCACGGTGGTTTCGTTCCTTACGGCGCAACATTCCTAATGTTCATGGAATATGCTCGTAACGCAATGCGTATGGCTGCGCTGATGAAAATTCAGAACATCCAAGTTTACACGCATGATTCGATCGGTCTTGGCGAAGATGGCCCAACTCACCAACCTGTTGAGCAAATGGCGTCTCTACGTGTAACTCCAAACATGAGCACATGGCGCCCATGTGACCAAGTTGAGTCTGCAGTTGCATGGAAACTAGCGATTGAACGTAAAGATGCACCAACTGCACTTATCTTCTCTCGTCAAAACCTAGCGCAACAAGAGCGTACTGCTGAACAAGTCGCAGACATCGCGAAAGGTGCTTACATCCTGAAAGATAGCGAAGGTAAGCCTGAGCTAATCCTTATCGCAACAGGTTCTGAGGTTGAGCTTGCAGTGAAAGCCGCTGAGCAACTAACTTCAGAAGGCAAGAAAGTACGCGTTGTTTCAATGCCATCAACAGACGCATTCGACAAACAAGACGCTGCTTACCGTGAATCTGTACTGCCATCAGACGTAACGGCACGTATCGCTATTGAAGCGGGCATTGCGGATTTCTGGTACAAGTACGTAGGCTTCGACGGTCGCATCATCGGTATGACAACATTCGGTGAATCAGCACCTGCTGGTCAGCTATTCGAGATGTTTGGCTTCACGACTGAAAACGTAGTGAACACAGCTAAAGAATTGCTAGCGTAATTGCAGGACCATCTAAACAGTCGAACGTAAACGACAACTGTTAGATGCTAAAGTTAGAAAGGCCATCATTATGATGGCCTTTTTATTTTTGTCAGGTTTTCCAACCTTGTGGAATGCTTTGGTGAATGCAGTCTAAAAGTACGGATAAGCGCAGTGGTGGTCGTCCTGCTGGTGTATAGCAGTTAATGGAAATAGGCTCAGAAAGCCAACCTTCTAAGCAAGGTGTGATTCGCCCTGGGTGATGTTTCTCATAGCCGCATGCTGTCCAAGTCGGCAGCAGTCCAATACCATGACCATTCGCGATACTGTCTATTTGCATTGCTATGTTGTCGCTGTATAAGCGACTAACAAAGGGCTCTAAAAAGAACTCACCGTGTTGAGGGTGTGCTAGCATCAATCCATTTTCTTGCACTGAACCAAAATCGATCCATGGATGTGCTTCAAGTTCTTTGGGGTGCGGTATAGGCCCATGTTGTTTTAGATAATTTGGAGAGGCAAAAGGCGTATAGTGAAATACCCCCAGCACTTCTTTTCGCCAGTCTAGCTCTTTACGTTCACCGAGCCAGATGAACAAATCTGGGTCGTGATGCGCCTCAGAAAAGTCACTGGTAAGTTGAACTCTAACATCGGGATTATCAGCAAGAAAACGATTGAGTACGCCGCCGAGCCAGCTTCTAACTAAGGCAGTGTGACAAACAATATGCAGTGGCCCTGAAACTTGGTTCGTTAAACCTTGAAGTGCA
This sequence comes from Vibrio sp. Vb0888, assembly GCF_033338835.1. NCBI lineage: Bacteria > Pseudomonadati > Pseudomonadota > Gammaproteobacteria > Vibrionales > Vibrionaceae > Vibrio > Vibrio sp. Vb0888. The sequence continues at coordinate 23,090 of NZ_JAWOTL010000006.1, forward strand.
TCATAACTCTCTTCACTTAACTCAAGAATCTGGCGGCTGTAGTGGGCAAAGATTTCTCCAGCTCTTGTCAGAACTAATCGATTACCTTGTCTGGCGGTTAGAGCCTGACCGAAGTCTTCTTCTAATTGTGCCAAGCGACGACTTAGCGTTGATTTTGGCTGATTAAGGGCTTTAGCAGCGGCTGTCAAACTTTTATGCTGATTGAGCGCATCAAAGGCTCTAATTGATGCTAAGTCGTGCATATTTCTTTTACTCCTTACTGCGTTATGTACGAGTTCCATAAATGGAAAGAACCGTTCCATAACTCTCACTATGCATCTCATTCTATTTGTGAATAATTCACTTTCGAAAATAATAATCATTATCAATTATGGAGATGTAGATGTCTACTCTTAGACTGCCAGTTATTACCGCAACTGGTATTTTAGCCTTCGTCAGTGTCCCTCATGTTTTTGCCAATGATGCAGTTTCTAAAATGGAAACAGTGGTTGTAACTGCATCAAGCTACGAGCAATCTCAAGCGGACGCGCCTGCAAGTATTAGTGTGATTTCACGTGAGGAGTTGGACTCCCGTTATTACCGCGATGTGACTGATGCACTAAAAAGTGTGCCAGGTGTTGTCGTGACAGGTGGTGGTGATACTACCGACATTAGTATCCGTGGTATGGGTTCTAAATACACTTTGATACTGGTCGATGGTAAACGTCAAAGCACGCGTGAAACTCGTCCAAATAGTGACGGCCCAGGTATCGAACAAGGTTGGTTACCTCCTCTTCAAGCGATTGAGCGAATCGAAGTTATTCGCGGCCCAATGTCGACGCTTTACGGTTCTGATGCGATTGGTGGTGTGATTAACGTCATCACACGAAAAGATGCGCTAGAGTGGACGGGTAATGTTCAACTGGGCACGGTACTACAAGAGAATAGTCGCTCAGGGGGAGAGCAGAGCGCGAACTTTTTCGTTAATGGTCCGTTGGCTGAAAATTTATCTCTCCAAGTATATGGTCAGTACACAACCAGAGAAGAAGATGACATCGAATACGGTTATGAAGATAAAGATATGCAGAGTATCTCTTCAAAACTGACTTACCAGATTAATGATCGCCACTCGGTGCAATTAGAAGGCGGCACGTCGGCACAAAGTCGTCGTGGTAATGTAGGCCTTTCAGTGCCGACCACTGGGTGTCGTGGTGGGTGTGAAGACTCACTGAATGAATATCGTCGTAATTACGTAACGGTAAGCCACAACGGTGATTGGGATTCGATTGGCATTTCAGATACTTACTTACAGCGAGAAGAGAGCGAGAACAAATCTCGTGAGATGACGATCACCAACACCACGTTCAAATCGAGCTTGGTGACTGGTATCGGAAACCATACGTTGACGACGGGTGTGGACGCCACTCATGCAGAGCTTGAGGATTTCACCTCCAACAAAGCGTCATCGAAGACTGAAACATCGAATACGCAGTGGGCTGTTTTCATTGAAGATGAATGGAGAATCGCTGATCCGTTTAGCGTTACGCTTGGTGGTCGTCTAGATCATGACGAAAACTATGGCGCGCACTTTAGTCCGCGTGTTTACGGTGTATGGCGAGTTGATCCGTCTTGGACGGTGAAAGGCGGTGTGGCAACAGGTTTCCGTTCTCCACAATTACGTGAAATTACTCCTGGCTGGGCGCAAGTCAGTGGTGGCGGTAATATCTACGGTAACCCAGATCTTGACCCTGAAACGTCGCTAAACAAAGAAATCAGCGTCTTGTATCAAGGTGATTCTGGCTTAGATGTTTCTTTGACAGCGTTCCATAACGAATTCAAAGACAAGATCACACGTGTTGTTTGTCCAGACACTATCTGTACTGATGGTCCAAACCAATGGGGCGCAGATCCAACGTACCGTATTAACGTGGATGAAGCCGTCACACAAGGTATTGAAGCGACCTTAGCATCGCCGTTAACGGAAACCATTTACCTTAGCTCGAGCTACACATTTACCGACTCAGAGCAAAAAACAGGTGAATACAAAGGCATGCCGCTGCAGCAGTTACCAAAGCATCTGTTTAATGTGGATGTGACTTGGCAAACGACAACAGATCTAGAGAGCTGGGCGAAAGTCACGTACCGAGGTAAAGAAATGGATCCGGTTACTGGCCCATCAAGAAACAGTATCGTAGAGCCAGCTTATACCTTTGTGGACGCCGGTGTGACATACCAGTTAACCGACAATACTCGTATTAAAGGCGCTATCTATAACTTGCTGGACGAGGAAATCAGTTACGAAGAATACGGATATATTGAAGATGGTCGTCGCTACTGGTTAGGTTTAGACGTCGCATTTTAATTATCTATCGTTGTAATAAGGTCGAGCATAGTCTCGACCTTTTTTAATCCTGCTTTACTGTGATTCAACAGGTGCGTTTGTCAGCCTGATCAGGTAGTATCTGTAACACGAAATTTTTGGTAGGGCGAAGGATAAATGCTAAAGGTTGCGATCAATGGATTTGGACGTATAGGTCGTAATGTTCTGCGAGCGGTGTATGAAAGCGGAAAACACCAGCAGATCAAGGTTGTGGCGGTTAACGAACTAGCACAGCCAGAGGCGATGGCACACCTACTGCAATATGACACCAGTCATGGTCGCTTTGGTAAAAAAATTTCCCATGACCAAGAACATTTGCATGTTCATCATGACAGCGGTGAATATGATTCCATTCGCATTCTCCACCTCTCCGAAATCGAATTACTTCCTTGGCGTGATTTAGAAGTTGATATCGTCTTGGATTGCACTGGCGTATTTGGTTCGCAAGCGGATGGGCAAGCGCATATAGAAGCTGGCGCGAAGAAAGTACTGTTTTCGCACCCGGGCGCAAACGACCTAGATAATACGATTATCTATGGCGTGAACCACGAAACTCTGAAAGACGAGCACCGTGTTGTCTCCAATGGCTCTTGCACCACCAACTGTATCGTTCCCATCATTAAAGTATTAGACGAAGCCTTCGGCATAGAGTCTGGCACCATTACCACAATTCATTCGTCCATGAACGATCAACAAGTAATTGATGCGTATCATAACGACTTACGCCGTACCCGCGCTGCAAGCCAATCTATTATTCCGGTGGACACTAAGTTGCATAAGGGGATTGAAAGAATCTTCCCGAAATTTTCCAACAAATTCGAAGCAATTTCTGTTCGTGTTCCAACGGTTAACGTCACTGCAATGGATTTAAGTGTCACAATTAGTACAAATGTGAAAGTTAATGACGTAAATCAAACCATTGTTAACGCATCTCAGTGTACATTACGTAACATTGTTGACTATACTGAATCGCCACTCGTTTCCATCGACTTTAACCACGACCCCCATAGTGCGATTGTGGATGGAAGCCAGACTAGAGTGAGTAACGGGCAACTCGTAAAAATGCTCGTTTGGTGCGACAACGAATGGGGCTTTGCTAACCGGATGCTGGATACTGCCTTAGCAATGCAAGCTTCTTCGCAAGTGGAACAGTAATGACGAAGAAGTGATGGAGAATTTTTATTTCTAGCCTTGAAATAAATCCATAATATCTCCATATCTATAACCAGTTTGAAGAATTAACAGGCTTGGCAGGGTTGCCGAGTTTTCAAAAACTTTAATTATTAAATATTTGAGAGGACACATCATGTCTGTAATCAAGATGACTGACCTGGATCTTGCAGGTAAACGTGTATTTATCCGTGCTGACCTAAACGTGCCAGTAAAAGACGGTAAAGTAACTTCGGATGCACGTATCATCGCATCTCTTCCAACTATTAAGCACTGCCTAGAAGCAGGCGCTAAAGTAATGGTTACGTCTCACCTAGGTCGCCCAACTGAAGGTGAATACGCTGAAGAGTTCTCTCTACAACCAGTTGTTAATTACCTAAACGACGCACTAGATTGCGAAGTGAAGCTAGCAAAAGACTACCTAGATGGCCTAGAGCTAAATGCGGGTGAACTTGTTGTTCTTGAAAACGTTCGCTTCAACAAAGGCGAAAAGAAAAACGACGAAGAGCTATCTAAGAAATACGCAGCACTATGTGACGTATTCGTAATGGACGCATTCGGTACGGCTCACCGTGCTCAAGCATCTACTCACGGCGTTGGTATGCACGCAGACGTAGCATGTGCTGGTCCTCTACTAGCGAACGAACTAGAAGCGCTAGGCAAAGCAATGGACAAGCCAGCTCGCCCAATGGTTGCTATCGTTGGTGGTTCAAAAGTATCTACTAAGCTAACGGTTCTTGAGTCTCTATCTAAAATCGCTGACCAACTCGTTGTTGGTGGTGGTATTGCTAACACATTCATCGCAGCTGCTGGCCACAACGTTGGTAAGTCTCTATACGAAGCAGACCTAGTTGAAACAGCTAAGAAGCTAATGGACGAGTGTGCAATTCCAGTAGCAACTGACGTTGCATGTGCGAAAGCATTTGACGAGAACGCAGAAGCTGAAATCAAGCACGTTTCTGAAGTACAAGACGACGACATGATCTTCGACCTTGGTCCAGATTCAACTGCTGAACTAGCTGAAATCCTTAAAAACGCTAAGACTATCCTATGGAATGGTCCAGTAGGCGTATTCGAATTCAAGAACTTCGAAGCAGGTACTAAAGGTATCTCTGAAGCTATCGCAGCTTCTGAAGGCTTCTCTGTTGCTGGTGGTGGTGACACGCTAGCGGCTATCGACAAGTTCGGTATCAAAGCGGATGTATCTTACATCTCTACTGGCGGCGGCGCTTTCCTTGAGTTCGTAGAAGGTAAAGTTCTTCCAGCAGTAGAAATGCTAGAAGCACGCGCTAAGTAATTAAAGCAAAGCGGGGGAGTGATTCTCCCGCTTTCTTGTTTGCTGCAACGTGTGAGGAACTCTGCTAGAATAGCCTCAGTTGTGAGCAAACGTTTGCAAGATTTTCAACTTAACAAGTTTTGTTTAAAAACGACAGATAAATAGGATTACATCCATGTCTAAGATCTTCGACTTCGTAAAACCAGGTGTTATCTCTGGCGATGACGTTCAGAAAGTATTTGAAGTTGCAAAAGAAAACAGCTTTGCACTTCCAGCAGTAAACTGTGTGGGTACTGACTCTGTAAACGCAGTACTTGAAGCAGCTGCAAAAGTTAAAGCTCCAGTTATCGTTCAGTTCTCTAACGGTGGCGCTGCTTTCTTTGCTGGTAAAGGTCTAAAACTTGAAGGTCAAGAAGCTCAAATCCTAGGTGCTGTTGCTGGTGCGAAATACGTTCACGCTGTAGCTGAAGCTTACGGTGTTCCAGTAATCCTACACACTGACCACGCAGCTAAGAAACTACTTCCTTGGATCGACGGTCTACTAGACGCTGGTGAAGAGTACTTCGCGCAAACTGGTAAGCCACTATTCTCTTCTCACATGATCGACCTTTCTGAAGAGTCTCTAGAAGAGAACATCGAAATTTCTGCTAAGTACCTAGAGCGCATGGCTAAAATGAACATGACTCTAGAAATCGAACTAGGTTGTACTGGTGGTGAAGAAGACGGCGTTGACAACTCTGATATGGATGCGTCTGAGCTATACACTTCTCCAGAAGACGTTGCATACGCATACGAGAAACTAAGCGCAATCAGCCACCGTTTCACTATCGCAGCATCTTTCGGTAACGTACACGGCGTATACAAGCCAGGTAACGTTGTACTAACTCCAACTATCCTACGTGATTCTCAAGCGCACGTTTCTGAGAAATTCGGTCTTCCAGCGAACTCTCTAAACTTCGTATTCCACGGCGGTTCAGGTTCTTCTCTAGAAGAAATCCGTGAATCTATCGGCTACGGTGTAATCAAAATGAACATCGATACTGATACACAGTGGGCTACTTGGGATGGTATCCGTAAGTTCGAAGCTGAAAACCACGATTACCTACAAGGTCAGATCGGTAACCCAACGGGTGAAGATGCACCAAACAAGAAGTACTACGATCCACGCGTATGGCTACGTGCAGGCCAAGCTTCAATGGTTACTCGTCTAGAGCAAGCATTTGCTGACCTTAACGCAGTTGACGTACTATAATCGTTACTGATTAAGTTACTTAAAAACCCGCTCTCTGAGCGGGTTTTTTTATGTCTATCACTTTCTTCCCCGCTGCTTTCTCCCGATATTTTTATGCGTTAGGTTGTATTTGCTAGTGAGATATCTCACCTTTAACGTTTTTTTAAAGAAAACATGGGAATATCAGTCTTAAGAGTGGCGAAATCAGAGTGCATTGCGTAACCTGTAACAAGTCAGTGTCAGAAAGCTCTGATAAAGTCTTGTTTTGCATATCTTTGCGAAACTCTGACTTTGAAAAAAGTCAGAGTTGGGATATTGTGCCAAAAATCTGACACTGTTCAGTGGAGCAATAGGGATGTTGTTTTAGAAAAGAGCCTTTAAAAAACAAGGTTCATAAATTAACGGCAATTGGATTTATATCTCTTTATTTTTGAGGATAAGAATTATGGCAGGTGAATCGGTGGGTATCGATACCACTTTAACGGATGGTCTAACTCAGGCTGAAACTTGGCTGACAAACAATTCAGATCTACTGGTTCAGTACGGTGTGAACATTATCTCTGCGCTGCTTATTCTGTTTATCGGTAATCTTATCGTTAAGGCAGTCGCTGGTAGTGTTTCTAAAGTACTAGAAAAGAAAAACATGGATAAGGCCGTCGTTGAATTTATTCACGGTCTTGTTCGTTACTTGCTATTTGTAATCGTGCTAATCGCGGCTCTTGGTCGATTAGGAGTTCAAACCGCTTCTGTTGTTGCTGTGATTGGTGCGGCAGGTCTTGCTGTTGGTCTTGCACTACAAGGTTCACTATCAAACTTTGCAGCAGGCGTACTTATTGTTGCGTTCCGTCCATTCAAATCAGGCGACTACGTAGAAATCGGTGGTGTAGCGGGTAGTGTTGAAGCAATTCAAATCTTCCAAACAGTTCTAAAAACACCAGACAACAAAATGGTTGTTGTGCCTAACTCTTCAGTTATCGGCGGTGCCATTACTAACTACTCTCGCCATGCGACACGACGTGTCGACCTAGTGATTGGTGTTTCATACAAAGCAGACCTTAAACTAACCAAGAAAGTGATTCGTGAGACGCTAGAGAAAGATCCACGTATCTTGAAAGACCCAGATATCACAATTGGTGTACTTACGTTAGCAGACTCTTCAGTTAACTTTGTGGTTCGTCCATGGGTGAAAACTGCAGATTACTGGGGCGTATACTTTGATGCAATGCAAGGTATTAAAGAAGCATTGGATGAAAATGGTATCGAGATTCCATTCCCACAAATGGATGTTCACCTGAACAAAGTCGACGCTTAATCAAAAGCAGTCGATATTCAAAAGCGAGGCCAATAGGCCTCGCTTTTTTATATTTCGTAAAGGGTGTGATGACCAGCAAGTAAGAGGCGTTTTAGATGTTTACCTGCAAATCCAAATGTGAACTCAGGTAAGCCAGGCGTATAGAGCAATTCTTGATGTTGATAGAGATTGGTATCAACAATGATAGTGATGTATTCCGGTAAGCCTATTGGGCAAACCGCGCCGGGTACGCAACCTAACACTTCGACCATTTCATCGTCATTACAAATAGAGGGACGTTTACCTGTAATCGCTTTAATCTGCTTGGCATCGAGGCGCGAGTCCTTATCTGTCAGATAAACCGCGTAACCTTGTCCTTTGAGTGTTAAAAAGAGGCTTTTGGTATGCGTACCCGTCCAACCAAGCTCTCTCGCAATACGTATATCTGTCTCAAAGTCTAAGATGGCTTCGTGCTGCCATTCCCGAAAAGGAATAGAGAGCGCGTTGAATCGCTCTCTATTGTTGTTATAAATACGTTTTAGTGACTCCATGTCTTTGCTGCCTTACTACCTTATGATTACCAATACTTATCAATAAGCTCACTCGCTAAGATATACGCTATTGTGAACATCATCATTGCGATTGCAATGTCGATGGTTTTTTTCACTTTTGGTTTAGAGAGTGTTGGACCTAGTTTGGCGGCTCCTATCGATAAAGTGTAGAACCAAACAAAGGAAGCCATAATCGTACCTAGTGCAAAAGCAATGCGATCATGGCCTTCAAATTGTCCACCGATCGAACCTAGAATAACGACTGTATCTAAATATAAGTGCGGATTAAGCACAGTAACGGCTAACGCACCTAGAATAACCGTTCGACGACCTCGAGCTACGATCTCCCCTTTTGATTCCGATTCACTCTCTGGCTTAAAAGCACTTTTTAGTGAGAGCAGTCCATAGAAGCTCAAGAAAGCAATACCACCAAGTGTCACCGACGTCAGTAAGATTTCATTTTTAGACAGAATTGCACCACCACCAAAAATACCTAGAGAGATGAAAATCATATCTAGCACGCTACAAATAGTGGCGGTTGTTAGGTGGTGGTTACGCTTTATGCCTTGATTCAAAACATACGCATTTTGCGCGCCGATCGGAATGATCATTGATGCTCCTAAACCAAAACCTTGCAATAGAACCCACAAGCTCACACTTCACCTCACTTCAAAATAACAAATACATTTACAGAAAAGGGAAAGATAAAGCGTTTATCTAAATAAGTATAATTAATGATTTTAATCTTACATTAGATAGACTAATTTAACGGGAGGCGTTTGATCAAGAGTGAGAGGAAAGGTATGCGAGGGTTAGATTACAAATGGATTGAGGCATTAGACGCTATAGTTTATCAGGGTAGCTTTGAGCGTGCTGCCGAGCATTTATTTGTTTCTCAATCCGCCATTTCTCAACGTATCAAGCAGTTAGAGAAGTTTCTCGCGCAGCCTGTTTTAATTCGAAGCCAGCCACCTAAGCCAACGCCAATTGGTAAAAAATTGTTGGGTCTTTATCGGCGAGTACGCTTGCTAGAGCATGAAATTCTCCCCGAACTAAAAAATGATACCAGTACGCGACCTGTGCAACTCTCTTTAGCGACTAATGCAGATAGCCTTGCAACATGGCTACTGCCAGCGCTGAAAAATGTTATGAAGCAGCGTCAAGTTGAACTAAAACTGACTATCTATGGTGAATACCGCTCTATTGAAAAACTCAAAAGTGGCGAAGTGACAGGAGCGATCAGCTTGGAGTCCCAGCCAATCCCCGGATGCAGAGCAGACTATTTAGGTCGCATCGATTATGTTTGTGTCGCGAGCCCAGAGTTCTATCAGCGTTATTTTTCTAAAGGCGTAAATAATCAGACATTGGCAAAAGCACCGGCCGTTTCATATGACCAATATGATGATCTACATAAAACATTTCTTACCGAGCATTTTAACGTCAATCCTGACAGCGTTATTCATCACAACATCAGTAGTTCTGAAGCGTTTCTAAAAGTGGCGTTAGCTGGTGTTGCTTATTGCTTGATCCCCCGCTTGCAAATTACCGACGAATTAGACAGAGGTGTGTTGGTTGATGTGACTCCAGGTTTTTTAATGTCCCATCGGATTTATTGGCACCACTGGCAGTTAGAAACTGGGGTATTACAAGAAATCTCACACGCGATAGTCGGGTATGCGCAGGAGCATCTACCTCAATAAGTTTGTCAGAGCTGCATATCGTTAACTTAAGTGTGTTTTGTTTAAAAATTACGCCAATGTTACATAGTCAAAGTTGTGTTAGAAGTCACTATGGGTGCTTGGATAATCGGCGGAAGTTTCTATTATGAAACCACACGCTTTCTCAGCCATGATAGTGATGTTGGAATCTGAGATTAAGTACTTAATTTTGTATGGATGGATTTATTGAATGAAATTGTATTCATTTTTGCTGGCTTCAGCACTCAGCCTTACCAGTGCTTCAGTTTTGGCGAATACGCCAGAGTTTGCTCATGTTACGACAACGGGGTATGGCGAAGTGACGGCCACACCTGATATGGCTACGTTTTCTGTAAAAGTAGTCGATACGACAATGACGGCCGAACAAGCGAAATTGTCCGTAGATAAAACCGTTGAAGAGTTTCTAAAAAGCTTATCGGATGCCGGCTTGTCAAAAGACAATATTACTAGCTCGAATTTATACCTTGCTCCTCAGTACCATTACCCTAAATCAGGGAAAGCAGAACTTGTTGGGTATCGAGCATCTCGCAGTATTGATGTCACGGTGACGGATCTGAAAAACCTTAACCAATACCTAGATATGGCGTTAGAAGCGGGAATTAATCAGGTTGATAATATTCAACTTAAGGTAAGCAACCAAGCCGAGTATCAGCAAAAGGCACGAATGGCTGCGATTAAGGACGCAAGAGAAAAAGCAGGGTCATTAGCGACTGGTTTTGAGAAAAAGTTGGGCGATGTATGGCAGATCAATTACAGACAGATGCACGTTCAGCCTGTGTTAATGCGTTCAATGGCGATGGATAGTAAAGAAGGAGCGAATAGCTACCAAGATTCAACTATGATCATTCGCGATCAAGTCGATGTCATTTATAAGCTAAAGTAAGGCTTAGCAAACAGTAAAAAGCAAAAGGCAGGGAGTCATAACCCCTGCCTTTGTCGTTTCTGTTTCACTGTTTAGTGCAGGATACGAGCACGGATTGTGCCTTCAATGTTTTTGAGCTTTGTTAGAGCTTCTTCTGAGCGTTCAGTTTCAACGTCGATCACTACGTAGCCTATTTCAGCGGCTGTTTGTAGGTACTGCGCGGCAATGTTAATGCCTTCTTCAGCAAAGATGGTGTTGATCTGAGTTAGGATACCAGGACGGTTCTTGTGGATATGAAGCAGACGAGAACACTCACCACTGTGTTCTGGTAATGACACTTCAGGGAAGTTTACGCTTGAAAGTGTCGAGCCATTATCAGAGTACTTAGCCAGTTTACCCGCCACTTCTAAGCCGATATTCTCTTGCGCTTCTTGCGTTGAACCACCAACGTGTGGAGTGAGGATGACGTTATCGAATTTTTGTAAAGGAGACTCGAACGGGTCAGCATTCGTTTTTGGTTCAGTTGGGAATACATCAATTGCAGCGCCGGCAAGGTGACCAGCTTCTAAGCTATGGCAAAGTGCAGGAATATCCACAACGGTGCCACGTGCCGCGTTGATAAAGATGGAACCTGGTTTCATTCGAGCAAATTCAGCTTCACCCATCATGTTTTTCGTTTCCGGTGTTTCGGGAACGTGCAAAGAAATCACATCACATTTGTTCAATAGTTCACTCATGGTATGTACTTGCGTCGCATTACCAAGGGACAGTTTGTTCTCAATATCGTAGTAGTAAACGCGCATACCTAAGTTTTCGGCAATAATACCAAGCTGCGTACCAATGTGACCGTATCCGATAATGCCAAGGCACTTACCACGAGCTTCGTAAGAGTTGTCTGCACTTTTCTTCCAAATACCGCGATGTGCAAGTGCATTCTTTTCAGGAATACCACGCACTAGTAAAAGGATTTGCCCAAGTACAAGCTCTGCCACGCTTCGAGTGTTAGAGAATGGTGCATTAAAGACAGGAATACCGCGTTTTGCTGCTGCATCTAGGTTTACTTGGTTAGTACCAATACAAAAACAGCCAATTGCAACCAGCTTGTTCGCCGCATTGATTACCTCTTCGGATAGGTTCGTACGGGAGCGGATACCAATGAAGTGCACGTCTTTTACCGCTTCAATTAGTTCTTCTTCCGGAAGGGAACCTTTATGGTATTCAATGTTGGTATAACCAGCTGCTTGAAGAACTTCAACTGAAGAAGGGTGGAGTCCCTCTAACAAGAGGATCTTAATCTTTTCTTTTTCCAGTGAAACTTTGGCCATTTTTTCTCGTCCTTAAAATGGAAAGGTGGGCTAATGTGGCGCACATTGGGCAAAACTATTAAAAAGGGGATAATTAACAGTTTTGTAGGAAGACAAACGTTTCCCTGTGCGTCTTCTGTTCAATAAAGTAACAAAAAAAAATTGCTTTGGGTAAGAAAATTACGGAATAAGAGATAATTTTCTTATAGAAAGGAATAAAAAACGGTGCCTTGCAGCACCGTATGTAATGAAATAACAGAAAAGTGAACCAGATAGGTTCATTTTGGGCTGTTATTTATTCTTCAATTTTTGCACCTTCTGGTGTGCCAGTGATCACTACGTCAGCACCACGATGAGCGAAAAGACCCACAGTCACCACACCAGCGATGCCGTTTATTTTGTCTTCCATTTCTTTCGGGTTGGTAATTTGCATATTGTGCACATCCAGAATCACGTTGCCGTTGTCAGTCACAACGCCTTCACGGTAAGCTGGATCACCACCTAGTTTTACCAATTCACGAGCCACGTAAGAGCGTGCCATTGGGATTACTTCAACAGGCAATGGGAACTGGCCAAGTACGTCAACTGCTTTAGTGCCGTCAACGATACATACGAACTTATCAGAGATTGCTGCGACAATTTTCTCACGAGTCAGAGCCGCGCCGCCGCCTTTGATCATTTCACGTGCTGGGTTGATCTCATCTGCGCCATCAACATACACATCCAGCTTCATTACATCGTTACACTCGTATACTTCAATACCAAGCTCTTTAAGGCGCTCAGTTGAAGCGACAGAGCTAGACACTGCACCTTTAATATCATCTTTGATAGTGCCTAGTGCATCGATGAAGTGATTCACGGTAGAGCCAGTACCAACACCGACAATGCTGCCTTTCTCAACATATTTTAGTGCTGCCCAACCAGCCGCTTTTTTCATTTCATCTTGAGTCATGCCAATCTCCTGAATAGATGTTCGTTAACGTTTGCGGGCGTGATTATAGCGGCTTACTTGTCACTTTCCCATTGCCATATTTGGCTTGGGGTCACGATCTTAGGTAATGGAATATCCCAGCTTTCAATTGGTAAGCGTTCTACATGTTGGCAGTCATGAGCGATACCGACAGGTTTAGCACCCTCTCCAGTTATAAACCAACGTGACAGAGTACGATCGTAGTACCCTCCGCCCATGCCTAAGCGGTGTCCGATACTGTCGAACCCAACTAAAGGCGTGCAGATTAAATCAAGCTGGCGAACGGGTTTGAGGTGTCTGATATCGAGCTTGGGCTCTAAGATGCCGTACTTGTTGTAGACGAGCTGTTCATCACTTATATACTGAAGAAACAGTAACTGACCTTTAGAAAAGGGATGGATGACGGGCAGATAAACCGATTTTCCCTGTTGCCATAACCATTCAATGAGCGGTTTAGTATCAAGCTCACCGTCTGCAGAAAGGTAGATGGCAATATGTTGCGCCTGATCGATTTCAGGAAGTTGGGAAAATTGAGTAATAAGGTCGATTCCCGCTTGGTATTGCGTATCACTGCACAGAGCGTTGCGCTTTTCACGAATCAGTTTGCGGAAGTCTTGTCGAGAGAGGTCTGACATAGAGAGAATACCCCAGGGTGCCGTTGAGGATTGTGGCCCTTGAACCAGCTGGTTCAAGGCGGATCAGCAATGACAACCGTAGGCTTCTCGGTGCATGCCGAGCTTGCTCAATAGTTACCAAATACTAACCCTTAGGTATTGCTTATCGGCTCAGGGACTTAAATCCTGCTGACGCACACCCCAGGGTAAATTTTGTATTTACTGCTGTCCTTGCGTAACTTTGCTTAGTGCGTTCTCTAAAGACGCGGTGAGCTTTTCCATTCGCTCAGTAATTTCTTGCTGTTGACCATTGGATTCGTATGACTTGGTGTGCAACTCATAGCAAATATTCAATGCAGCAAAGGTCAGCAGTTGGATTTCATTGGTTACCTTAGTACGTTCGCTCATTTCTTTCAATCGGCGATCCAGATCTTTTGCCGCTGCAACAAGAGACTCTTCTTGTCCTGTCGGACAATTCACTCGTGTAAGTTTGCCTAATATTTCAACGTCGATCGCTTGATTGCTCATGATGAATAAACTCTATATTCGCGCTATCTAAGGTGTTGCTTCATACAACTACCGAGGAGCAAACTATAGGAAAACCGCTATTAAGATTCAAGCATTTCCCATCACAGAAAGAGAAATGATGACGAGATCACACAGGAATTGGGCAAATTGAACAAATGCTGTCCAAAATTGAATTTGATAGCCGTTTCAGACCACTAACCTTGATGGTAGGATATACCAATACATTATTACGTAAGAATGAGCCAAGTTATGAGTGAAATCACCCTTCCTGAATACCAATCTATTGCTGCTGAACTGCAATCGGCAAGCCTAGCAGTGACACCGGCGGAGTTACATGGCTTATTTGTTGGCATGTTAAGTGGTGGATTGGCGATCAATGATCAAACTTGGCAGCCGATTCTTTTTGACTACACCAATGATGGGATGGGGTGGCCCTCGACAGCACTCACTTTTGCTCAGAGCATATTCAACGTTACTGTTAATGAGCTTACTGGCACGTCAATGGAGCTGTCTTTACTATTGCCAGATGAGCCGGGCGAAGAAGGCTTATTCGCATTAGCTGACAGTGTGTCCGACTTTGTAAACCACTTTATTTCTGGGTTAGGTCTAGCAGGCGTTGCGCTTAATAAAGCATCTGATGACGCTAAAGAAGCACTGGCTGACCTAGAAGAGATTGCCAAATTAGGCATCGATGAAGATGACGATCTTGGTGAACAAGCGCAATTGCTAGAGCAAGTGATTGAGCACATCAAAGCTTGCGTACTAACGATTCATGCTGAATTTGGTGTTCGTCCTGAAAGCAGCGACAAAAAACCTACTATTCACTAATCGTAGACCGTCCAGAGGTTAGTATGAAGCAATATGATGTAGTCATTGCTGGTGGTGCCATGGCTGGTGCAACGTTAGCATTGGCGATTGACCATTTGTCTCAGGGAAAGCTCCGCATTGCCGTCGTTGAGCCTTTTAAAGCACAATCAGATATGCACCCTGGTTTTGACTCTCGCTCAATCGCATTGTCTTACGGTACTGTCAATCTGTTGCGTCAACTACAGCTCTGGACGTCAGTAGAACCGTTTGTCACACCCATTGAACATATCCACGTTTCTGACCGTTCTCATGCTGGGATGACGGAGATTACCAAGCAAGAGGTTGGGGTTGAAGCTCTAGGGTATGTTGTAGAATTAGCCGATGTTGGGCGTGTATATCAAGAATTATTAGACAGCAGCGAATCAATTACGCTGTTTTGTCCTGACTCCGTTACCGATATCGAGCGCGAGCAAAACTGTACCCATGTGACGTTGAAAAGTGGTGAGCAACTTGAAGCAAAACTGCTGGTGGCTGCAGATGGTGCTGTTTCGACCTGTTGTCAGAAAATTGGTCTAGAACTTTCTGAGCAAGATTTTGAACAAGTGGCTGTCATTGCCAATATTGTGACTCAAGAACCTCATCAAGGTAGAGCCTTTGAACGTTTTACTGAAAATGGCCCTGTTGCTTTATTGCCAATGAGTGACAATCGAATGTCCTTAGTTTGGTGTTTGCACCCTGAAGAAGCCCAAGCCGTTCTTGAGTTATCTGATCAAGCATTTCTCCAGCATTTACAGAACGATTTTGGTTGGCGTTTAGGCGCGATGAAAAAAGTGGGGCGTCGTGCAAGTTACCCATTGCTTCTTCGCCATCGAAAGCAAAATATTTCACATCGCTTTGCGATTGTTGGAAATGCGGCGCAAACGCTGCACCCGATAGCTGGACAAGGCTTTAATCTCGGTATTCGCGATGTAGTCTCACTAGCAGAAGAAATTGTGCACCAAAGTGAGGATGTGGGTCTTTATCAAGGCCTGATGCGCTTTAGTCAACGTAGAGAAGCAGATCGAAGCGAAACTATTTGGCTAACCAGTGCCTTGGTGCATGTTTTTTCAAATGATTTACCCGCGATGCGAATTGGCCGAAATACTGCCTTAGCAGCGATGGATAACCTTTCTATTTTTAAGCAGCCGCTACTACGCCATACACTTGGCTTGGTAAAACGATGAACGGCCGCACTGAATTAGGTAATAAAAAGCAATGATGCAAAGTGTAGATATCGCCATCATCGGCGGAGGGATGGTTGGGTTGGCACTTGCTGCCGCGTTCAAAGACAGTGATCTGCGTGTCGCCGTTATTGAAGGGAAAGTGCCAGATGATTCGTTGAAAGAATTGCCCGATGTTCGTGTGTCTGCGCTGAGCCGCTCTAGTGAGACGATTTTGCGTAAACTTGGTGCTTGGCAGGGCATAGAACAGCGCCGAGCTTCACCTTACCATGGCATGGAAGTATGGGAACAAGATAGCTTTGCCAGTATTGAATTTAATGCACAAAGTATGGCACAACCTGATTTAGGGCACATTGTTGAGAATCGTGTGATTCAACTTGCGCTGCTTGAACAAGTCCAAAAGCTCGATAACGTCACTATGTTTATGCCTGCACGTTGCGCGACTCTCGCGGTCGGTGAGCAAGAAAGCTGGCTGACGCTCGATAATGGCCAAGCCATGACCGCTAAATTAGTGGTCGGAGCCGATGGGGCGAATTCGTGGCTTCGCCATCAAATGGATATTCCATTAACGCATTGGGACTATGGTCATCATGCTTTGGTCGCGAATGTCAAAACTGCTATGCCACACAACAGCATTGCGCGCCAGATATTTACTCCTCACGGACCGTTGGCATTTTTGCCAATGTCGCAACCAAATATGTGCTCTATTGTTTGGTCCACGGAGCCAAATCGAGCAGAGCAGTTAGTGGCGATGAGTGAACATGATTTCAATAAAGCGTTGACGAGTGAGTTTGATGCTCGACTTGGTCTATGTGAAGTAGTGGGAGAGCGTGCTGCGTTTCCTTTGAAAATGCGCTATGCGCGAGATTTTGTCGTCGAGCGAGTCGCGCTGGTTGGTGATGCGGCCCATACCATTCACCCATTAGCGGGGCAGGGTGTGAATTTGGGTTTATTAGATGCGGCCAGTCTTGCTCAAGAGGTGTTAGCACTTTGGAAGCAGGGACAAGATATCGGTAGTAAACGCAACCTAAGAAGCTACGAGCGTTGGCGAAAAGCGGAAGCGGCAAAGATGATCGCTACTATGCAAGGGTTTCGAGATTTGTTCTCTGGCGAGAACCCTGCTAAGAAGCTTGTTCGTGGCATTGGCTTGAGTTTAGCGGGGCAACTGCCGGGAGCGAAAGATGAGATCATGAAGCGCGCGCTTGGTTTAAAGGGACACTTGCCGGATCTGGCGCGTCAGTAAGTGCAAAGCGAACTTCAAATACACAAAAGGCTGGTTAATCCAGCCTTTGTTTTATCAACATTTTGCTAAGCATATGCGCATCGGAGTTTCATTATTTCTTGATTGATCTCTTTGACCGCTCGGAAATGGCGTTGCTCTGCTTTCTCCGGCAGTATTAACTTACCGTTATCAAACTCGAATCTACCGACCCCGTAAATATAAATTCTTCCTTTAAAAAGACGACTTATATGTTTAGCAATCATACTTGGTGTATAGCGCTTAAACAGTCTCATATTTACTTTCCTTTTATCTAACCTAGCCTAGGTATTCTACGTTCTGGACGCGAAAATTATTGTGACAGCAATAGTATTAAATACAGATGTAGGGTGTTGCGTCAGAGAATTGTGTTGTCTTAGACAATTTGACAGTGTCATCTCTTAAATAGCGTGAGGATTACCCCAAAAATAACCTCTCTAAAGGAACCCTTACCCAATACACTCCTTTTTACGTGACGCATTAAGCAATAGTTTTGTTACAGAATTAAGAATAGAACGAAAACGGTTGTTTGCTAGTTGTTTCTATTAAGGTCGTGCTTCGCGTAACACACTTTACGTTCTAACGATTAGAGGAAATGAAAGAGAAAAAGTTCCACGTAAAAAAAAGCCCGCTTCAGCGGGCGAATAGTCACAGATGCATTACACAAAAGTGGATAACTAACTGCATGAATGCTGTCACTCAGCTAGCTGACTCACTTTATATTGGTTAAGTGCTTGTTTGAAACTTAACCAACAAATTCAGCATATACGAGTTTTATCTTTGTGACTATTTATGTTTTATATGTGATTAAAAATTCTCATGTCTATTTTTGTAGATATGAGCGAGATCACGCAGTGATAGAAACACTACGTGTCATTACATTGTTTTTAGACGATTAACGACAGATCTCAGCTACGGTCGGCTGGCACAATTGGATAAGATCTTGAATAGAAAGCGCCAGCCCAGCCATTCGATCGCCACTGCTGATCGTGACTTCCTGTTCTTCTAGTAAGCTGGGGTCGAACACGATTGGCATATGACGTTTGAGTAACAGAGGAGTGACAGTACCAACTTTGTAACCAGTGATGGACTCAACATCGGCTTGATCAACACAAGTCATCCGGCGACATTTCAGTAACGAGCGCACTTTTTTGGGATCAACGCTACGATCACCTGGTGCACAGGCGAGTGCATATTGATTACCCATGTCTCGTAGCAAGATTGCTTTCACCATTTGAGAAGGGCGAATGCCGCGTTGGTGCGCGACATCCTCAATGGTGGTTGCTGGTCTTTGATGCGGTAACAGACGAAACGGAACGTGTTGGTCTGTGAGAAATTGCATCAAAGGAGTATTGATTGTATTACTCATCATCAAGACTGTAAGGCAGTGATTCGATTGTCCATTCACATTCTGGTTGCGCAACTAAACGAAGACGAGTGTCTTCATCGAGATTATTAGGCAGTACGATCAGGCCAATCGCGTGATTGTCACTGAACTGGTAGTGATTTAATAAAGCACCTACTGAACGCCAGTTTTCACCTACGCTGCGTTCGAGCTCAATTGGTTCGTCACTGAATGGAGCAGAAGTTGCACCTTTTACGATATACATCGCACGTTTATTGGTACCGCGATACTTCGCTCGTGCTACCGTTTCTTGTCCCGTGTAGCAGCCCTTTGTGAAGCTTATGCCTCCTAAAGCTTGCACGTTAAGTGCTTGTGGAATGTGAGCATTCTGCGCGGATGCAGAGACAAATGGTAAACCTGCCTCAATATCGAAACGATTCCAAAGCGCATTTGTCGTAAAGACAGCGTCGGTAGTTTCAACGATTTGCTGTGCTTCTGGCGCACTTAATATCAGTAACCAGCGCTCTTGTGCAACTTGCACGGCTGTGCCACCGTCAACTGGGCGAACGCTGCCAGTTGTCTTGCTCATTGTTGAAATGAATTCGTCGGCTTTGACGCCAGCAACACCTAAGATAACGTCATCAGAAGCTTCAATCGTTACTTTAGAGAAAATGGCGTATTTCTTTATTTCACTAAGTTCTACGTCAATCGCCGATTTTGGTTGGATCATGCCGTAGCCATCATGATGATGGAAAAGGCGGAACACGCTCCACACTTTGCCTTTCGCATCACAATGTGCGCCCAGTGTTGATTGGTCTTGTTCTAAAGAAACAACATCGCAGGTAACCTGACCTTGTAAGTATGATTTTTTATCATCACCGATCATGGTGATCATGCCGAAGTTATCCAGCAGTGAGATAGATAACTCTGGAAGTGCGTCTTGAGTTGAGAGAGGTAATGCTGAAAAACGAGTTTGCCATTCCATAATTACAATGCCTTTTGAAGATATTTTTCCGCTATGTTATACCCAAATAACCTTGAGATACTAGGGGAGCGATTTACGAATCAACATTTGTCTGCTTTCACTATCGTATTGTGACCCGCACACTAGTGACGTAGCACATCCCTTGTTACACTCCGCACTAACAACAAGACATCTATGAAGGAATAGTGAATGTACACTCCGGAAGAAAAAGCGCGTATTAAATGGGCTTGTCGTCGAGGCATGCTTGAGCTTGACGTAGTAATTATGCCGTTTTTTGAAGAGTGCTTTGATACTCTGAGTGAACAAGAGCAGCGTGACTTTGTTTCTTTACTTGAATGCGATGATCCTGATCTGTTTACTTGGGTAATGGGGCATGGCCGTAGCGAAAATTTAGGTCATGCAGCAATGGTTGATAAAATTGTCGCCCATAACCTCAGCAAAGTTCGTTAATTTTACTGCTTCTCCCTCTCTGACTGCCCGAGTCCTCAATGTTGTACTTTTCTTATTGATGACTTGGGCTGTTATCTTCTCTAGCATTCCGCTCGTATTATCGACTTATTTGTTATTACTGATTGTTAAGGCTCTCTCAAGCCAAGGCCTTGTTCAACCTACAAGTCATGGGCATTGGTATGTGCACTGCGATGGCTCGGTTAGGTTTGATGCCCTTGAGTATGGCGAATACTCGGAAGATATTGAGTCCGAAAAGGGTCATTTACAGCGAGTCGATACATCGGCATCACCATTCAAGATAACATTCCAATTGCAATCTGGCCGTAGTGTTACGATTTGGCGTGATAGCTGTGACGATGAGCAGTATCGTCAACTATCTTTGGTATTACGCCAATGGGAAATGAAACAGGGAGCTAATGCTCCCTGCTGATGTAATAGTTTAATTGGTAAAGTTAAAGCTGTTTAGCTGGAACCAAAATCGTTGGTCCGCTGTTTTCCAGTTGGTTCGGATAGTCAAGCGTGTAGTGCAAACCTCGACTCTCTTTACGCTGCATCGCACAACGAACCATCAACTCTGCTACTTGTAAAAGGTTACGCAGTTCTAATAAGTTGTTCGACACTCGGAAATTGCTGTAGTACTCGTGTGTTTCTTGTTGCAACAGTTGGATACGGCGTAAGGCGCGCTCTAAACGCTTGTCAGTTCGCACAATGCCCATGTAGTCCCACATAAACAGACGAAGCTCGTGCCAGTTGTGCTGAATGATCACTTCTTCATCACTATTGGTTACTTTACTTTCATCCCAACATGGCACCTGTGAGGGTAGCTCAACGTTAGTGTGATGTTTTAGAATATCTTTTGCCGCAGACCAAGCATAAACCACACATTCGAGAAGTGAGTTTGATGCCATGCGGTTAGCACCATGCAGCCCGGTGTAGCTAACTTCACCAATCGCATACAAATTTTTCAGATCGGTGCAGCCATTTCTATCCACCATGACACCGCCACAAGTGTAGTGTGCAGCAGGTACGATTGGGATTGGCTCATTAGTCATGTCAATGCCCAAGTCCATCAAACGTGAATAAATGGTTGGGAAGTGTTTCGTAATAAAGTCAGCAGGCTTATGGCTGATGTCGAGATACATACAGTCGGCACCTAAACGCTTCATTTCGAAGTCGATAGCACGAGCCACGACGTCACGCGGAGCAAGCTCTTTACGTTCATCGAAATCCGGCATAAAGCGAGAGCCATCTGGACGACGCAGGTAAGCACCTTCGCCACGCAACGCTTCAGTCAGCAAGAAGTTACGTGCTTCTGGGTGATATAAACACGTAGGGTGGAACTGGTTAAATTCCATATTCGCCACACGACACCCTGCACGCCAAGCAATCGCAATACCATCACCAGACGACACATCTGGGTTAGAGGTGTATTGATAAACCTTTGAAGCACCACCTGTAGCGAGAACCACAAATTTGGCTCGCACGGTTTCGACATGCTCTTCGTTGCGGTTCCAAATATAAGCACCGATAACTTTGTTTTTATCACCGCCAATTTTGTCTTCGGTGATTAAGTCCAGAGCATTGTGACGTTCGAGAACATGAATGTTTGGATGGTTATGAGCGTTATCTTGCAGGGAGGTTTGCATCGCCATACCTGTCGCATCTGCCGCGTGAAGAATACGACGACGGCTATGACCACCTTCACGAGTTAAGTGGTAGCGAGGTTCATCGTCAGAGTCATCTTCTTCACGATCAAATGGGACACCACCGTCAATCAACCACTGTACACACTCTTTTGAATGCTCAGCAATGAACCTTACGGTCTCCTCATCGCAAATACCATCCCCGGCGATTTGCGTGTCTTCAACGTGTGAATCAATGGTGTCTGACTCATCAAATACGGCAGCGATACCGCCTTGAGCATAGTAGGTTGCCCCTTCGCTGCGTGGTCCTTTACTCAGCACCATCACCTTACAGTGGTTAGCAACGCGCAAAGCCAACGACAAACCTGCCGCGCCACTCCCTACCACTAATACATCACACTCATGTTCACGATTTGTGTTCATATAACTTTTATAATCCCAAGCTAAGGTAACAAAGTTACCTTGTGTATTATTTGCACACCATGTGCATTCCATTATCGCGACATCTGTCGCTAAGGGCTAAGTTGGGAGACCTATCGACGTCCGTGTTACGGCGGTGACTGAGCCACTCTTCTTTTTCATGCAGAGCATGAGCATGCTTCCTAAGTAATAATTTGTAACGCGGTGTTCAGATAGCCATTAGCCATGCAAATGAAAAGTAATAGTTTGTCAATGCCATTGCTTTTCCATGCTCGACCCAGCACAATCTGGGACAGAGATCATTCATTATACCCATTTCCCTCCAAGATGCTCGCTTGTCAAACTTAGACTAAAGTCAGGCAGCGGTGGTCATTTGGGTACAGACATCACACTGTGAAAAAACAATGACAAAAAACTTGAGAAACCATGGAACTTTCTCATTCACGTTAGGGTCACAATAGTGCTCAAGTAAGCAGTGGTGTCAATACTACGTTTTGCATAATTAGTACCCATATCTGAGAAGAGTAGGGGCATAACAAATAGGAGTATCCGCTCGAATGAACGAGCAGCTGACCGATCAAGTATTGATTGAGCGAGTTCAGAATGGCGATAAGCAAGCATTCAACCTGTTGGTAACAAAGTACCAGAATAAGGTATGTAATCTTATTTCCAGATACGTTAGTAATCCTGGCGATGTACCAGATGTAGCACAAGAAGCGTTTATTAAAGCTTACCGAGCTATCCCTAGCTTTCGTGGGGAAAGTGCGTTTTATACGTGGCTGTATCGCATTGCAGTGAATACTGCGAAAAATCACATTGTTGCTCAAGGGCGTAGACCTCCAGCGACAGATGTCGATGCTGAAGATGCTGAATTTTACGAAACAGGTAGTGCACTTAAAGAAATATCGAACCCTGAGAACTTAACGTTGTCCAAAGAATTGCAACGGGTGGTGTTCAGTGCAATCGAAGCTTTACCTGAAGATTTAAAAACCGCAATGACATTACGAGAGCTCGATGGCTTGAGTTATGAAGAAATTGCAGAAGTGATGGATTGCCCGGTAGGAACGGTACGATCGCGTATCTTCCGTGCTCGTGAGGCGGTGGAAAAGAAAATCAGACCTCTTTTGCAACGCTAGTACAAGTAATAACTATGGTGAAAATAATGGCTGACAAAGAAAAACTTTCAGCTCTCATGGATGGAGAATTGGTCGATAAGGCTTTAATTCAAGAGTTAGAGCAAGACCAAGAGAGCCGTGATGCTTGGCAGAACTATCACCTGATTGGTGATGTGATGCGAGGCGAAGCGCCAGCAAAACCTGAGTGGAATATTGCTGAAAGCGTGGCGTTAGCGTTAGAAGATGAACCTGCACACCGTGCGTTTGATTCGCACAGTGCAAATGTTATCTCAATTGCGGATACGCCAAAAGAGTCGCAACCAGAACCGCAAAAAGCAAAACGTCAGTTGCCAGGTTGGTTGACGCAGTTTGGTCAAGTTGCTGTTGCTGCATGTGTATCGCTTGTTGTTATTTTAGGTGTACAGCAGTACGGTGGTAGCGATTCAATGTCGCCGCAAACAGATCAATTACCTGTATTGCAGACGGTTCCGTTTGCTGGCAGCGCAGAACCAGTGAGTTTGACTCGTGAGTCTGTAGAACGTTCTGTAGGCGAGGCAAATATGCAAGAGCAGCGCAAGCGTGTTCATGCTATGCTGCGAGACTACGAATTGCAGTTACGAATTAACAGTGATGCATCTCAACAAGATGCAAATCTGAATCCGGATATTGAATGAAAAAATTTCTGATCAGCGCTTGCGCTCTGTTCAGTATGATGTCTTCTCAAGCCTTTGCTGGTGATAAGCCAGCGGAGGCTTTATTGCATCAAATGAGCGAGGCGAGTAAGAATTTAAGTTACGAACTCTCTTATATCCTTATCAAAAAGAACAGCATTGAGCCGTTGCTGTATCGTCATGCCACGCATGGTGACGATCAATATGCTCATCTTGTCTACTTAAGTGGCCCTGTGCGTGAAGTGATTCGTCGCGGAACTGAAGTAAGTTATATCGAAACGGGTTTAGAACCGTTCACCATCGAGTCAGGTAAAATGGTCGCTCCGACTATGCCTATGCTCAACACCAATATCGATGAGCTAAACTTGTATTACGACTATGTAAAAGTGGGTAGAGCTCGTGAAGCTGGTGTGGCAACACAAGTGCTGCGTATTGTTCCTAAAGACGGTCTGCGCTATTCATACGTACTATGGATCGATGAGAAGAGTAAATTGCCGTTACGTGCCGACCTTGTGGACCGCGATGGTGAGATGCTTGAACAATATCGCACTATTTCTTACACGGTAAACCCAAAAATCGCAGAGTTAATGAGTGGCCTGCAAGATGTTCAATTACCTGCTGTTCTCACCATGCCAAAAGGCGATATTGGGACCAGTAATTGGCAGGTTGGTTGGATCCCTGAGGGTTTCGAACCGAACGAGCTCAACCGCTATCGTATGGCCGTTACTAACCAAATGGTGGAGAGCCAGCTGTATTCTGATGGTCTGTTTAGCTTCTCTGTTTACGTAGCAAACAAAGATGAGCATTCGTTAAAAGGGCAGTTGGTTCGCCAAGGCAGAAGAACGCTACACAGTTTTGTGAGCGGTCAACATGAAATCTCTGTTGTAGGAGACATTCCACCGACCACAGCACAGCGTATCGCCCAATCTGTCACATTTAATGTAACAAAGAGTAAATAACAATGATGACCGCGTTGGCTACCGTGACAGACGTGCATCGTCGCGGCAAGCAATTCGAAATTGATTTAAGTTGCGAACAGCAGACCAGTTGCAGTAGTTGCTCTTCACAGAAAAGCTGTGGAACGGGCGTTGTTACTAAAGCCATTGGTAACAAGAGTTTATCTTGGCACCTGCGCACGGATAAATCGGTGAAAATAGGTCAAGTCGTCGAGATTGGTTTTCCTGAGTCAAGCCTAATAAAATCAGCAATGGCGGTTTATTTACTGCCATTGTTTGGTTTGATTATCGGTGCGATGTTTGGTCACTTCCTATTAGCGCCGCTGACAGCCGGCGGGGAAGGCATCATCATATTGGCATCGGTATTGTTTGCCGCTGGTGGAATGTGGATCGCAAAACGTGTTTCTCGTCCGTTAGAAGATGAATCCAAGCGCCAAGTTACCCTCGTTCGGGTACTTGGAGAGCCAATCCAGTAAGTGCTGTCCCCCTCCACTAAAGGTTATTTGGGTATGTACTTTAAATTACGTGCGCCCGTTAACGAAATTCGGTAGAATCTGCCAACTTGATTGAAATGCCGTCAGTAGATGGCGTTTCTTACTGTCCCTATTTGTAAAGAGTTAGTCACCCTAAATCTATGAAGCACATTCGTAACTTTTCGATTATCGCCCACATCGACCATGGTAAGTCGACCCTATCAGACCGTCTAATCCAAGTTTGTGGCGGGTTAACCGATCGTGAAATGGCCGCACAGGTTCTGGATTCTATGGATCTTGAACGTGAGCGTGGCATCACCATCAAATCTCAGAGTGTGACGCTAAACTACACCGCTAAAGACGGTGAGACGTATCAGCTGAACTTCATCGATACTCCGGGGCACGTTGACTTTGCATATGAAGTATCACGTTCTCTAGCGGCTTGTGAAGGTGCGCTATTGGTTGTGGATGCGGGTCAAGGTGTTGAAGCTCAAACACTGGCTAACTGTTACACCGCGATCGAAATGGATCTAGAGGTTGTGCCAATCTTGAACAAGATTGACCTACCAGCAGCCGATCCTGAGCGTGTAGCGGAAGAAATTGAAGAAATCGTTGGTATCGATGCAATGGAAGCAACCCGCTGTTCTGCGAAGACAGGCATCGGTGTTGATGACGTTCTAGAGAACATTGTGTCAGCGATCCCTGCTCCGGAAGGTGATCCAGATGCGCCACTACAAGCGCTGATCATTGACTCATGGTTTGATAACTACCTTGGCGTTGTTTCTCTAGTGCGTATTAAAAACGGCGAACTGAAGAAGAACGATAAGATCAAAGTGATGAGTACGGGCCAAGTTTGGGGTGTAGACCGCCTTGGTATCTTTACGCCAAAACAAGTAGATACCGATACCCTTCGTACTGGTGAAGTAGGTTGGGTTGTTTGTGGTATCAAAGACATTCTTGGTGCCCCTGTTGGTGATACGCTGACTCTAGCGAAGAATGGTTGTGATAAACCGCTACCTGGCTTTAAGAAAGTTAAACCTCAGGTTTACGCAGGTCTGTTCCCTGTATCTTCCGACGATTACGAAAACTTCCGTGACGCACTAGGCAAACTAAGCCTTAACGACGCATCGCTATTCTACGAGCCAGAAAACTCTGCGGCACTTGGCTTTGGTTTCCGTTGTGGTTTCCTTGGCATGTTGCACATGGAAATCATCCAAGAGCGTCTAGAGCGTGAATACGACTTGGATCTTATTACCACAGCACCAACGGTAGTTTACGAAGTTGAGAAGACGGATGGCGATCTGCTGTATGTTGATAGCCCAGCAAAACTACCAGCGATCAATGACATTGAAGAAATTCGTGAACCGATTGCGCGTTGTAACATCCTTGTGCCTTCAGAGTACCTAGGTAACGTAATCACACTGTGTGTTGAAAAGCGAGGCAGTCAAGTTGATATGGTTTACCACGGTAACCAAGTCGCTGTGACTTACGATATTCCAATGGCTGAAGTGGTACTGGATTTCTTCGATCGTCTGAAATCAACATCACGCGGTTACGCATCTTTGGATTACAACTTCCAGCGTTTTGAAGCTTCGAACATGGTACGTGTAGACGTTCTTCTTAACGGTGACACTGTTGATGCATTGGCGATGATCACACACAAAGATCAGTCTCAGACTCGCGGTCGTCAGTTGGTAGAGAAGATGAAAGAATTCATCCCTCGCCAAATGTTTGATATCGCAATCCAAGCGGCAATTGGTAACCACATTATCGCTCGTTCAACGGTAAAACAGTTGCGTAAGAATGTTATTGCGAAATGTTACGGCGGTGACGTAAGTCGTAAGAAGAAACTTCTGAAGAAACAGAAAGAAGGTAAGAAACGCATGAAGCAGATCGGTAACGTTGAGCTGCCTCAAGAAGCGTTCCTAGCCATCCTTCACGTAGGTAAAGACTAAAGTTGAACTTTGTCTCACACTTGTCGGTCTTAAGACGTTAGATATTAAAATAAGTGAAAGGGTTTCGGCTCTTTCACTTTCGTATTTTTAGATAAGGGAATTTAATGGCGAATACATTCTCACTGATGTTGGTTATTGCGACTTTGGTAACTGGCGTGGTTTGGCTATTGGAAAAGCTGGTTTTCGCGAAAAAGCGTCAGGAAAAACTGGCTGAGATTCAAGCTCAGACGTCTAATGGTTTGGATGCAGTGACCTTGCAAAAAGTTGAGCGTCAGCCTTGGTGGGTTGAAAATAGCGTCTCTATTTTCCCTGTGATCGCGTTCGTTTTAGTATTACGTTCTTTTATCTACGAACCATTTCAAATCCCATCAGGCTCAATGATGCCTACCTTGCTGGTTGGCGATTTCATTTTAGTTGAGAAGTACGCGTACGGTCTAAAAGACCCAGTATGGCGTACTCAGCTAGTGGAAACTGGTAAGCCTGAGCGTGGTGATATCGTGGTATTCAAATACCCACCACAACCAAGTGTGGACTACATTAAGCGTGTAGTTGGTTTACCTGGTGATATCGTGCGTTATTCAAGTGATAAGCAGCTTTGCGTGCAAAGCCAAGGCGAATCGGCATGTAAGCCAGTTAAACTGAGCAATGTTGAAGAAAGTCAGTTTAGCTCGAACGGTATTCCAATGATCCAACTGGATGAAAAATTGGGTAACGTTGAGCACAATATTTTGGTTAACCCTCTTGTGCGTAACCGCGTGGAGCAATATTTCCCACGCAGCGGAACGACAGAGTGGGTTGTACCACAAGGTCAGTATTTTGTGATGGGTGATAACCGTGACAACAGTGCTGACAGCCGTTACTGGGGCTTTGTTCCAGAAGCAAACTTAGTCGGTAAAGCTGTCGCGATCTGGATCAGCTTCGAGTTTGATCGTGGCGCAGATAGTGTTCTACCTTCATGGATTCCAACTGGTGTGCGTTTTAACCGCATCGGTGGCATTCACTAACCATTCAAATATCGAGAGAGTATGAATTCTCCAATTGATAAACTAGAGAGAAAGCTCGGCTACCAGTTTCAAGATGCCGGGCTTATCAATTTGGCGCTGACGCACCGCAGCGCCAACAGTAAGCACAATGAACGTCTTGAGTTTCTGGGCGATTCAATTTTAAGTTTTGTCATCGCTGATGATCTGTACCATCGTTTCCCAAAAGTGAACGAAGGTGACATGAGCCGCATGCGTGCTACTTTGGTTCGCGGACATACATTGGCGGAACTGGGTCGTGAATTCGATCTAGGAGATTATTTAAAATTAGGTCCAGGTGAATTGAAGAGTGGCGGTTTTCGCCGAGACTCTATTTTAGCCGATGCGGTTGAAGCCATTATTGGCGCAATTTACCTAGACAGTGATCTTGAAGTTGTGCGAGGCATTGTACTGAGTTGGTATCAGTCACGCCTTGAAGCCATTAAACCAGGCGTTTCACAGAAAGATCCGAAAACTCGCCTACAAGAGTTCCTACAAGGCAGAAGAAAACCGCTGCCTGTCTACACAGTGACTAATATTAAAGGTGAAGCGCACAACCAAGAGTTCACGGTTGAGTGCGAAGTAGCAGGTGTGGATAAGCCTGTAATCGGTAAAGGCACCAGCCGCCGCAAGGCAGAACAAGCGGCTGCTGAAACAGCACTTGAGCAATTAACAAATGGCTGATAACGAATTCGATATCGATGCGTTTTTCGCATCACAGGGTGAGCCAAGCTCGCCAGAAAACCAACACTGTGGCTTTATTGCTATTGTTGGTCGTCCAAACGTAGGTAAGTCGACACTTTTGAACAAGATTTTGGGTCAGAAGATTTCGATCACCTCTCGTAAGCCGCAAACGACACGCCACCGTATTATGGGTGTGGATACGGACGGCGATTACCAAGCGATTTACGTCGACACGCCTGGACTTCACATTGAAGAAAAGCGTGCGATCAACCGTTTGATGAACCGTGCAGCTAACTCGTCATTGAGTGATGTAAACCTTGTGTTCTTCTTAGTCGATGGTACGCATTGGACTAAAGACGATGAGATGGTGCTGACCAAACTTCAAAAATCGAACTTCCCAGTTGTGCTTTGTGTAAACAAGGTCGACAACGTACAAGATCGTAACGACGTGATGCTACACATGGCGGAGATGTCGAAGAAGATGGACTTCGTGGATGTTGTGCCAATCTCTGCCAAGCAAGGTAAGAACATTGACGTACTGCGTAAGCACGTGCGTAATCACTTACCTAAAGCAACGCATCACTTCCCAGAAGAATACGTGACTGACCGTTCTCAGCGTTTTATGGCGTCTGAGATTGTGCGTGAAAAGCTGATGCGCTTTACTGGTGAAGAGCTGCCATACTCAGTAACGGTTGAAATTGAACGTTTTGATTACAACCCCGAAACCGACGGTTTCCACATCAATGCCTTGATTCTTGTTGAGCGTAATGGTCAGAAGAAAATGGTGATTGGCAAAGGCGGCGAGAAGATTAAAACCATTGGTCGCGAAGCGCGTTTGGATATGGAAGAATTGTTCGGTCGTAAAGTTTACCTAGAAACCTGGGTAAAAGTGAAATCTGGCTGGGCAGACGACGAACGAGCGTTGCGTTCGTTGGGTTATATAGACGATTTATAATCTTGGCTGCGAAGGTGCTTCGCTCCAACATCGATGAAAAATCAGTATCGATTAAAATAAGGAGCCGCTCGGCTCCTTATTTTTTATTTCACACTTTTTAGGCACAATGACTTAGATGAGTAATCTGTCTTCCGAAGGTTTACAGCGCTGTTTTGTATTGCACCGACGCCCTTACAGTGAATCGAGCTTAATCCTTGATGTATTTAGTGAGGAATATGGCCGAATGACTTTAATGGCCAAAGGCGCGCGCAGTAAGCGTTCGAACTTAAAAGGCGCATTGCAACCTTTTACCCCGCTATTACTTAAATGGTCGGGGAAAGGCTCAATGAAAACTTTGCGTCAAGCCGAGCCGATAAGTCTAGGTTTGCCGTTAACGGGCATTAATCTCTACTCAGCCATGTACGTCAATGAACTGATTGGCCGTATTTTGATGGCTGAAGTGCCGATGCCAGCACTATTTCATGATTATTTGCATGCGTTAACCGAGTTGGCGCACAACGAGAACCCTGAGCCTGCACTGCGTCGTTTTGAGTTAGCCTTGCTGTCTGCGATGGGGTATGGCGTGGATTTTTTGCATTGTGCAGGTACCGGCGAGCCCGTCGATCCAGAAATGACCTATCGTTACCGGGAACAGAAAGGGTTTATTGCTTCGGTTAGGCGCGATAACCTCACGTTTTTAGGGAATGAACTGATTGCTATCAGTGAGCGGCGGTTCGTCACTAAAGAGCAGCTAAAAGCGGCAAAACGCTTTACACGTATAGCCTTAAAGCCGTATCTTGGCGGCAAACCTTTAAAAAGTCGTGAATTTTTCATTCAGACCCCCAGAGCACGGAGTAACGGAAAATGAGCTCAATTTATTTAGGCGTCAATATCGACCATATTGCCACTCTACGTAATGCACGTGGTACAAAATACCCGGATCCTGTTCACGCTGCTGAAATTGCAGAGCGTGCAGGCGCGGACGGTATCACTATCCACTTACGTGAAGACCGTCGCCATATTTTGGATCGTGATGTACGTATTCTGCGTGAAACCATTCAAACGCGTATGAATCTAGAGATGGCAGTGACTGACGAAATGATTGAGATTGCGCTGCAAACTAAACCAGAGTTTGTGTGTCTAGTGCCTGAAAAGCGTGAAGAACTGACGACGGAAGGTGGCTTAGATGTAGTAGGGCAGCTTGAAAAAATTAAAGCTGCGACGAAAAAGCTGACAGATGCGGGAATTAAAGTTTCGCTCTTTATTGATGCTGACCGTCAACAGATTGAAGCTGCGAAAAAGTGTGGTGCTCCGTTTATTGAGCTACATACTGGCCACTATGCAGATGCGACGACAGAAGACGAACAACAAGCTGAACTGAAGAAGATTGCCGCTGGTGCGAGTTATGCACATGATCTAGGTATTATTGTTAATGCCGGGCATGGCCTGACTTATCACAATGTCGCACCAATTGCTGCATTACCAGAAATTTACGAACTCAACATTGGTCACTCAATCATTGGTCGCGCGGTATTTGATGGTTTAAATAAAGCGGTTGCTGACATGAAAGCACTGATGATTGAGGCTCGCCAGTCATAGGGCTATCTAGATGGCGATTATAGGGTTAGGGACCGACATTGCAGAAATTGAGCGTATTGAAAAAGCGTTAGCTCGTAGTGGTGAACCTTTTGCTCAGCGGATTCTTTCAGAAGAAGAAATGGCCAAATTCTCACAGCTTAAGCTGCAAGGTCGTTATCTTGCTAAGCGCTTTGCTGTTAAAGAAGCTGCCTCAAAAGCATTGGGGACAGGGATCGCAAAAGGGGTCACGTTTCACGACTTTTCCATCTCGAACGATGAGCTTGGAAAACCAGTACTCGCATTGACGGGCACAGCCAAGCAAATAGCGGATGCGATGGGTGTTAACCACATTCACCTGTCCATTTCCGATGAGCGTCATTACGCTGTGGCGACGGTCATTTTTGAATCCTAGCTTGTAAGTCTTAAACAAAATACTAAAAAGCCAGAGCATTTGCTCTGGCTTTTGTTTCTCTTCAATAGATCACTGTTCAAGGTATAACTTTGCGGTTGTTGTTACTTTAATCATTTCATCTTGCAGTTCGAACATTTCAGGCTCAACCTCCTCAAGACTGATCCCTGAGCGCAGTGCTTGCTCAAGCGTCGCACAGAGTGACTTCAGCCTTGGAACGCCACAATATGAACTACTGCCGTGCAGCTTATGGATGACATGAATTAGGTCATCACGAGAGATATCTTCTTGCTCCAGAGCTTGGTCAACGACTGCTTCTACTTCAGGGATGAACTCAATCAACATGCGCAGCATATCTTTGGCGAGATCCTCTTTATTCGCGCTCTGTTTCAAGGCCGCTTGCCAATCAATAATCACATCCTGTTGAGGTGAAGAGACGGATTGTGGTGCGCTTCCTTCAGGTTCATCAACGTATGAAGGGGCGACTTTGCCAATGCTCTCTGTACAAGCATTTGGGTTCCAGTGAACCAAAACCTGTTGTAGCACATGCTCTTCAATAGGTTTGGTCAAGTAGTCATCCATTCCTGCCGAGAGCAAGCGGTCTCGTTCCCCTGCCATGGCATGCGCCGTTACCGCAATCACTGGCGTGTCTTTATTTAGCTCCAACTCTTTAATGTGCTTACAAGCGGTCACACCATCCATTTGTGGCATTTGGATATCCATGAAGATTAAATCGTACTTTTTCTCTGTCGCCAGGTTCACCGCTTGCTGGCCATTGCTACAGGCGGTGACGGTTTCTACTCGTTCGCGGAGTAGTGCAGAGATCAGCTTCAAGTTTGCAGGGTTGTCATCCACTGCTAGTACAGTGAGAGGTAAACGGTCCCCTTCGCTTGGCGTAATTGGAGCGCTTAATACCGGTGGTGATTCTACATGTTCGCTAATCAGGCTTTGTAGCAACTTACGGCGAGACAATGGTTTCGTCAGGCACTGGACGTGATGCTCTGTCATTATTTGGTCCGCAAGCGCCAATTCGGTACTCGGTGTCCCTAGGAGAACACTCGGAGCCATGCGTTTCGCTTGTTCTATCCAAGGTGTAATAACTTCCGCATCGTGAGTCTGGTTGGCCGCTAAATTCAACAGTACATAATCATATTGTTCTTCGTTGTTTGGTAGCGAAGAGCGGTAGGTTACTAAAATACCCTCCTGACTTAGAATCTGTTGGGTTACGGATGCGGCTTGCATGTTTGGTTCAATCAGCAGTAACTGCTTCCCAGTCAGAAGTTCCACTTCAATCAGTTCGCTCATTGGCATCTCGGTTGAGTGCAAGCGCACCGTAAACCAGAAGGTTGAACCTTGGTGTAGACGGCTGGTTAAACTGATTTCGCCGCCCATCTGGCTCACCAGTTTCTGAGTGATAACCAGACCAAGGCCAGTACCACCGTAACGACGTGAAATACTGGCATCCGCTTGGCTAAAGGCTTGGAACAACTGCGCTTGCTGACGCTCAGAGATACCAATACCGGTATCA
The DNA here is from genome assembly GCF_033338835.1 of Vibrio sp. Vb0888. Lineage (NCBI taxonomy): Bacteria > Pseudomonadati > Pseudomonadota > Gammaproteobacteria > Vibrionales > Vibrionaceae > Vibrio > Vibrio sp. Vb0888. Next base: position 56,414 of record NZ_JAWOTL010000006.1, read on the forward strand.
CGCACCATGAATTGCAGTTCGACGGAGTCTCCTGATTGAGAGCGCATTTCTACGCTAACATCAATGTTGCCTCGCTCGGTAAACTTGATTGAGTTACCGACTAAGTTCGTCAAAATTTGCTGGATACGTAGTGGATCCCCAACTAAACCTGGTGGAATTTTAGGGTCCACTTTTAGGGTGATTTCTAACCCTTTCTCATGTGCACTTGTGGCTTGTAGGTTAATTACCTCTTCTAAACTTTCTCGGAAATCAAAAGGAATGTTTTCCAGCGCCAGCTTACCCGCTTCAAGTTTCGAGAAGTCGAGAATGTCATTGATGATATTCAGCAAGTTGTTCGCCGATTTCTCAATCGTCTGTAGGTAATCCATTTGGCTGTTAGAAAGCTGCGTTTTAAGCATTTGACGAGTAAAGCCAATCACCCCATTGAGCGGAGTACGCAGCTCGTGCGACATGTTCGCCAAGAACTCTGACTTAACCCTGGCCGCTTCTTGCGCGCGTTTCTTCGCGATATCCAGCTCAACGTTCTGAATTTCTAACTGCTCAAGCGTTTCACGTAAGTCGGACGTGGCTTGGTCTATACTGTGCTGCATCTCCACGTGATATTCTGATAACGATACCGCCATGGCGTTGATGCCATTTTTTAGCTGGTCTAACTCACCGTGCATTTTGCCTTCGATACGCACATCAAGATGACCGCGGCGAATGCGGTCAACGACATTCTTCATGTGGGTGATAGGTTGGGTCACATCGTGCATTAGACGTGAAGCAAACACACTTGCTAAGCCAAGACCGAGAACCAGAACTAAAAAAGCAGAAAAGACTTCTTGATACTGTTGCAGCCTCAAGGAGGAGAGATCTAACTCGACGGCGATGTAACCAATCGCTTTTGTGCCTTGGCTTTCGTTCGACAACTCCGCTAAGTAGTGACCTTCTGACAAAATGGGGACACGCAATATCAGTGAGTTTTCGTAGATTTCCGAATTACCCAGTTGCGGGATCGGTTTATCTTTGGGAAACATCAAGGCTTCAAAATTAGGATGAAAGTTAGAGGTCACAAAGAGCTCATGATGTTCATCAAATACCGCGATACTACGAACCAGTTTGGAGTTTTTTCGGTGCGCGTAGCTTATCAAGCGACGTACCGCCTCTCGGCTTTCTGATAGTAGATGAGTTTCACTGGCAATCGCCAGCGGCTCAATAATGCTGTTACCAGTGGTGATAACTTGTTTCTCAAGGTCTTGGTAGCGGTTAAATGAGAAAAAGCCGCTCAGTAATAAACCAATAATGAGAGTGGGAGCGAGAGTTAGTGTAATTACACGTGCTCGTAAGCCATATCTGGTCATGTTATCTAATTACATCGGAGTCTGGATATGGGAAAATAACGCATTATTTCTCAAGCGCACGATAAAGCCTTGAGCAAAGAAGTGACGTCACCGAATAAACGGTAAGCATAATCAAGTCACTCGAATCACACAACGGCTGCAATCAAGAATAGTGAAGCCGAAGAGCAATTACACATAAATCAGGCATAGAGCATGGCACGCATCTTTCAACCGAAAAAGAAAACCCAACTCAATACTCGGCACCAAGCAGTGCAAGTAGAGCGTTTAGATCACCACGGCGCAGGCATTGCTTACCTCAAAAAGAAGCCATTGTTTATCGATGGAGCACTGCCGGGTGAGGAGGTGGTCACTCAATTGGTGGAAGAAAAGAGCAAATACGCTCGCGGTAAGTTGATTAAAATCCTTAAGCCGAGTGAAGCTCGTGTGGAGCCATTTTGCCCACATTATCATGAGTGCGGTGGCTGTGATTTACAGCACCTAGATTATGACCAACAATTGACGTACAAACAGCAAACGTTGCGTCAGCTAATGAGAAAATTTTCAGGCAGTGACATTGAACTAGATGCCCCGTTATTGGGAGATTCGCAGGCCTACCGTCGCCGTGCGAGAGTGAGCTTGTTTGTTGATAAGAAAACACGTCAGCTACATTTTGGTTTCCGTAAAAAGCAGAGTAAGCAAATTGCGCAAGTGACCGATTGCCCAGTGCTGGCACCGGAACTGAATGTTTTGCTGCCAGAGATTTACTCAGCCCTAAAAGCGTTCAAAAAGCCTGAACAATTGGGGCATGTAGAGCTGGTACTTGGTGATAATGGGCCGTGTATTACGCTGCGCCACTTGAGCGCTCTGACAACGAGTGAAACTCAATCTCTAACGGAGTTGGCAAAACGTCATGGCGCATCGTTGTACTTGATGCCATCGACAGAACAATTAGACCTTATCGAAGGCGATATGCCTTTTTATCAAGAAGTTGGAGTAAAAATCCCTTTTGCACCAAATAACTTTATTCAAGTAAACCAAGGTGTAAACCAACAAATGGTCAAGCAAGCGGTTGAGTGGTTAGACCCACAAAAGAGTGACCGAGTGTTAGATTTGTTCTGTGGTTTAGGCAACTTTAGTTTACCAGTTGCGAAATTAGCTAAGCACGTGGTTGGAGTAGAGGGTGTTGCAGAGATGGTAGAAAAAGCCACAAACAATGCATCTTTGAACCAAATCAATAACGCGCAATTTTATCACGCTAACCTTGAGCAAGATTTTGAAGGCCAAGCCTGGGCCGCAGAGCGGTTTGATAAAGTATTATTAGACCCGGCACGCGCGGGAGCGAGTGGGATCATCGATCAAGTTTCTGAGCTTGGCGCACAGCGTGTAGTTTATGTTTCTTGTAATCCTGCTACCCTTGCTAGGGATAGTCAAAGCTTGATAGAGCAAGGCTACCAATTAACTAAATTAGGTATGCTGGATATGTTCCCTCATACCAGTCATCTAGAATCGATGGCATTGTTTGAAAAGTCCTAACTTTAGGACTTTGACCCCTTATTTGTGGTGGGTGGTCATAAAGCCAGCGTGTACGCGCGGTAAAAAGAACTAACCTGGACGGTGTTAGTCAAACCACACGAATATAATAATTAGGATGATGAGATGGTTGCGGTAAGAAGCGCGCATTTAAACCAAGATGAACAGTTTGAACTCGAAAACTGGGTGGCTAGCCTAGGACAAGAGAAAAACACAGCCTCACGCTTAATCGAAGTATATCGAGATTGCCAGACGGTATTAGCTGATAACGAGCAAGCGGAGCTGTTGTTGTGGCGTGGACGAGAAATGATCGAAATTTTGATCACCTTGTCTATGGATCAAGCCACTTTAGTGGCTGCTCAACTGTTTCCTTTGGTTTCAAGTGGTGCTTTTAACAGAGAAATTCTGGAAGAGAAATACAGCAAAGAAATCATAAAATTAATCGACGGCGTTGAAGAAATGGCTGCTATTGGGCAGCTCAACGTCAACATGGAAGGCAGTGCAGCGTCATCTCAGGTAGATAACGTACGCCGCATGCTGCTTGCCATGGTGGATGACTTCCGCTGCGTAGTTATCAAGCTCGCGGAACGAATTTGTAACCTTATTGAAGTTAAAAAAGCGCCAGATGAAGTTCGACGTGCGGCGGCAAAAGAGTGTGCCAACATCTATGCGCCGCTAGCAAACCGATTAGGCATCGGTCAGCTGAAATGGGAAATTGAAGATTACGCTTTCCGCTACCAACAACCGGAAACTTACAAACAAATTGCCAAACAGCTTTCTGAGCGACGCATCGTTCGTGAACAATACATCAAAGACTTTGTTGAAGACCTCACGCACGAAATGGAAGTGTCGGGCATCAATGCCGAAGTGAGTGGTCGACCTAAGCACATCTACAGCATTTGGCGAAAAATGCAGAAAAAGAGTTTGGCCTTTGATGAGCTGTTTGATGTGCGAGCAGTGCGTATCATCGCAGACAAACTGCAAGATTGTTACGCGGCTTTAGGCGTAGTTCACACCAAATACAAGCATCTACCGAGCGAGTTTGATGACTACGTTGCTAACCCTAAACCAAACGGTTATCAATCGATCCATACAGTAATTCTAGGGCCAGAAGGCAAAACCATCGAGATCCAGATTCGTACCAAGCAAATGCATGAAGAGTCGGAACTGGGTGTTGCAGCGCACTGGAAATATAAAGAAGGGGCAAGCAGCCGAAGCGGTTATGATGAGAAGATCACGTGGCTGCGTAAGCTACTGGATTGGCAAGAAGAAATGTCTGACTCTGGCGAAATGCTCGATGAACTGCGTAGCCAAGTCTTTGATGACCGTGTTTATGCCTTTACACCACGTGGTGATGTTGTCGATTTGCCAATGGGGGCAACGCCGCTAGATTTTGCCTATCACATTCACTCTGAAGTGGGACACCGTTGTATCGGTGCCAAAGTCGGAGGTCGTATTGTGCCGTTCACGCATAAATTACATATGGGTGACCAAGTCGAGATTATCACTCAGAAAGAACCTAACCCATCACGTGACTGGTTAAACCCATCATTAGGCTTCGTTCATTCTGGTCGTGCGCGTGCCAAAATTAACGCCTGGTTCCGAAAACAAAGCCGTGAGAAGAACCTTGAAGCAGGTCGTGAAATCCTTGAGCATGAGTTAGCCAAAATTGGCGCAACGTTAAAAGATGCAGAGCATTACGCCCTCAAGCGGTTTAACGTCAAAACACCAGATGAATTGTATGTTGGTGTAGGTAGCGGTGATTTGCGCATCAACCAAATCATTAACCATATTAACGCGTTAGTTAACAAGCCAACGGCAGAGGAAGAAGACCAGCAAGCACTGGAAAAACTGCAAGAAGCTGAGCATAAATCACCCGCGCAAAGCCGACCGAAAAAAGACGCAGTTGTAGTAGAAGGCGTCGATAACCTAATGACACATCTAGCACGTTGCTGTCAGCCAATTCCAGGTGACGATATCTCTGGTTACATAACGCAAGGTCGTGGGATTTCAGTACACCGTAGTGACTGTGAACAGCTAGAAGAACTGCGCCATCATGCGCCAGAGCGCATCATCGATACGGTCTGGGGCAGCGGCTTTGTGGGGTCATACATCCTCACCGTGCGTGTTGAAGCGATGGAGCGAGGTGGTCTACTCAAAGACATTACGACACTGTTCGCCAACGAAAAGATCAAAGTGACCAGTATGAAGAACCGAGTCGATTACAGACGTCAACTTGCCATCATGGACTTTGACCTAGAAGTCACCAATATTGAGGTGCTTTCTCGTGTTTCGAAGCGTGTTGAGCAGATTAAGGATGTGATGACGGTGAAACGCCTCGGCTAAAATTCTCGTCATACTTGAAGCTGATAGCGTTGTTGCCTGCGCTCACTCCGGAGTGCCGGCCCAGGCTCATCACATAGGCGAGCTATGCTCAGGAGTCGCGAAAACTTGTTGCCTTGTCAAAGTAACAATTACTTAGTGAAAGCTGCTGAGAAAATATAATGTAGAAGGTGAGTGGTTTTGGCCGCTCACCTTTTTCTTTAGTAGAAAGGTTTAAAGGAACAAAAAATGAGTCATCCAATTGAACAATTAGAACAAATCATGGCGAAGTTGCGTGACCCAGAAAACGGTTGCCCTTGGGACTTAAAACAAACCTTTGACACCATCGTTCCGCATACAATAGAAGAAACCTACGAGGTGGTGGACGCGATTCAAAATCGAGATTGGCCCAATCTAAAAGAAGAGCTAGGGGATTTGTTGTTTCAGGTGATTTTTTACAGTCAGCTAGCGAAAGAGCAAGAGCTGTTCGACTTTTCGGATGTCGTCGAAACCGTGAACGAAAAACTGACTCGTCGCCACCCGCATGTTTTTTCAGATGTTGAGTTTGAATCTGACGAGGAAATTAACGCGAACTGGGAAGCGGAAAAAGCAAAAGAAAAAGCCCTAGTAGGCAAAGCGGAAGAAAGTATCCTAGACTCAATACCAAACTCTTTACCGGCACTTTCTCGTGCTACAAAAATTCAGAAAAAATGTGCAAAATTTGGGTTTGATTGGGATTCACTTGGCCCGGTTGTCGATAAAGTACGAGAAGAAATTGACGAAGTCATGGAAGAGGTACTGCAAGTTCAGCCCGATGAAGAGAAAGTTGAGTTGGAACTCGGTGATTTGCTATTTGCGACTGTCAATTTGGCTCGCCACCTTGATAAAAACCCAGAAGTCGCGCTAGGAAAAGCAAACGTAAAGTTTGCGCGACGTTTTAAACAAGTTGAAGGCAAGGTCCAGCAGTTAGGCAAAGTACTTACAGATTGTTCTTTATCAGAACTCGACCATTTTTGGGATGAAGTAAAACAAGAAGAATCGAGGCAGAGGTAAACTGGCAGAATACATAATATAAGGTCAGCTTGTTTGGTTACACGAAAACGGACTTTGGTTTGTCTTTGCTCACTTTGATTTGAAGCAAAAAATAAAAAATTACGGTGTGATAGATTTCACGTTGTGGCGGTAAGGAGCTTCTGGTATATTTATCTCCCGTCCAGAAGCACTCCATTTCCCTCATTCAACCAATTTCAGGTTAAACATGACGACAAATTACATTTTTGTTACTGGCGGGGTTGTATCCTCTCTAGGTAAAGGTATTGCAGCAGCATCTCTTGCGGCTATTCTAGAAGCTCGTGGTCTTAAAGTGACTATGATGAAGCTTGACCCTTACATCAACGTTGACCCGGGCACAATGAGCCCTACTCAGCACGGTGAAGTGTTCGTTACAGAAGATGGCGCAGAGACTGACCTTGACCTTGGTCACTACGAGCGTTTCATCCGTACCAAGATGACCAAGCGTAACAACTTCACTGCAGGTCGTGTTTATGCCGACGTACTTCGTAAAGAACGTCGTGGTGACTACCTAGGCGCAACTATTCAAGTTATCCCTCATATCACTAACGCAATCAAAGATCGCGTTATTGCAGGTTCTGAAGGCCATGATGTGGCTATCGTTGAAGTTGGCGGTACTGTTGGTGATATCGAATCACTACCATTTATGGAAGCGATTCGTCAGCTAGCTGTTGAGCTAGGCCGTGAGCGCGCAATGTTCATGCACCTAACACTTGTTCCTTACCTAGCGGCAGCGGGCGAAGTGAAAACTAAGCCGACGCAACACTCTGTAAAAGAACTTCTATCTATCGGTATTCAGCCAGACATCCTAGTTTGCCGTAGCGATCGCGTTATTCCTGCGAATGAGCGTAAAAAAATCGCACTGTTCTGTAATGTTCCAGAAAAAGCAGTAATTTCAATGAAGGATGTAGACTCTATCTACAAGATCCCTCAGTTGATTAAATCTCAAGGTCTAGATGACCTTGTGTGTGCTCGCTTTGGTATTACTGCTCCTGAAGCAGACCTTTCTGAATGGGAACAGGTTATCTACGAAGAAGCAAATCCTACTGGTGAAGTAACCATCGGTATGGTTGGTAAATACATTGAATTACCAGATGCATACAAATCTGTGAACGAAGCGCTTAAACACGCTGGCTTGAAAAACCGCCTAAGCGTCACAATTAAGTATGTAGACTCACAAGATATCGAAACAAAAGGCGTTGAACTTCTAGAAGGTTTGGACGCAATCCTAGTACCAGGTGGCTTCGGCGATCGTGGTATTGAAGGCAAGATCCGTGCGGCTCAATATGCACGTGAAAATAACGTGCCTTACCTAGGTATTTGTTTGGGTATGCAAGTTGCACTAATCGAATACGCGCGTAACGTTGCGGGTATGGAAAGTGCACATTCAACAGAATTTAACAAAGAGACGAAGTACCCTGTGGTAGGTTTGATCACAGAGTGGGTAGACGAATCAGGTAGCGTAGAAGAGCGTACTGAAAAGTCTGACCTAGGCGGTACGATGCGTCTTGGTTCACAGCTATGTCACCTAGAGAAAGGGACTAAAGCTCGTGAACTGTACGGTAGCGCGACGATCCATGAACGTCACCGTCACCGTTACGAAGTGAATAACGTGCTTCGTCCGCAAATCGAAAAAGCAGGCCTAAAAGTATCAGGTCTATCTGCGGACAAGAAGTTAGTGGAAATGATTGAGAACCCAGCTCACCCATGGTTTGTAGCGGCTCAGTTCCACCCAGAATTCACCTCGACTCCTCGCGATGGACATCCATTGTTTGCAGGTTTTGTTAAGGCTGCGGGCCAAAACGCACGCGGCGAATTCGAGAAGTAAAAGGATACGGGCGGCGGCGAAGGTTGTGCTGCTGCTCTTTAAGATTGACATTTATATTTGAAACGAGAGGAAACATTAATGTCTAAGATCGTTAAAGTTCTAGGTCGTGAAATCATCGACTCACGTGGTAACCCAACTGTAGAAGCTGAAGTACACCTAGAAGGCGGTTTCGTAGGTATGGCGGCAGCTCCATCTGGCGCATCTACTGGTTCTCGCGAAGCTCTTGAGCTACGTGACGGTGACAAAGCACGTTTCCTAGGTAAAGGTGTTCTTAAAGCAGTTGAAGCTGTAAACGGCCCAATCGCTGAAGCTCTAGTTGGCAAAGACGCTAAAGACCAAGCTGCAATCGACGCAGTAATGATCGAACTAGACGGCACTGAAAACAAATCTAAATTCGGTGCTAACGCTATCCTAGCTGTTTCTCTAGCAAACGCTAAAGCTGCTGCTGCTGCGAAAGGCATGCCTCTATACGAGCACATCGCTGAGCTAAACGGCACTGCAGGTCAGTTCTCTATGCCTCTACCAATGATGAACATCATCAACGGTGGTGAGCACGCAGACAACAACGTTGACATCCAAGAGTTCATGATCCAACCTGTTGGCGCTAAGACTCTTAAAGAAGGTCTACGTATCGGTGCAGAAGTATTCCACAACCTAGCTAAAGTTCTTAAGTCTAAAGGCTACAGCACTGCAGTTGGTGATGAAGGTGGTTTCGCTCCTAACCTTAAATCTAACGCTGAAGCTCTAGAAGTTATCGCAGAAGCTGTTGCAGCTGCTGGTTACGAACTAGGTAAAGACGTTACTCTAGCTATGGACTGTGCTGCATCTGAGTTCTTCGACAAAGAAGCTGGCATCTACAACATGAAAGGCGAAGGTAAAACTTTCACTTCTGAAGAGTTCAACCACTACCTAGCTGAGCTAGCTAACCAATTCCCAATCGTTTCTATCGAAGACGGTCTAGACGAGTCTGATTGGGATGGCTTCAAGCACCAAACTGAACTACTAGGTGACAAGCTTCAACTAGTAGGTGACGATCTATTCGTTACTAACACTAAGATCCTTGCTGAAGGTATCGAGAAAGGCGTAGCTAACTCTATCCTTATCAAGTTCAACCAAATCGGTTCTCTAACTGAGACTCTAGCTGCAATCAAGATGGCTAAAGACGCAGGTTACACAGCAGTAATCTCTCACCGTTCTGGCGAAACTGAAGATGCAACTATCGCTGACCTAGCGGTAGGTACAGCAGCAGGTCAAATCAAAACTGGTTCTATGAGCCGTTCTGACCGTGTTGCTAAGTACAACCAGCTAATCCGTATCGAGGAAGCACTAGGTGATCGCGCTCCTTTCAACGGTCTTAAAGAAGTTAAAGGTCAAGCTTAATTCTTCACTGAATTAGCAGCTTAACTTAAAGCTTTTAAAACACCCTGCTTTGGCGGGGTGTTTTTTTATATAACGGAAGCGCTAAGTGAGCGCACTCCTCCATGTTTCAAGTAAGCGGTCTCAAAGAAGTTAAAGATCAAGCTTAATTCTTATTGAGTAAAGTTTCGCTAAATAGCTTTTTGAAACCATCGCTACGGCGGTTTTTTGTATTTATAGGTTTGTATTTTTGGCTCTTACTTTGGTCATGGGTAAGGAGCGCTTCCTATGAGCTTGTTTCATTTTGCTGCTTATTTCTTGTAAGGAGCGTGTGAGTCTCCCTTTCTCCCCTAGAGGCAACCTCGCATTTATGCTATATATGTCACCTTATCTAATTCCTTCCGGTACAGAATGTTAGCAGCGATATGCGAATCTTTGTTATAGCCCTTACGCTACTGTTTGGCTTGCTTCAATACACTCTATGGTTTGGTAAAAACGGAGTGTCTGACTACTACACAGTAAAAGATGAAATTGAAGTTCAGCAACAAGTGAACAGCAAGCTACAAGCTCGCAACAATGAAATGTTCGCTGAGATTGATGATTTAAGGCAAGGTCTTGATGCGATTGAAGAACGTGCGCGTCATGAGCTCGGTTTAGTTAAAGATGGCGAGACTTTTTACCGCATTATAGGTGAGGAAAACCATTAAAATGTTGGATATGAACTCATCGCATATCGCAATTGTGCCTGCTGCTGGTGTGGGTAGCAGAATGAAGGCAGATCGCCCTAAGCAATATTTATTGATCGAAGGTAAGGCGGTACTGGAACATACCGTAGAGAAACTGCTTTCTCACCCAAATATTTCTAAGGTTGTCGTTGCCATTACTGACGGCGACCCATATTACCCAGAATTGTCCATTGCTAAGCGCCCAGATGTGATTCGTGTAGCTGGTGGTAAAGAAAGAGCAGACTCTGTGTTATCAGGGCTAAACTATGTCAATGAGCATCTGGAAAGCGAGTGGGTATTAGTTCACGACGCTGCAAGGCCATGTGTATTAACATCCGACATTGACCGTTTGATTGATGTTTGCTGCGCTCACTCAACGGGTGGCATTCTCGCATCTCCTGTGAGAGATACAATGAAGCGAGCAAACGCAGTACAAGATATCGATCATACGGTAGATAGAGAAGCATTGTGGCATGCACTGACTCCACAAATGTTTAAAACTCAGCAGCTTACTCAAGCACTGGCTGACGCATTAGAACAGGGTGTAACCATTACCGATGAAGCCTCGGCTTTGGAATGGCTAGGCGAGAAGCCAGCCTTAGTTCAAGGGAATGCGAACAATATAAAAATCACTCAGCCAGAAGATCTTGCGTTAGCCGAGTTTTATCTAAGCCGTGAGCGCGGCGAATAAAGAGAAAGGATAGAAAATGATTCGAATTGGTCATGGTTTCGATGTACATAAATTCGGTGGTGAAGGCCCAGTCATTATTGGTGGTGTAGCAATCCCTTATGAGCAAGGTTTGATTGCACACTCAGACGGCGATGTAGCGTTGCATGCGTTAACGGATGCTCTGCTGGGCGCGATTGCTGCCGGCGATATTGGCCGTCATTTCCCAGATACGGATGATAAATGGAAAGGCGCAAACAGTCGTGAACTACTGAAAGACGTTTACCGTCGAGTCAAAGAGCAAGGCTACCGCCTTGGCAATGCTGATGTAACCATCATGGCACAAGCGCCTAAAATGGCACCACACATTGACGCAATGTGTGCGGCAATTGCCGAAGATCTAGAAACCGACATTAGTAACATCAACGTAAAAGCGACGACGACAGAACGTCTCGGTTTTACCGGACGCAAAGAAGGTATTGCAACGGAAGCCGTTGTACTTCTGTTTAAGCAATAACTAGCAATTTGCTCTTCTAAGCTGTGATATCAGCGGAAACACATCATGTCAGACATTTTATCTTCATTGGCTTACCTAACGGGTAAGCCAGTTGCATCGGCAAAAATCAAAGCGCAGCCAGAGCACTTTCAGGTTCGCGAAGATTTAGGTTTTGCCTTTACGGGCGAAGGCGAGCACCTAATGGTTCGTATCCGTAAAACGGGCGAGAACACCAGCTTCGTTGCTAACGAGTTAGCAAAAGCCTGTGGTGTTAAGTCGAAAGACGTTAGCTGGGCGGGTCTTAAAGACCGTCATGCGGTGACGGAACAGTGGTTAAGTGTCCATTTACCAAAAGGTGAAACGCCAGATTTTTCAGCGTTTTTGGCTCAATACCCAAGTATCGAAATCCTTGCAACAGATCGTCACAATAAAAAACTGCGTCCTGGTGACCTAGTAGGGAACGAGTTCGTGGTTACTTTGTCTGAAGTGACAGATATAGCGGATGTAGAGCAACGTCTTGAAAAAGTGAAACAAGTTGGCGTGCCAAACTACTTTGGTAGTCAGCGTTTTGGTAACGATGGTAACAACCTTGAAGAAGCACGTCGATGGGGACGCGAAAACGTTCGTACCCGCAATCAAAACAAGCGCAGCATGTATTTATCAGCGGCTCGTTCGTGGATTTTCAACCGCATCGTTTCAGCTCGTCTAGAGAATGGTGTGTTTGATAAGTTCATTGATGGTGACATTGCACAGACGAATTCTGGCACTCAGTTGATTGATGCAAACAACATAGCTGCTCTGCAAGTGCAATTTGCGCGAGGTGAAGCGGCAATTACCGCTGCGCTTGCTGGCGATAATGCACTGCCTACTCAAGCCGAGGCTCTGGCATTAGAGCAACCGTTTTTAGACGAAGAGCCTGACCTCATGGCGCTGATTCGTGGTAATCGCATGCGCCACGACCGTCGCGATATTGCGCTGAAGCCAAAAGATTTAGCTTGGACGGTTGAAGGTAACAACATTACGTTGACTTTCTCACTGGATGCGGGATCTTTTGCGACCTCTATTGTTCGTGAGTTAGTTAATGAGGTTGAAGTAGAAAGAGAATACTAATGGAACAGGATTCACGAAACCCGAAGCCCTTAAGGGTCTTAATCAGCAATGATGATGGTGTTCATGCTCAAGGGATTCATGCCCTCGCTGATGAGTTGAGAGATATCGCCGAAGTGACCATTGTCGCACCTGATCGAAATCGTTCAGGTGCTTCGAATTCACTCACATTAGAACAACCATTACGCGTGACTGAAATTGCCCCAAATATCTACTCAGTGCAAGGCACGCCCACGGATTGTGTGCATTTCGCGCTGAATGAGCTAATGAAAGATGATTTGCCTGATCTTGTTCTGTCAGGAATCAACCATGGCGCTAATTTGGGTGATGATGTTCTTTATTCTGGAACAGTAGCAGCCGCCATGGAAGGTCATTTCCTTGGCGTTCAGTCGGTGGCTTTTTCTCTAGTGGGTAAGCGACATTTCGAATCCGCCGCTAAAATTGCACGTCAAATTGTACAACAGCATTTAGCGTCGCCGATTCCAACGAATCGTCTACTGAACGTAAACGTGCCTGACTTACCATCAGAGAATTTAGGTGAAATTGAAGTTACGCGTTTAGGTGCACGTCATCACGCAGAGAATATGATCAAGCAGAAAGATCCGAGAGGCCATGACATTTATTGGTTAGGGCCACCAGGAAAGGAGCAAGATGCAGGAGAGGGCACGGACTTTTATGCAATTGAGCATGGCCGAGTTTCAATGACGCCTCTGCAAGTTGATCTCACCGCTCACGAGTCGCTGCGTGCTATGGATAGTTGGTTAAAGGAAGAGAAGTAATGAGTAACCCACATGCTGACAGGTTGATAGCGTTTCTTATCTCCAGTGGCATCAAAGACCAAAGAGTTCTGGATGCTATCCAACGCTTGCCACGAGAAAGCTTTGTTTCTCAAGCGATGATGCACCAAGCCTATGATAACAACGCGTTACCAATTGGTCAGGGACAAACTATTTCTCAGCCTTATATCGTTGCGCGTATGACCGAGTTGCTTGAGCTAGAGCCGGCGAGTCGTGTTCTGGAAATCGGAACGGGATCGGGTTATCAAACCGCGGTACTGGCGCAAATTGTTGATCATGTATACTCCGTTGAGCGAATTAAATCGTTGCAATGGGAAGCAAAGCGTCGCCTGAAGCAATTGGATATTTACAATGTTTCAACTAAGCATGCTGATGGGTGGCAGGGCTGGGAAGCGAGAGGTCCTTTCGATGCTATCATTGTTACCGCTGCCGCTGAAGTGATTCCCCAAGCTCTTCTCTCACAATTAAGAGATGGCGGCAAAATGGTCATTCCTGTTGGAGATACGGAGCAACAGTTATTAAAAATAGAGCGTAAGGGAGACGAATATCTCTCTACCGTTGTAGAAATGGTTCGGTTCGTACCTCTGGTTGCGGGTGATTTAGCTTAAGGGTTGGGGATAGGTGAATAAGTTACTACGTCATATTGGTATTAGCTTTGTGTTTGCTGCAGGACTAGTTGGTTGTGCAGCGCATTCCCCTGCACCTGTCTCTAGCCTAAAAAAAGACTATTCAAGCCTTGAAAGAGGGAGTTACAGAGGGAGTTATTATGAGGTAAAAAAAGGCGATACGCTTTACTTCATAGCTTATGTCACAGATAAAGATGTAAATGATCTTGTTCGTTACAATGAGTTAACTCAGCCTTACACTATCTACCCAGGACAGAGGCTAAAACTTTGGGCTCCGAAATATGTCGCCCCTAAATATGGTCAAAAAGTTGAACCCGTTGTGGCTCCTGTTGTTACGCCCCCCCCAGCTCCAGTGACGAAAACATCAACAGCCTCTAAACCTAAACCTTCGAGTAAAAACTCTAGTCAAAAACCTACAGAGACTAAGCCTAAAGTCGTACAAAAACAGCCTCCAAAGAAGGTTGAACAATCGAAAACAAAGGAGTATGTTGGTTCAAAAGATAACCAAAAAGTGAAGCAAAAAGCGCCAACTACCACAGCAAAGAGTGATAAAGTCTCAAAGTGGTTGTGGCCAACAAAAGGGAGAGTAATCAAGAACTTTTCGGCGGGAGAACAGGGAAATAAAGGTATCGACATCGCAGGACAGCGTGGTCAACCTATCGTTTCAACCGCAGCCGGCACAGTCGTTTATTCAGGCAATGCGCTACGAGGTTATGGCAACTTAATTATAGTAAAGCATAACGACAATTATTTAAGCGCATACGCACATAATGACAAACTGCTGGTCACAGAAGGACAAAGCGTAAAAAGCGGACAAAAAATCGCTACCATGGGTAGTTCAGGTGCAAAGTCGGTCAAACTACACTTTGAAATTCGCTATCAAGGTAAATCAGTGAATCCAAAACGCTATTTGCCTTAAAACTTTGAAAAACAACTTGCGACATCATTTAGCGACATATTGAGTTGTCATGTCTTGCTAACTCGCCAGGGGGAGGCGTTATGAGTATCAGCAACACAGTAACCAAAGTTGAAGAGTTTGCATTTGATAATGCGTCAGTGAAGACCATTGATAACGAACTCGAAAGATCATCATCCACAGAAAGCAAAGCGACTGCGCGTGAAGAATTTGACGCGAGCAGTAAAAGCTTAGATGCAACTCAGTTGTATTTGGGCGAAATTGGCTTCTCACCTTTACTTACTGCCGAAGAAGAAGTGCTTTACGCAAGACGCGCCCTACGTGGCGACGAAGCGGCACGCAAACGTATGATCGAAAGTAACCTACGTTTGGTTGTTAAGATTTCTCGTCGATACAGTAACCGTGGTCTAGCACTACTCGATCTGATTGAAGAAGGTAACCTCGGCTTGATCCGAGCGGTCGAAAAATTCGACCCAGAACGTGGTTTCCGTTTCTCTACTTACGCAACATGGTGGATCCGACAAACGATAGAGCGAGCGTTGATGAACCAAACTCGCACGATCCGTCTACCTATCCACGTAGTGAAAGAGCTGAACATTTATCTGCGTACTGCGCGTGAACTTTCTCAAAAGCTCGATCACGAACCGACCGCAGAAGAAATTGCTGCTCAATTAGATATTCCAGTCGAAGACGTAAGCAAAATGTTACGCCTTAATGAGCGTATTAGCTCTGTCGACACGCCAATCGGTGGTGACGGTGAGAAAGCGCTGCTGGATATTATTCCTGATGCAAACAACTCTGATCCAGAAGTTTCGACTCAAGATGACGACATCAAATCATCGTTGATTCATTGGTTAGAAGAGTTGAATCCGAAACAGAAAGAAGTGCTTGCACGTCGCTTCGGCCTACTAGGCTACGAGCCTTCGACGCTGGAAGAAGTTGGTCGAGAGATTGGTCTGACACGTGAGCGAGTACGTCAAATACAAGTGGAAGGTTTACGTCGTCTTCGTGAAGTCCTAATCAAACAAGGTTTGAATATGGAAAACTTATTTAACGTAGAAGACGATTAAATAATCCGTATTTCACTAGATACGCAAAAGGCTATGGTTCCCCATAGCCTTTTTTCTTTTTTGCTCGTTGGTGTGAGTCTGTTTACAGCATCTTCTTCAAGCGATACAGCTCTTCAAGAGCTTGGCGTGGCGTTAAGTCGTCAGGATCAATACCTGACAGAGCTTGTTCGACCTCGCTAGGCTCTGGAATCAGGCTCAACTGGTTAGCCACATCTACTGCACTTGGACGCGGTGTGTCACTGTTTTGCCCCAGTTGCTCTAGCTGAGATAGCTTGTTACGCGCATTTTTGATGACCGTTTTTGGTACACCTGCTAAGCCCGCAACAGCCAGGCCGTAAGACTTACTTGCCGCACCTTCTTGAACTGCGTGCATAAAGGCAATGCTGTCTCCATGTTCTACGGCATCCAAGTGAACGTTCGCTAAGTTTGGCAGCTGGCTTGGTAACTCTGTTAATTCGAAGTAGTGGGTTGCAAATAGGGTCATCGCACCAATTTGTGTTGCGAGCCATTCCGCACTTGCCCAAGCTAAAGAGAGACCGTCGTAAGTACTAGTACCGCGTCCGATTTCATCCATTAGCACCAAACTGTTCTTAGTTGCGTTGTGAAGAATATTGGCTGTTTCGGTCATTTCTACCATGAAGGTCGAGCGGCCAGATGCAAGATCATCTGACGCACCAATACGAGTAAATATACGATCTAAAGAACCAATCTGTGCGGATTCTGCCGGTACATAAGAGCCGATATGTGCCATCAATGCAATCAGCGCAGTTTGACGCATGTAGGTTGATTTACCACCCATGTTTGGACCGGTGATGATCAACATCTTACGGGCTGGGTTAAGCTCAATTGGGTTCGCGATGAACGGCTCTGTTGTTACTTGTTCTA
Organism: Vibrio sp. Vb0888; assembly: GCF_033338835.1. Lineage (NCBI taxonomy): Bacteria > Pseudomonadati > Pseudomonadota > Gammaproteobacteria > Vibrionales > Vibrionaceae > Vibrio > Vibrio sp. Vb0888. The sequence goes on from NZ_JAWOTL010000006.1 coordinate 73,132, forward strand.
CGACTGGATGACGACCAGCTTGAATGTGAATTCCTGCGTCTTTCACAAGCGTTGGGCGGCAGTAATCTAACGAATCTGCACGCTCTGCTAGGTTTTGTAATACATCCAGTTGAGACAGGGCAGAAGCTAGGTTTTGCAGCTTCTCAAGGTTTGGCATCAATAGATCAAACAGTTCTTCCCACAACTGTTTCTCAAGTGCTAACGCTTTAGATTTCGAGTTAAGTACTTTGTCTTCGTGTTCCTTAAGCTCTGGGATGATGTAGCGTTCAGCGTTTTTGAGTGTTTGGCGACGTACATAATGCGGTGGAACCAAATGGCTCTGGCCACGGCTCACTTGGATAAAGAAGCCATGAACGTTGTTATAGCCTACTTTAAGCGTATCGATACCGTGTCGTTCACGCTCATCTCGCTCAAGCTGCTCAAGATATTCTGTTGCACCGTCTGCCAATTTTCGCCATTCATCGAGCTCCGCATTGTAGCCTTCAGCGATGACGCCACCATCACGAATAACAACCGGCGGATTTTCTTTAATCGCGCGCTCTAACAGGTCACATACTTCGTCAATCGGAGCTGCATACTTCGCCAATTTCGTTAGGTACGGATGGGTCAAAGAAGCGGTGACAGATTCTAGCTCTGGTAGCTGTTGCATGGCATTGCGAAGTCTAGCCATATCGCGAGGGCGAGCAGAGCGTAATGCAAGGCGCGCTAAGATACGTTCAATATCACCAATTTGCTTTAACGTTGGTTGAAGATCAGCAAACAGAGCTTGTTCTTTAATCTCACCAATCGCATCAAGGCGATTGTTTAACGTTTCAATGCAACGCATAGGCTGATGCAACCAACGCTTCAGCATTCGGCTGCCCATCGGAGTTGCACAATGGTCGAGTACTGCAGCGAGCGTGTTATCGGTTCCGCCTGCTAGATTTTGAGTAATTTCCAGATTACGTCGGGTAGCAGCATCAAGGATGACGGATTGATCCTGATGATCAAACGTTAAAGAGCGAATATGAGGTAAAGCCGTACGTTGAGTATCTTTTACGTACTGGATCAAACAACCAGCAGCACATAACCCTAAGGACGCATGTTCTACACCAAAACCAACCAGATCTTTTGTGCCAAATTGTTGATTGAGTTGTTGCTTAGCCGTATCAAGCTCAAACTCCCAGACTGGGCGACGACGGTTACCATTGCGGCTCGCCATTAAATGTACAGGTTCAAAATCTTCTGGGAACAGTAGCTCACGTGGTGCGGTACGTTGAAGCTCGGCTGTCATCGCTTCTTCAGTTTCTGGTTCTGTCAGTTGGAAGCGACCAGAGGTGACATCCAGCGTCGCATAACCGAACTTACCGTTGTGATGGTAAATTGCTGCGATTAAGTTATCGACACGCTCAGAAAGCAGCGCCTCATCCGTCACAGTACCTGGTGTAACGATACGCACAACTTTACGTTCTACTGGGCCCTTGCTGGTGGCCGGATCGCCAATCTGTTCACAGATCGCCACAGACTCACCAAGCTGAACAAGTTTTGCCAGGTAGCCCTCTACGGCGTGAAATGGCACACCCGCCATTGGGATAGGTTCACCTGCAGACGCACCACGTTTGGTCAATGAAATATCAAGAAGCTGAGAAGCTCGCTTGGCATCATCGTAAAAGAGTTCGTAGAAATCGCCCATGCGGTAGAACAGCAAAATCTCTGGGTTCTCAGCTTTTAGCTTGAGGTATTGCTGCATCATCGGAGTGTGTTTTTGTTCAGCTTTCACAGGTAAGTTCTTTTGTTTATTTCCGTAGCGGCTTAGGATACGTGAATCCCTATCAAGTAAAAAGAGACAAAGGGCATTTTGGCTATGGAAAAAACAACAAAATTGAGTGCCGATTTAGGCGCATTATTGGCTAAACACGGGCATCTTTTAACGACCGCAGAATCATGCACTGGTGGTGGTGTTGCAACCGCCATTACTGACATTGCTGGTAGTTCAGCGTGGCTTGACCGTGCGTTTGTCACCTACAGTAATGAAGCGAAAATGGAGATGCTTGGTGTGCAAGCTTCAACGTTAGAAGCGCATGGTGCAGTGAGTGAGCCAGTTGTGATTGAAATGGTACAGGGTGCAATGAAAAACTCCAATGCGACCATCGGTGTGTCCATCAGTGGTATTGCAGGGCCGGGGGGTGGCAGTGAAGAGAAACCAGTCGGCATGGTCTGCTTTGCTTTTGCTGATAACCAAAGTTGGCAGCAAGTCGAAACCATGCATTTTACTGGTGACCGTGCAGAAGTTCGCAAAAAAGCGGTCGAGCATGCGCTGACTCAATTGTATCAACATCTACTCTAGAATTTCTTAAATTGTTTTAGCCCAGCATTGATAAGGGCTAGAGCAAATCACGACTTTAGGTCAGCCAAATTTTTTTCATACAGGTATGGACACTGTATGAATCAACAGTATAATAACTTTCATTGCTGAGCAGTTCTTCTGCTTAAGAAAAATGAATTACTATTCGTCGCCCAAAGAAGATGAATAAATCGGAGAAAGTAATGGACGAGAACAAACAGAAAGCGCTCGCCGCTGCGCTAGGTCAAATTGAAAAGCAATTCGGTAAAGGCTCTATCATGCGCCTTGGTGATAACCGCGCAATGGACGTAGAAACCATCTCAACGGGTTCTCTTTCTCTTGATATCGCTTTGGGTGCTGGTGGTCTACCAATGGGTCGTATCGTAGAAATCTACGGCCCAGAATCTTCAGGTAAAACAACATTAACGCTTGAGCTTATTGCTGCTGCGCAACGTGAAGGCAAAACTTGTGCGTTTATCGATGCAGAGCACGCTCTAGATCCTGTATACGCGAAGAAACTTGGCGTAGATATCGATGCATTGCTAGTTTCTCAGCCAGACACAGGTGAGCAAGCGCTAGAGATCTGTGACGCACTTGCACGTTCTGGTGCTATCGATGTTATGGTTGTCGACTCTGTTGCAGCGCTAACACCGAAAGCAGAAATCGAAGGCGAAATGGGCGATAGCCACATGGGTCTGCAAGCACGTATGCTTTCTCAAGCAATGCGTAAGCTAACGGGTAACCTAAAGCAGTCTAACTGTATGTGTATCTTCATCAACCAAATCCGTATGAAGATTGGTGTGATGTTTGGTAACCCAGAAACAACAACAGGTGGTAACGCACTTAAGTTCTACGCTTCTGTTCGTCTAGATATCCGTCGTACTGGCGCAATCAAAGAAGGTGACGAAGTCGTAGGTAACGAAACGCGCATCAAAGTTGTTAAGAATAAGATTGCAGCACCATTTAAAGAAGCAAACACACAAATCATGTACGGCCAAGGCTTTAACCGCGAAGGTGAACTTGTCGATCTAGGTGTGAAGCACAAGTTAGTTGAAAAAGCCGGTGCTTGGTATAGCTACAATGGCGATAAGATTGGTCAAGGTAAAGCGAATGCGTGTAACTACCTGCGTGAGCATCCTGAAGTGGCTAAAACTATCGATACAAAACTGCGTGAAATGTTGCTAGCGCCAGCACTTGCGGAAGCGCCTGAAGCTGGTGAAGCGCCAGAGCAAGCTGAAGAGTTTTAATCTCTCATAGATTAATAAATGACAAAGCCCTGCAATGCGGGGCTTTGTTGTATCTATTGAAATCAAAAATCGAATTATCACAAAGGCCATTGAGAGCCTGTACAGCAAAAATACTTTTAGGATCATCATGTACCAAAAACGCCAGGCGCCGACATTATCGAGCAAAGAGGCTGCTATCCAATTGCTTAGCCGTCGCGATCATGGTCAGTATGAGCTTTACCAAAAATTATCGATGAAGGGCTATGAAGAATCAGACATCGACATCGCAATTAATTTTTGCCTAGACCATAACTATTTAGATGATTTACGTTACGCGAAGAGTCAAATTAGACAGCATGTATACAAAGGACATGGAGAGCGTCGAATTCGTCAAGAGTTAAACCAGAAGCGTGTTGCGGAGTCGGTGATTGAGCAAGCTATGGCTGAAGAGCCGCAAGATTGGTTTGAACTGGCTAAACAGGCGGCAGAAAAGAAATTCAAAGGTATTAAAGCCAAAGACCAAAAAGAGTACGCAAAACAAGTTCGTTTTCTGCAATATCGTGGCTACAGTTTTGACCAAATCAGCTACGCGCTGAGCTTTGAGGACGAAGATTAACGGTCAGTCGTCCGCACTGATTTTTGTTTTGCTTCAAATTTTTTCTCCTACTCCCTCTTTTCCTCAAGAAAACTAGTCTCAGCTGTTTGCATGATCTACAATACGGCAAAATTCTAACTCGACTATTTTCAGGAAGAGCTGCATGTACATGAGCACTGATGAGGTTCGTAACGCGTTCCTCAAGTTCTTTGAGAGCAAAGGACACCAAATCGTAGAAAGTTCATCGTTAGTTCCACATAACGACCCAACCCTGCTGTTCACAAACGCAGGTATGAACCAATTTAAAGATTGTTTCTTAGGCTTAGAAAAACGAGCCTACACTCGAGCGACTACGGCTCAGCGTTGCGTACGTGCTGGTGGTAAACATAACGACCTAGAAAATGTTGGCTTTACTGCTCGTCACCACACATTCTTTGAAATGTTAGGCAACTTCAGCTTTGGCGATTACTTCAAAGAAGATGCGATCTCCTTTGCTTGGGAATTCCTAACCGAAGTTCTTAAACTGCCAGCGGATCGCTTATTGGTAACTGTTTACGAAACCGATGACGAAGCGTTTGACATCTGGAACAAGAAAGTTGGCGTACCCGCTGATCGTATTGTTCGCATTGGTGATAAAGAAGGCGGCAAGCCGTACGAGTCTGATAACTTCTGGCAAATGGGCGACACTGGCCCTTGTGGTCCATGTACTGAAATCTTCTACGATCACGGTGAGCACATCTGGGGTGGCCGTCCTGGCACGCCTGAAGAAGATGGTGACCGTTTCATCGAGATCTGGAACAACGTATTCATGCAGTTCAACCGTCACGCAGACGGGACTATGGAACCGCTACCAAAACCATCGGTAGATACTGGTATGGGTATCGAGCGTATCTCTGCAATCATGCAGGGCGTTCACTCAAACTACGAAATCGATGTATTCCAAGCTCTTATCAAAGCAGCAGCAGAAGTGATCGGTTACGAAGACCTATCAAACCAATCACTACGCGTTATCGCTGACCACATCCGTTCATGTTCATTCCTGATCGTGGATGGCGTTATGCCTTCAAACGAAGGTCGAGGTTACGTATTACGCCGTATCATCCGTCGTGCAGTTCGTCACGGTAACAAGCTGGGCGCACAAGGTGCATTCTTCCACAAGTTGGTTGGCGTTCTAGCTGACATCATGGGTACGGCTGGTGAAGAGCTGAAGCGTCAACAAGCTGTGGTTGAAAAAGTACTGCGTATCGAAGAAGAAAACTTTGGTCGTACACTTGAGCGCGGTATGGCGATTCTAAACGAAGCACTAGATAACCTAGACGGTAAAGTACTAGACGGCGAAACCGTATTTAAACTTTACGATACTTACGGCTTCCCAGCTGACTTAACTAACGACGTAGCACGTGAGCGTGAGTTCGCAATCGACGAAGAAGGTTTCGAGAAAGCGATGGAAGAGCAGCGTCAACGTGCGCGTGAAGCGGGTAACTTCGGTACTGACTACAACGCAGCAATCAAAGTTGATACGCAAACAGAATTCTGTGGTTACACAGGTACTAAAGGCTCTAGTTCTGTAGCAGCGATGTTCGTTGAAGGCAACGAAGTAGATTCGCTATCTGCGGGCGACAAAGCAATCATCGTACTTGGTGAAACACCATTCTACGCAGAGTCAGGCGGTCAGTGTGGTGACGCTGGTGAAATCCGTACTGAGTCTGGTGTATTCCGCGTTGAGGACACTCAAAAACTAGGTAACGCAATCGCGCACCACGGTGTAATGGCAGAAGGCGTTCTAGCGAAAGGTGATGAAGTAGCAACTATCGTTGACGCAGAGCGTCGCGCAGCTATCTCTCTAAACCACTCAGCAACGCACTTGCTACACGCAGCACTACGCCAAGTTTTAGGTGAGCACGTAACGCAGAAAGGCTCATTGGTGAAGGCAGACAACCTACGTTTCGACTTCTCGCACCTAGAAGCCGTAACTGCAGCAGAACTGAAAGAAGTTGAGCGTCTAGTTAACGCGCAAATTCGTCGCAACCACACGATTGAAACCAACGTGATGGACATTGAGTCTGCTAAGAAGAAAGGCGCAATGGCACTGTTTGGTGAGAAGTACGATGACGAAGTACGCGTACTGTCTATGGGTGACTTCTCGACAGAGCTTTGCGGTGGTATTCACGCATCAAGCACAGGTGATATTGGCCTATTCAAAATCACTTCAGAAAGCGGCATTGCTGCAGGTATTCGACGTATTGAGGCGGTAACAGGCGAGGCTGCATTAGACGCGATTGAAGCTCAAAACGCGAAGTACGAAGAGAAACTGGCAGAATCTGCACAGAAAGCAAAAGCGCTAGAGAAAGAAGTGCAGAAGCTAAAAGATAAGATGGCGGCAGCAGAAAGCGCTAACATCATGGGCAAAGCGGTTGAAGTCAATGGTACAAAAGTTCTAGTCGCAGCTCTTGAAGGCGCTGACAGCAAGAACCTACGTACTATGGTTGATGACATCAAGAACCAAATGGGGTCTGGTGTCGTACTGCTTGCTAACGTAACAGGTGACAAGGTTGGCCTGATTGCTGGTGTGACTAAAGATCTAACTGGTAAAGTAAAAGCTGGTGATCTAGTTAAGATGATTGCTGAGCAAGTCGGTGGTAAGGGCGGTGGTCGTCCTGACATGGCTCAAGCTGGTGGTACTGATGTAGCCGCACTACCAGAGGCAATTAAAACAGTTCAGCCTTGGTTAGAAGAGCGCTTATAAGCTTTTAACTACTAAAATTACGCTCAATCAAGTTTCTTTGATTGAGCGTAATTTTTTTAGCAGCCAAGTGGTTTAATTGACCAAAAGTTAACCGAGTCATTTAGGCTATTTGGTTTTTGTTGTAACTACTGCTTATATAATTTTTCTAAAAGGAAATACTGACGATGTAAGCAGTTCTAAAGAGACTTCGGTCTTGGGAAGGTGAAGACTGGTGAAAAAGCCCCTTATCGTGCAAAAGTTTGGCGGAACCTCCGTGGGTTCAATTGAAAGAATCCACCAAGTTGCTGAACACATCATTAAGGCGAAAAATGATGGCAATCAAGTTGTTGTTGTCGTGTCTGCAATGTCAGGCGAAACAAACAGACTGATGGACCTCGCTAAACAGATAGATAGCGTGCCTACAGCTCGAGAACTTGATGTTTTGCTCTCTGCTGGTGAGCAAGTGTCAATGGCACTGTTAGCAATGACACTCAATAAATTGGGTCATGCTGCACGCTCGCTTACCGGAGCACAGGCGAATATTGTGACGGATAATCAACACAATGACGCAACGATTAAACACATTGATACTAAGACAATTCTGGGATTGCTTGAGCAAGACCAAATCGTGATTGTTGCAGGCTTTCAAGGTGTGAATGAGAACGGGGATATCACCACATTAGGTCGAGGTGGCTCAGATACGAGCGCAGTGGCACTGGCAGGCGCATTGCGCGCTGATGAGTGTCAAATCTTTACCGACGTTGATGGTATTTATACTTGTGACCCACGTGTAGTGAAAAACGCGCGAAAATTGGCGGTTATCGATTTTCCTTCCATGGAAGCGATGGCAAGCCGAGGCGCGAAAGTATTACATTTACCTTCAGTGCAATTTGCATGGAAGAATAATGTGCCACTGCGCGTGCTTTCGACATTTGATGTTAATGAAGGCAGTCTGGTAAAGGGGGAGTTAGGCAATCAAGCCGTCTCTGGTATAGCCATTCAACGTGACCTTGCCATAATCGAAGTCGATAAAGAACATTTATCTAGTGCTACAAAACAATGTCAGATGTTGGGTATCGACATTTGGAATGTGATCGAGGAAACAGAACGGGCAGGTATCATGATAAAACAAGATGCATGTGCCAAGTTCGACCTGGTGTTCAGCGACAAAATCCGTAATAGTGAAGTGGTAAGCCTGTTGACCGCAGTGGGGCTTGAGGCCAATGGAATGGTAGAGCACGCATGCGATTTGTTGGCAAAGCGAGATATTGAGATCAATTTCAGCGCAACGAATGCACTCACTATGATGCTAGTTTTAGCACCCGAATGTGTGGATACAGCAGCAAACATTCTGCATGATGCTTACATTACGTCTAGTGAAGCATTAAACATTCAACAAAAACATGCCTTTTTAGGCTGATTTTCGCTAACAAGGTAGTTTACGAAAATATAACTTTTGTTGGATAATAGCTTTGTAGCAAGAAAATTTAGAGATTACTCAAGGAGCAAAGAATGCTAATTTTGACTCGCCGCGTAGGCGAAACACTGATGATTGGTGATGAAGTGACTGTAACTGTACTAGGTGTTAAAGGTAACCAAGTGCGTATCGGCGTTAACGCTCCGAAAGAGGTTTCAGTTCACCGTGAAGAAATCTACATGCGCATTCAAGCTGAAAAAGGCAATGGCAACGTTGCTTCAGGTAACTACTAAGTCGCTCCTGTTTACAGAGCTTAGTTTGAATGAAAAAGGCTAACCGAAGGGTTGGCCTTTTTAGTTTTTACTGTTTTTGAAAATTTGCAGAAACTATTGTGTTGAGTATGGCTGTGAATTCATCAATAATGTTGATTCGAACTTCAGAAAGTTATTTGAAAATAAATGTCTTTTTTTCAGAGAAGACTCTCTTTTTTCATCATAATAGAGTGATAAAGTTCGTTTAATAGTCACTTTGATTAAATCAGCAACGGTTAAGCCAGTTTCGTAGATTTTTTCAAAGAAAGTGTTTGACATATTTTCGGTAAAACGTAATATGTGCCTCCGCAAGACGGTGAGGTGGCCGAGAGGCTGAAGGCGCTCCCCTGCTAAGGGAGTATACGGTTTATCCCGTATCGAGGGTTCGAATCCCTCCTTCACCGCCATTCTTGCAACGTTGATTTATCAACAAAAAGTGCGTCCTTAGCTCAGCTGGATAGAGTACCTGGCTACGAACCAGGCGGTCGGAGGTTCGAATCCTCCAGGACGCGCCATATCTCTTCTGAGATATAACAATGAAAACGGTGAGGTGGCCGAGAGGCTGAAGGCGCTCCCCTGCTAAGGGAGTATACGGTTTATCCCGTATCGAGGGTTCGAATCCCTCCTTCACCGCCATTCATTGACTGGCCCGATGGCCTTTTTTTTGTTTCGTAAGAAATGAATGTGATTTACTTCACAACTTCTTAGCAAGAAGATCTGCGCGTCCTTAGCTCAGCTGGATAGAGTACCTGGCTACGAACCAGGCGGTCGGAGGTTCGAATCCTCCAGGACGC
>NZ_JAWOTL010000006.1:82622-181532 GCF_033338835.1 Vibrio sp. Vb0888
GTCCTTAGCTCAGCTGGATAGAGTACCTGGCTACGAACCAGGCGGTCGGAGGTTCGAATCCTCCAGGACGCGCCACTCATTGAAACAGCCTCGCAATTGCGAGGCTTTTTTGTATCTAGACATCTGAAATATGGCGTAGGATCACTAGAGCCTATGTTCCTCTTTTTTAAAAGCGAATATGTGCGTATCTAAGCAATTTGCTATCAAGCTTCTGTCGCATCGTGTGAAATCATCCTGATTATCCCTCCTATACACTGACTTCCATTTTTCATTTCAATCACTCTCATGTAGTCACTTTGTTTGTTATTTGTTTATTTATTGTTAATCTTGTTCATCTTTTTGTTTTTGTTGGTTTTTACTGCGTGAGTCCCGATTTGATTTTGAAATCTAAATCGCAGTTTTTATTTATGTCCTCCTTTACTCTGTTCGTAAGGTGATAGCGATTTGAAGTGATTATTTTGTCATGAACTGTGATCTGGGTAGTGAATAAATAATCATTTATCAGGATTACTACAAACCTTCCTTAAACAAAATTGACAAAATTTAACCAATCGAGATAATCCATGGGTCGGGATTTGACACTATTAAAGTCCTGCACGTTGTCAGGATGACAAAGAAAGGAAGCAACATGACTAATATAGGAAGCCTGCTAGTAGATGCGGCCACCCTGATGCTAACGGGGATGGCGGTCGTATTTATTTTCCTCACTATTCTTGTTTATCTCGTTCGGTTAATGTCGAAATTGGTACCAGAAGAAGTACCAGAGCCGATCGCAGCACCAAAAACAAACACTAATATTCAATCAACCTCTTCAGCTGTTAGTCCACAAGTAGTGGCGGCGATCTCGGCTGCGATTCATAAACATCGCGCCTCATTCGCGAAGTAGCCGAACTAGGATTAAAAAGGAGTTTAAGAGCATGTCTAAACCACTAGCTATTACTGATGTGGTCCTTCGTGATGCCCATCAATCACTATTTGCTACGCGTATGCGTATTGAGGATATGCTGCCTATCGCAGCTGAGTTGGATAAGGTTGGTTACTGGTCTCTAGAGACTTGGGGTGGTGCAACATTTGATTCTTGTATTCGATTCTTAGGGGAAGACCCTTGGGAGCGTTTACGTGAACTAAAAAAAGCGATGCCTAATACACCAATGCAAATGCTACTGCGTGGTCAAAACCTTTTAGGGTACCGCCATTATGCCGACGACGTAGTAGAAAAGTTTGTTGAACGCGCGCATGCTAACGGCATGGATGTATTCCGTATTTTTGATGCAATGAATGACGTGCGAAACTTCCAGAAAGCCGTGAAAGCAACGGTTGATGTTGGTGCGCATGCTCAAGGTACGTTGTCTTACACAACGAGCCCAGTGCATAACGCAGACACTTGGGTTGACTTGGCAAAACGCCTAGAGGATTTAGGTTGTCATTCGCTGTGTATTAAAGATATGTCTGGCTTACTTAAGCCTTATGAAGCGGAAGAGCTTATCACGCGTATCAAAGCGTCTTGTGATGTGCCATTGGCACTTCATTGTCATGCAACAACGGGGCTGTCTACAGCAACAGCGGTAAAAGCAGTAGAAGCCGGTATTGATATTCTTGATACTGCGATTTCTTCAATGAGTTGTACCTACGGCCATACACCGACTGAAACGGTAGTCGCTATGCTAGAAGGCACCGAGCGAGATACCAATTTGAAACTCGAGCAACTGGAACCTATCGCCGCATATTTCCGTGAGGTACGTAAGAAGTATGCGAAGTGGGAAGGCCAGTTAAAAGGAGTCGATTCACGCATCCTGATTGCCCAAGTGCCTGGTGGTATGTTGACCAATATGGAAGGCCAGTTGAAAGAGCAGGGCGCTGCGGATCGCATTGATGAAGTATTAGAAGAGATCCCTCGTGTACGTAAAGATCTTGGTTTCATTCCATTGGTGACTCCAACTTCACAGATCGTCGGTACGCAAGCGGTGATTAACGTTCTTACTGGCGAGCGCTATAAGAGTATTACCAAGGAAACCGCTGGCCTATTGAAAGGTGAGTACGGTCAAGCGCCAGCCGAGTTAAATGCAGAACTGCAAGCGAAAGTGCTTGATGGTAAAGAGCCAATTAGCTGTCGTCCTGCCGATTTACTTGAGCCTGAAATGGAGACGCTTACGGTTGATCTGATGGAGAAAGCGAAATCAGAAGGCATTAAGCTAGCAAGTGAGCGTGTTGATGACGTACTCACTTATGCACTTTTCCCTCAAGTTGGGCTTAAGTTCCTTAAGAATCGTGAAAACCCAGAAGCATTTGAGCCTGCACCAACGCTAGAAGCTGCGAAGCCTGCTGTACCTGTAGCTCAACCAGCAACTGGTGGTGTAGAAACTTATAGTGTACGTGTTGACGGGCAGGTGTATGAGGTGGAAGTTGGCCCTCAAGGTGAACTGACATCTGTTGCTCCTTCTAATGCACCGGCAAAATCGGCTACACCTAGCGCACCTTCTAATGCTTCAGCAGAAGCGGTACCTGCTCCTCTTGCAGGTAACATCTTCAAAGTGAATGTTCAACCTGGTGCTGAGGTAGCTGAAGGCGATGTATTGCTCATCCTTGAAGCGATGAAAATGGAAACTGAAGTACGAGCGGCGCGTGGTGGTGTGGTTCAAGAGCTGAACGTTAAAGAAGGCGATGCTGTCACAGTAGGTGCGCCTCTGTTGAGCCTGGCGTAAGGGAGTATCATGGACGGATTGTTAACCCTTTGGGCAGAAACAGGGATCGCTAACTTCGAGTTCGGCCAAATCTGTATGATGCTGGTTGGTTGTACCTTGCTGTTTTTGGCAATTAAAAAAGGATTTGAACCTTTACTGTTATTGCCGATTGGTTTCGGTGCTATTTTGGCGAATATTCCAAATGCTGGCTTTACTGAGCCTGGTGGCTTGCTCTACTACGTTTACTACATTGGGATTGAATCGGGTGTGTTCCCGCTATTGATCTTCATGGGTGTGGGCGCGATGACCGACTTTGGTGCTTTGATCGCAAACCCAAAAACGTTGTGGTTAGGTGCGGCTGCGCAGTTTGGTATTTTTGCAACACTGTTTGGCGCTATTTTACTCAACTATGTACCTGGCATGGAGTTTTCCATGGCGGATGCATCGTCTATCGCGATCATCGGTGGTGCTGATGGGCCAACAGCGATTTTCTTAGCGAGTAAGCTCTCTCCAGATCTGCTAGGTGCGATTGCAGTCGCGGCATACAGCTATATGGCATTGGTGCCGATCATCCAGCCACCAATCATGAAAGCACTGACAACCAAGGAAGAACGTCAAATTAAGATGGCTCAGCTTCGTCATGTTGGTAAATGGGAGAAAGTCATCTTCCCGCTTGCTGTATTACTGATGACGATTCTGTTCTTACCTTCAGCTACGCCATTGGTTGGTATGTTCTGTTTGGGTAACTTGATGCGTGAAGCTGGTGTGGTCGATCGTTTATCGAAAACTGCTCAAAATGAATTGATCAACATAGTGACTATCTTTTTAGGTCTTGGTGTTGGTTCTAAGCTGCAAGCTGAGCAGTTCTTGAACCTAGAAACGTTAGGTATCTTGGGGTTAGGCGCAGTTGCATTTAGTATCGGTACTGGTGCGGGCGTCCTGATGGCGAAACTGCTTAACAAGTTCTCGAAAGAAGACATCAACCCACTTATTGGTGCGGCTGGCGTTTCTGCGGTACCAATGGCCGCGCGAGTCGTAAACAAAGTTGGTTTACAAGCTAACCCGCAAAACTTTTTGTTAATGCATGCGATGGGACCAAACGTTGCTGGTGTGCTGGGTTCAGCCGTTGCGGCTGGTATATTGTTAGCACTTGTTGGTTAGACATTATTGAAAATGGAATGATCAACCAATTTACAAAATCACGATTAACTTAGGTTAACAAAATGGTTTATAGTCAAAGGGATGCTTTCGCATCCCTTTTTGTTTTCTTGCAGGGAATGGTTTATGGAACACAAACAGATCGTTATCACTGAGTTTGGTGATGCCAACGTACTCGCGATTCAACATGCTTCTACACCATCACCACAGCCTGGTGAAGTCTTAGTAAAAGTCGCTTTTTCAGGCGTAAATCCTATTGATGTCAAAACTCGAGCTGGGCTCGGTTGGGCGGCAGCGCAGAATAAGGATAATTTACCTTGGGTGCCAGGTTACGACATCTCAGGAAAAGTGATGTCTTGTGGAGAGGGGGCATCACGTTTTAATGAAGGTGATGAGGTGGCTGGATTTATTGGTTTCCCAGTTCGAGGCGGTGGTTACAGCCAATACATATGTGTTCCAGAAACTGAGTTAAGTCATGTTCCTAGCTCCGTAACTTTGGAGGCAGCTGCTGCATTACCGTTGGCGGGACAAACTGCGGCACAAGCTCTCAGTAAGGCTAATGTGACGGAAAACGATCGCGTACTTATCCTCGCTGGAGCCGGTGGTGTTGGACACCTCGCGGTACAAATTGCGATCGCGACGAAAGCGGAAGTCTTTACAACCTGCAGTGAACGAAATTTAGATTACCTTGCGACGCTCGGTGCTCATGCAGTGAACTATCAATTTGCACCAGTGTCAGAACGTGTTGAAGATGTTGATGTTTTGATTGATTTAGTAGGCGGAGATGCTGCGTTAGATGCGCTTAAATGCCTGAAAGACAATGCGAGAGTCATCACCGTTCCAACCATCACAGCTGAGCTGATTTGTGAAAAAGCCAAACTCCTAGGCTTTGAGGCTAGTGGCATGTTGGTTGAACCAGACCCTGCGCAGTTAGATACCTTGTTGTACATGGTCGGCGTTGGCTTACTGAAGACTGAAATTCAACAGGTTTATCCTATGAGTGATGTCATTGGTGCTCACCAGCAGGTCGAATCAGGAAGAACCAGAGGCAAGGTGTTGCTTGATATGACATGCTAGAAGCATTTAACACGAGTTTTGAAAGTTTAGCGCTTTGGTTTTCAGATTCAGCATTATGGGTGCTTTTCATGACCGGTTTTCTCAGTGCCACGTTGTTGCCTGGTGGTTCTGAGGCGGGCTTAGTTGCCACTCTCTCATTAAATCAATACTCCGTTTCTTCAATTGTTATGGTCGCTACTATCGGTAATACGCTTGGTGGCTTAACAAATTATTGGCTTGGCTTGTGGATTCCCAACAAAGCACAAGAGGAAAAGCACGGTCATACCGCATTAAAGTGGCTCTCTAAGTATGGCTATTGGGGGTTATTTTTTAGCTGGTTACCTGTAATAGGAGACCCGCTGTGTTTAGCCGCAGGGTGGCTAAGAATGAAGTTTCTGCCTTGCGTGATTTTAATATTTTTAGGAAAGGCTGCTAGGTATAGCTTACTTGCGGCCATCTATCTCGGATTATTTTAAGGAAAGTACATGAAGATGTTTTGGGTTGGCGCGTGTTCACTGTTGGTGATCACGGGCTGTGCATCAAATACGCCAGTTTCATCACTGCCGAAAGGGGTAACTTTCGTTGAGTCATCGAAAGCTGAAGAAGGCAAAGTTAAGATTCCATACCAAAAGTATAAACTCGATAATGGTTTAACGGTGATCTTAGCTCCTGAAGATTCTGACCCATTGGTCCATGTGGATGTGACTTACCATGTTGGTTCAGCTCGTGAAGAAGTGGGTAAGTCTGGTTTTGCGCATTTCTTTGAGCACATGATGTTCCAAGGTTCAGAGAACGTTGGTGACCAAGAGCACTTCAAAATCATCACGGAGGCTGGCGGCACATTAAATGGTACTACAAACCGCGATCGTACTAACTACTTTGAAACTGTCCCTGCTAACCAGCTCGAGAAAATGCTGTGGTTAGAGTCTGACCGTATGGGCTTTTTGTTGGATGCGGTTTCTCAACGCAAATTTGAAATTCAGCGTTCGACTGTAAAAAATGAGCGAGCTCAGCGTTACGATAATCGTCCTTATGGCTTAATTTGGGAGCGCATGTCCGAAGCGCTATATCCTGAAGGTCATCCGTATTCGTGGCAAACCATTGGTTATGTTGAAGATCTTGATCGTGTTGATGTGAACGACCTCAAAGCGTTTTTCTTGCGTTGGTATGGCCCAAACAATGCGACTATCACGATCGGTGGTGACTTAGACGTTGAACAAACTCTAGAGTGGGTAAATAAGTACTTCGGTTCGATTCCTCGTGGTCCTGAGGTTGAAAATGCGCCGAAACAACCTGCAAAACTGCAAGAAGACAAATACATCACGCTAGAAGATCGTATTCAACAACCTATGGTGATGATCGCGTGGCCAACAACCTACAACGGCGAAGAAAGCCAAGCGTCTCTCGACACGTTATCAGAAGTATTGGGTGGCGGTACCAACAGCGTGCTCTACCAAGACCTAGTGAAGACTCAAAAAGCGGTCGATGCTGGTTCATTCCATGACTGTGCTGAACTGGCGTGTAACTTTTACGTTTACGCAATGGGTGATTCTGGAGACAAAGGCGACCTATCAAAACTGTACGACGAGCTTTTACAATCACTTAATCAGTTTGCGGAAAAAGGCGTGACAAAAGATCGCCTTGAGCAGTTGAAGGGTAAAGCGGAAGCGGATGCTATTTTTGCGCTAGAAAGCGTTAAAGGTAAAGTGACTCAGTTGGCTTCCAACGAAACATTTTTCGGCGATCCTGATCGTCTTGAGCAACAGCTTGAACAAATCCGTGCAGTTACGCCGACTTCGGTAGAAAAAGCGTATACGGACTTTATCCAAGGTAAGAACAAAGTGACCCTAAGCGTGGTCCCAAAAGGAAAAACAGACCTTGTCGTAAAACCTGCGACCTTTGTGACACCAAAGCGTACGCTGCCAGAATATGAGAAGATTTCCGATGACCAATTGGCGTATCGTCGTGCGACCGATAACTTCGATCGCTCAGTGCAACCTCCAGTAGGAGAACCAGTGAAAGCGACGATGCCAGAGCTGTACGAGTTACATTTCAAGAATGGCTCAGAGCTGCTTGGTGCAGTTAGCGATGAAACGCCGACGGTGATGATGCAATTTAGTTTACCTGCAGGGACACGTTTTGTTGAAAAGGGTAAAGAAGGTCTTGCCCAATTGACCGCTGCGATGTTGCAAGAAGGTACAACGAAACGCAGTGTCGAAGAGATTCAAGCTGAGCTTGATAAACTAGGTAGTGTTATCTCTGTTAATGCCACAGGTTATACAACAAACATCAGTGTTTCTGCTCTAGAAAAGAACTTAGAGCCGACGTTAAAAATTGTCGAAGAGATGTTGCTGTCTCCTGCATTTAATCAAGATGATTTCGAGCGTGTAAAAATGCAAGCGCTAGAAGGCCTGGTATATGAGCACCAAAATCCAAGTTGGATGGCGTCACAAGCGAGTCGCCAGGTGCTCTATGGGGATTCGGTTTTTGCTCGACCAAAAGACGGCACGCAAGCAGGTGTCAGTGCATTAACGTTGGATGATGTCCGTGAATTCTACTCGAAGCATTACACGCCACAAAGTGCGCAAATCGTCGTTGTTGGTGACATCAATAAACAGGAAATTGAGCAGCAACTGACGTTCTGGAAAAACTGGCAAGATGAAGCTGCGCCATTGTATGCACCGCAAAGCATTGCTGCATTAGGTGAGCAAAAGATCCATCTTGTTGATAAACCAGGAGCGCCGCAAAGTGTGGTCATGATGGTTCGTCAAGGTATGCCTTACGACGCAACGGGCGATTTTTACCTAAGCCAACTGGCAAACTTCAACTTAGCTGGGAACTTCAATAGCCGCATTAACCAAAATCTACGTGAAGACAAGGGTTACACATACGGTGCTTACGGCTACTTCTCTGGTAATCCAGAAACAGGCTCGGTGGTTTTCACCGCGCAAGTACGAGCGGATGCAACGGTTGCTTCGATCATTGAGATGGAAAATGAGCTAAATGAATACTCGCAGTCAGGTATTACTGATGAAGAGATGAAATTTATGCGTCAAGCGGTCGGTCAAAAAGATGCACTGAAATATGAAACACCAACACAAAAAGCGGAGCTCATCAGTGATATTCTTAAGTACAACCTCGATCATGATTACTTGCAGCAAAGAAACGCTATCGTAGAAAAAGTCGATAAGCAGACGTTGAATGCGCTGGCTCAGAAATGGTTTGATCCAAATGACTATCAAATTATCGTCGTTGGTGATGCTAAATCGTTGCGTCCTCAATTAGAAAAGTTGGGGAAAGACGTAGAAGAGCTTGAAATCATTCGATAGAGTACACATTTAATAGCGGAGAAACGTTTCTCCGCTATTCATCTAGATAAGCAACTTTTCGTGGGTTATTTATCTAGATGCATTAACTATCAATAACTTAGCTTACACTTGTGTTATGTAACAAGTGTCCTGCTCCCAATATAAGCGAACCTCATTTTGACTGATTTTGCTGCGCGACTAAAAAAAGTTGCATCAAACCCCGAAGTATTTAAGCAGTTTGGACGCGGTGTTGAGCGAGAAACTTTGCGCTATCGTCAGGATGGACATCTAGCTACAACTCCTCATCCTGAAGGGTTAGGCTCTGCGTTCACAAATCAATGGATCACAACGGATTTTTCGGAATCATTGTTAGAGTTCATTACGCCTGTGTCACATGAAATTCCAGAACTGATGGCACAGCTGAAAGATATCCATCATTTCACTCAAACCAAAATGGGTGAAGAGAAAATGTGGCCACTATCAATGCCTTGCTACGTAGGCTCAGAGGATGATATTCAGTTAGCCCAGTATGGCTCTTCGAATGCAGCGAAAATGAAAACGTTGTACCGAGAAGGCCTAAAGCGTCGTTATGGCAGCCTGATGCAAATTATTTCAGGTGTCCACTTTAACTTCTCGTTTCCTGAAACATTTTGGGATGCGCTCTATGGCGAGCAAGATGAACAAGCCCGCCAAGATGCTAAGTCTGATGCGTACTTTGCGTTGATCCGTAATTACTACCGCTTTGGCTGGATGATTCCCTACTTCTTTGGTGCATCACCAGCGTTATGTGGCTCTTTTATTCAAGGTCGTGAAACCGATCTGCCATTCGAGAAGATTGGCGGGACATTATATTTGCCGAAGTCGACGTCTTTGCGTTTGAGCGATCTTGGCTATACCAATAGTGCTCAAAGTGTGCTGAAAATTGGTTTTAACAGCATTGACCAATACCTCGATGGTTTGAGTGATGCGATTCGCCACCCATCAGAAGAGTTTGCGAAAATTGGGGTAAAAGTGGATGGTGAATACCGCCAGCTTAATTCCAATATCTTACAAATTGAGAATGAACTGTACGCTCCGATTCGTCCAAAACGTGTATCGAAAAGTGGTGAGAAGCCTTCAGATGCGTTACGACGCGGTGGTGTCGAATACATTGAAGTTCGTTCTCTAGACGTTAACCCATTCAGCGCAGTGGGCTTAAATGAAGATCAAGTACGATTCTTGGATCTCTTCCTTACCTGGGCGGCCTTGTCAGACTCAGACCCTATGGATAACTGTGAATTAGAGTGTTGGCGCGATAACTGGAATAAAGTCATTGTTTCTGGCCGTGAAAAAGGTCTAATGCTGCAAATTGGTTGTCAAGGTGAACGTCTATCTCTACAAGATTGGGCACACCGAGTTTTCGTCGAGTTACGTCAAATAGCACAGCAAATGGATATGACCGCTGGTGGCAGTGCATACCAAGATGTGTGTAATCAACTCGAGACATGGATTGATAACCCAGAACTAACGATCTCTGGTCAACTATTAGAGCTAACGAAAGAGCTGGGTGGGCTAGGTAAAGTTGGTTGTACTCTTGGTATGAAGTACCGTGATGAAAACCTAGCTCACGGTTATCAGTACTACTCACAAGATACGATGGAAACGGAAGTAGCGTCGTCCGTGGAAAAACAAAAGCAAGCAGAGCAGAGTGACACGCTTTCTTTTGATGATTTTTTGGAAGATTACTTTGCTTACCTGAAGCAGTAATGACTAACTAAGGATTGGTGCGGTTGAACATTAAGTCGTCAGTAGTAGCGGTACTTGGAAGCGTGTTACTTGCAGGTTGTGCTACGGCACCGCCAAAGCAGCAGAATAACTTATGCGAGATATTCCGAGAGAAATCCGGTTGGTACGATGATGCCAAAGATATGGAAGATGAATGGGGTACCCCTATTCATGTCGCTATGGCCATCATTAAACAAGAAAGCAGCTTTCGGCACGATGCAAAACCACCTAAAGATTATTTGCTAGGGTTTATTCCTTGGGGACGAGTCAGCAGTGCGTATGGTTATGCTCAAGCTCAAGACCCTGCTTGGGAAGACTTCCAAGATGCCACAGGTCAGGGTGGCTCTCGTACCAACTTCGATGATTCTATGATGTTTGTCGGTTGGTATACTCATGAAACACGGCGTCAGCTAGGGATTTCATTATGGGATCCCTATAACCAGTATCTGGCTTATCATGAAGGGCGAGGTGGGTATAAGCGAGGTACTTATAATCGAAAGCCTAGTTTAATCAAAGTCGCTCGACGTGTTGAACAAACAGCGAAAACTTATGGCTGGCAGCTGAAGCAATGTCGTCAGGAATTAGAAGACAACAGCAGCTGGTTCTTTTAGCCCACAGTCAGTTCATGTGCTGTAGGGATGAATGACATTTATCCATTACCGAAAGGTACTGGAGTTACAATCAGGAGAGATGTAATGCCTTTACTCGATAGTTTTACCGTGGACCACACTCGTATGAATGCACCCGCTGTACGAGTGGCGAAAACCATGCAGACCCCAAAAGGGGATACGATTACTGTTTTCGACTTACGCTTTACTGCGCCAAACAAAGACATTCTTTCTGAAAAAGGTATTCACACCCTAGAGCACCTTTATGCAGGCTTTATGCGTAATCACCTAAACGATGATTCTGTTGAGATCATCGATATTTCGCCTATGGGTTGCCGCACAGGTTTTTACATGAGCCTGATTGGCACACCATCAGAGCAGCAAGTCGCAGATGCTTGGATTGCAGCAATGGAAGATGTGCTGAAGGTAGAAAGTCAGAATAAGATCCCTGAACTTAACGAATACCAATGCGGCACGGCAGCAATGCACTCTTTAAAAGAAGCACAACAGATCGCAAAGAACATTTTGGATGCTGGTGTTTCGGTGAACAAAAATGATGAACTTGCTTTGCCTGAGTCGATGTTAAAAGAGTTGCGCATCGACTAGGTGCTCATTAAGAGAAGCATATTGCCCCAATAAGTAAAAAAGCCTGACATGAGTCAGGCTTTTCTTTTGGTTATTTGGATGTCGATTTTTTCTTCTTCGGATAAACACGAACGAGCTTGATTCGGTTCTCTTCAATCTCAACAAGTTCCATTGGGTGACCCGCTACTCTCACGCTTAAATGGCTCTCTGGAATATCTTCCAGGTGCTCCAAAATAAGACCGTTTAACGTTCTTGGGCCATCCGTTGGTAAATCCCATTTCAGGCCTTTGTTAATATCTCGAATATTGGTGCTGCCTTCAATAAGAAAGCTTCCGTCACCTTGAGGACTGATTTCATCAGAGAGGCTTGGAGAAATTGACGTCGTGAACTCACCAATGATCTCTTCCAGAATATCTTCAAGAGTGATTAGACCGATGATATCACCGTACTCATCCACGATCAGACCGATACGTTGCTTGTTGCGTTGGAATTTCAACATTTGCACGTTCAGTGGTGTGCCTTCTGGGATGTAATAGACCTCATCAGCAGCACGTAATAGCGTTTCTTTGTTGAATTCGTTCTTTTCCAACATCAGACGATAAGCTTCACGCAAGCGCAGCATGCCAACCACTTCATCAATTTGGTCACGATAGAAAACTATGCGTCCATGTGGTGAGTGTGTTAGCTGGCGAACAATGGATTTCCAGTCGTCGTTAATATCAATACCGGTAATTTCATTGCGTGGGACCATAATGTCGTTCACGGTGACGTGCTCAAGATCCAAAATAGACACTAGCATGTCTTGGTGTCGGCGAGGGATCAAACCGCCAGCTTCATTTACCACCGTACGCAGCTCATCGGAGCTAAGATGATCTTCTGCTGAGTGATCCGCTCTTACGCCAAGTAAGCGGATAAAGCCATTCGTAATAAAGTTAACAAGCATCACTAAAGGCGACAGTAACTTCATCAGTATGGTCAATAATATACTGCTCGCGTAGGACACACGTTCAGGGTAAAGCGCTGCAATTGTTTTAGGGGTAACCTCGGCAAAAACCAATACAACCATAGTTAGTGCACCGGTTGCGATAGCGACACCTAAATCACCATACAAACGCATACCAATAATGGTCGCGATAGCAGACGCGAGAATATTAACGAGGTTGTTGCCGATAAGAATAAGACCAATCAAACGATCTGGACGGTCTAATAGTCTTTCGACTCGCTTAGCACCCTTATGCCCGTTTTTGGCTAAGTGTTTTAAGCGATAACGATTCAGAGACATCATCCCTGTTTCTGAACCGGAAAAGTAACCTGATATGACGATAAGACACGCGAGTAGCGCAAACAAGATACCCGTAGAGATGTCGTCCAAAACGTTGCTGTTCCTTGTAAGTATTGGGTTATATAACGGTTGAGTAAGTCCGTTAAGTCAAAGAGTTAAGGCGTACTGTATTTTATCTAGCCTAAAATATAAAGGATAGGAGCCCTAGAGCTCCTTAATTCAAGATGATTTCTTTTACAAAGCGACTGCCAAAATATGCCAGAGTCAACAGTGTTGCTCCTGCAACAGCGAACCATGTGACTTTTCTACCACGCCAGCCTTTTTGATAGTGACCCCAAAGCAGTATTGAGTACACCACCCAAGCGATGAAAGAAAGAATGCCCTTATGTGCCTTACCTTGGGCAAACATATCCTGCACAAAGACAAAGCCAGTAATGAGCGTGGCAGTTAACAATAAGTTACCGATCAAAATAATTTTGAAGAGTTGACGCTCCACCATTAATAGAGGCGGCAGGTTTGGGTTAATCGCCAAAGATTTTTTTGCTTTCAGTTTGTGATCCAGCCAAGCCAACTGAAGCGCATAGAGTGCCCCGATAGTTAAAGTCGCGTATGAGAAGAGCGCAAATGAAATATGAATGAGTAGCTTAGGGTCATTCTCTAGGTGCTTTATAAACGTGCTTGGCAAAAATGTGGCAGCAGATAAATTGATGGCAGCAAAGCTATAAACGACAGGCAATAAAAACCACAGTCGGTTTTTCAACATAGCAAGGCTCATGACCAGAGAAATAATAAAACTGATCAAAGAAGCCACGTTGAGAATACTCAGGTTTTGACCTGAACCATCAAAAATCAGATCACTCAAAATCCACGCATGAAAAACAAGCGCACAGGCAGCACTAGCAAACACTGTTTTTGCTTTGATTCCTGACTGTTGTGAGAGTCCGGGTATGATGGTCGCAATCGCCAAAACATAAAGTATGGCGGCCGCGATGGCTATTAAGCTATCCATGAATCCTAAATATTATTGTGCACGATGGAGAAATTATACCTTGCATTACACTTTGGGGCTACGTTATATCCGACATCAATCGTGAGAGATGAGATATTGAAATTAATAAGTTACCGCACCATATATAAATAGAGACAAGAATAGGACAGCGGTACGGGTATGACTCAGACCTTGGCTAATGTATACTCACACTAATTAATCGCCATTTTAGCGAAGAGACAAAGATGTTTGAGAATTTAACGGATCGATTATCCAAAACGCTGAAAAATATCAGTGGTAAAGGTCGTCTGACCGAAGACAACATTAAAGAAACCCTACGTGAAGTCCGAATGGCTCTACTTGAAGCTGACGTTGCGCTTCCGGTCGTTCGTGAATTTGTGAACCGCGTTAAAGAAAAAGCGGTGGGCGTAGAAGTTTCTAAATCTCTGACTCCAGGTCAGGAATTTATCAAGATCGTTCAAACAGAACTTGAAGCCGTAATGGGTGAGTCGAATGAGGCGCTAAACCTTGCCGCTCAACCACCTGCTGTGCTTCTTATGGCAGGTCTACAAGGTGCGGGTAAAACCACATCGGTAGGTAAGTTATCTAAGCTTCTAAAAGAACGTGACAAGAAGAAAGTTTTGGTTGTGTCTGCCGACGTTTACCGTCCTGCGGCAATCAAGCAGCTTGAAACGCTGGCATCAGACATCGGTGTTGACTTCTTCCCATCATCACCAGACCAAAAGCCTATTGATATCGCCAATGCAGCGATTGACCATGCGAAGAAAAAATTCTACGACGTATTGATTGTCGATACCGCAGGTCGTTTGGCAATTGATGAAGAGATGATGGGGGAGATCAAAGATCTTCACGCAGCTATCAACCCAGTAGAAACGCTATTTGTTGTTGACGCCATGACGGGTCAAGATGCAGCAAATACAGCAAAAGCCTTTGGCGATGCGCTACCTCTTACCGGTGTAGTTCTAACTAAGGTTGATGGTGATGCTCGTGGTGGTGCGGCACTTTCAGTACGCCATGTCACGGGCAAACCAATCAAATTCTTGGGTGTCGGTGAAAAAACTGACGCGCTAGAACCGTTCCACCCAGATCGAGTTGCTTCACGTATTCTTGGCATGGGTGACGTTCTGTCTTTGATTGAAGACCTACAACGCAACGTTGACCAAGAAAAGGCAGAAAAGTTAGCGAAGAAGTTCAAAGAGAAGAAAGGTTTCGACCTTGAAGATTTCCGTGAACAGCTAGGCCAGATGCAAAACATGGGCGGCATGATGGGGATGATGGATAAGCTTCCAGGAATGTCCCAGCTACCAGACAATGTGAAAGATAAAGTCGATGACAAGATGTTCAAACAGATGGAAGCGATCATCAGCTCCATGACAATGAAAGAACGTCAACGCCCAGAAATTATCAAGGGCTCGCGCAAGAAGCGTATCGCGGCTGGTTCTGGTGTGCAGGTTCAAGATGTAAACCGCTTACTAAAACAGTTCACCCAAATGCAGAAAATGATGAAAAAGATGCAAAAAGGTGGCATGAAAGGCATGATGCGCAACATGCAAGGCATGATGGGCGGCATGGGTGGTGGCGGTGGCTTCAATCCATTTGGTCGTTAATTAATCGATCACGCATAGATTCAGGGTGTTAGGTACGTCACAAACTTTAAATTCAATTTATGTTGGTGAAAAAGTAACTAAACTCCTTGCATTGCTCCGGGAGAAGAGTAAAATTCCGGAGCTTTATTTTGGCACGAGACCCCAAACTGTTTAATTTCTTGAATGGTTTTTGGGGTTAATTTTATTTTTGAGAAAGCAAAGAGGACGACATGGTAACCATTCGTTTGGCACGTCACGGCGCTAAAAAGCGTCCATTTTATCAAATCGTAGTAGCGGACAGCCGCAACGCTGCAACTGGCCGTTTCATCGAGAAAGTTGGTTTCTTCAACCCAACTGCTAAAGGTCAAGAAGAAGGTCTACGTCTAGACCTAGACCGCGTTAACCACTGGGTTGGTCAAGGCGCGTCAGTATCTGACCGTGTTGCTAAGCTAGTTAAAGACGCTCAAAAAGCGGCTTAATTTTTTACTTGAAAAGTAGAAACTAGTTTATGTCGATGAAAGGTAAAGAAACAATGAGCAACGAAAAGATTGTTGTAGGCAAGTTTGGTGCTACTTACGGCATTCGTGGTTGGCTTAAGGTTTTTTCCTACACAGACAATGCTGAAAGCATTTTCGATTACAGCCCTTGGTACATTAACCAAAAGGGCAAGTGGGTTGAGTACAAAGTAGAAAGCTGGAAGCGTCATAACAAAGGTATGGTGGCTAAGCTGGAAGGCATGGATGTTCGTGAAGACGCGCATCTAATGACGAACTTTGAAATTGCTATTGACCCTGCGGTACTTCCTGAATTGTCAGAAGATGAGTTCTACTGGCGCGAATTGTTTGGGATGCAAGTTGTAACCACTAAAGGTTACGATCTAGGTGTTGTTACTGACATGCTAGAAACTGGCTCAAACGATGTTCTGGTTGTTAAAGCAAATCTTAAAGATGCTTTCGGGCAGAAGGAACGATTAATCCCGTTCCTTGAAGAGCAAGTGATCATTAATGTTGATCGCGAAGCTCAACGGATCGAAGTTGACTGGGATCCTGGATTCTAATCTCCAAAATTACAGAGCGAGATAAACATGTGGGTTGGCGTTATTAGCCTTTTTCCAGAAATGTTCCGTTCTGTTACTGATTTTGGAGTAACAGGTCAAGCGGTTAAAAAAGGTCTTTTGTCGATTGAGACTTGGAATCCTAGAGATTTCACTCACGACAAACATCGCACAGTCGATGACCGACCTTACGGTGGTGGCCCTGGTATGTTAATGATGGTTCAGCCTTTGCGCGATGCCATTTATACCGCGAAAGCAGCCTCACCGGGCAAGACGAAAGTCATCTACCTTTCTCCTCAAGGTCGCAAGCTCGACCAGAAAGGAGTGGAAGAACTGGCAACGAATGAGAACTTGCTTCTGATTTGTGGTCGTTATGAAGGGGTAGATGAGCGCATCATTCAATCTGAAGTCGACGAAGAATGGTCGATTGGTGATTTTGTGATGACGGGTGGTGAGATACCAGCCATGACGTTAATCGACGCTGTCTCTCGGTTTGTTCCGGGTGTACTAGGGGATTTCGCGTCAGCAGAAGAAGACTCTTTTGCAAATGGCTTGTTAGATTGCCCTCACTATACGCGTCCAGAAGTATTGGATGACAAAGAGGTACCAGCGGTACTGATGTCAGGCAATCACAAGGACATTCGTCAATGGCGACTCAAGCAGTCGTTGGGCCGTACTTGGCTAAGAAGACCAGAGCTCCTGGAAAACCTAGCTCTGACTGACGAACAGGAACAATTACTTGCTGAGTTTGTTAATGAGCATAAAGCCATTAAAGAACATAACGCAAAGTAACCTAATTTATTTAGTATCAGTTTATTCTAGGAATTTAAAAAATGAGTAACATCATCAAAGCTCTTGAAGAAGAGCAAATGAAATCAGACCTACCTAAATTTGCACCAGGTGACACTGTTGTAGTTCAAGTTAAGGTAAAAGAAGGTGACCGTGAGCGTCTACAGGCTTTCGAAGGCGTTGTAATCGCAATCCGTAACCGTGGTCTACACTCTGCTTTCACTGTACGTAAGATCTCTAACGGTGAAGGTGTTGAGCGTACGTTCCAAACACACTCTCCAATCGTTGATAGCATCGAAGTTAAACGCCGTGGTGCAGTACGTCGTGCCAAGTTGTACTACCTACGTGAGCGTTCTGGTAAGTCTGCTCGTATCAAAGAGAAACTTGCTAAGAAGTAATGCTATAACTAGCGTTCTCATCTTAAACGGAGTCCTTTTAGGGCTCCGTTTTTTTATTTGTGTAATTAGCTTGCTCGTTTCTTTTCACCCGACCTGAACTGTCGATGCTCATGCACTGATGTACACTCCACGCCTCTGCCTTGCTGTGAATAGATTCCTGATGTCGCTATGGCTCCTCGGAATGACGGGAAATGATGGCCAAAGATTACAGGGTACCGCGGTTAAAATTCGTCATTTTGAATAGCGACGGAGGACCGTGATTCAGAGTCTACTAGTCGAGCATGCAAGTGTTTACGTTGTTAGCTTCATCCTTGCTATGAGTAGATTCCTGATGTCGCTATGGCTCCTCGGAATGACGGGAAATGATGATCAAATATTACTGGGTACTGTGGTTAAAATTCGTCATTCTGGATAGCGACGAAGGAGCGTGATTCAGAATCTACTAGTTGAGAATGTAAGTGTTTAAGTTGTTAGCTTCATCCTTGCTGTTAGTAGATTCTTAATGTCGCTATGGCTCCTCGGAATGACAGTAAATGATGGTCAAAGATTACAGAGTACCGTGGTTAAAATTCGTCATTCTGGGTAGCGACGAAGGAGCGTGATTCAGAATCTACTAGTTGAGAATGTAAGTGTTTAAGTTGTTAGCTTCATCCTTGCTATGAGTAGATTTCTGATGCCGCTATGGCTCCTCGGAATGACAGGAAATGATGGTCAAAGATTATAGAGTACCGTGGTTAAAATTCGTCATTTTGAAGGCGACGAGGAGCGTGATTCTGAATCTACTAGTCGAGAATGCAATTGTTTAAGTTGTTAGCTTCATCTTTGCTGTTAGTAGATCCTTAATGTCGCTATAGCTCCTCTGAATGATGGGAATTGATAGCCAAAGATTACAGGGTACCGCGGTTAAAATTCGTCATTCTGGACAGCGACGAAGGAGCGTGATTCAGATTCCCCAAGAAGGAACCTAGGATCTTCCTTTACCCTAGGTCTCAATTTAGTACTGATCTTCAGACCAGCCATCACTATCGGACATATCGGGTGCGCCCGGGATGGTGTTTTCTTCATCTGCCCATTCACCAAAATCAATCATTTGGCATTGTTTACTGCAGAAAGGGCGATGAGGGCTTTGTTCTCCCCATTCTACGTCGGCGCCACATTGTGGGCATTGAACGATGGTAACTTTAGACATAGTTGAGCGTCTCATTACTAATTGGTGTTAAAGGGTAGTATACCTAAATGAATTCAAGATGGCTTATTCAACGCGCTATTGCTGCTACGAAATTTTATCCAATATACGCGCAATAAAGCGTTGAATTTTAGATTATGGAGGCGAGGCGTAGTGTCGTCTTAGCTGCACACAGCAAGTTCAAATTCAATATCTTGTGTGCACGCTTGACCGTTTTCAAACGACATGAACTTGATCGCAAAGCGGTTTTTATGGCCTGAAATCATAGGATACACGCCATATTCCATTGGGATGTGAAGTCTTAGAATGTTGGCTTCATCAGCGTCGCTTTGGAAGAAACCTGCACGACCGATTTGAGCTTTGAAATGTCCGGTCTCTCTAGTGAGCTTTAACCATAACGAAAGCGCATCAGATAAGGGCTTTAAGCTTGCTTGCCACTGTTGTGCATCACGCTTTTTACGTTCAATAGGTAGATGAAGCCAGTAGTGTAATGCTGGCAGATCAAAACAGCATGAACCACCCGGTAGATTAAAGCGTTGACGGATAGAGCTTAGGAAGCGATCTTCTTTTAATGCTTGGCCAAAACGTTCAGCACCCATTAGTTGGCTATGAACGACATCTATCTCTTGTAGTAGGGTATTTAATGCGTCTTGATCGACACCATCAACATTGAGCCAATGGCGGTACGACAGCCGCTGCTTCTCAAGATCTTTAGCCAGTTCACTTTTCAGTTGGATTTGTTCGAAGATCTCAACCATATCGAATAACGCACGGAAAAACAGTTGATACTGATGATTTTCGCTAAACCCAGAGGCCAAGTGAGCCTGACGCAGCAGAGACTCCACTCTTAGATAAATACGAGTTTTCTCATTTAACGGATGTTCAAATTTGTGCGTGGTCATCGACATAAGCCTTTGTGAGTTTCGTTCCTATTTTCGCAGATTTTTCTTACACATGGCTAGGTACTTTTCGTGCAAATCTGTGATTTGAAGCAAAAGATCAGGGTCACTTGGATTATTCTTAACCACATCGTCTGCAAGCGCGAGCCTTTGCTCTCTTGATGCTTGAGAGGCAAGGATGGCGCGAACTTGATCTTCACTCACATTGTCTCGTTTCATCGTGCGAGATATCTGTGTATTCGGTTCTACATCGACGATAAGAACGCGATCACACAAACTATCTAGCTTGTTTTCTACGAGCAACGGCACCACAAGTAACGCATACTCTGAAGTGACTTGCTGCAAATCTTCGATCATCTTTTCACGAATTATCGGGTGCAACAGTGCGTTGAGCCATGCTTTTTCATCTGAATTCGAAAAGATTTTTTCTCTCAGCTTTGCGCGATCTAAAGTTTGGTCTTCACGAACGATATCGTGACCAAAGTGTTCAATAATCGCGTTTAGGCCGGGAGTACCTGGCTCGACAACTTCTCTTGCTACAATGTCGGCATCGACGATATCGATTTTAAATTGTTGTTTGAACAGATTCGCGACGGTTGTTTTTCCACTAGCGATACCACCTGTTAAACCAATAACCAAAGCCATTTACACTCCTAGAACTGAAGTAAAGTACCAGTTTAAAATCTGGTCGCCCCAAATTAAGCTTATCCAACCAGCAATTGCTAAGTAAGGACCGAAAGGGAAAGCTTTTTCAATTCCCTGCTTTTGCAAGCGTAGTTGAATGATGCCAAATACGATGCCAACCACAGAAGAAAGTAGAATGATCATCGGCAGTGACTGCCAACCTAGCCAAGCTCCTAGTGCCGCTAGTAGTTTAAAATCACCATACCCCATTCCTTCTTTACCGGTAAGTAACTTAAAGCCCCAGTAAACGGACCAGAGACATAGGTAACCAGCAATAGCACCAATGACAGAATCTTGTAGAGTAACAGGACTTATTTCGACTAATGCTAAGGCAATGCCAGCCCAAGTTAATGGTAATGTTAATTGGTCAGGTAACAACATAGTATCGAGATCGATAAATGTTGCGGTGATTAAGATAAAAGTGAAAAAGAGTAGGGCAACGGTAAAGTAACTAAAACCAAAGTGGTAAGCGACAAAGCCTGAGCAGAACGCAGTGACCAGTTCAATCAGTGGATAGCGTGCGCTAATGGCTGTCTGACAGTTGTGGCATTTGCCTTTTAAAAGCAGCCAGCTAATCACAGGGATGTTGTCTCGAATACGTATCGGCGTTGCGCACTTCTGACAGGAGGAGCGTGGGACGCTCAAGGTCAGCACTTCTTTAGGAGGTTCTATTTTGTATTCAGGAAATGACTCGGCACATTCGCGTCGCCATTCTAGTTCCATGATTTTAGGTAGTCGATAAATAACCACATTGAGGAAGCTACCCACGATCAGACCGAAGATGGTGGCAAACACAACGAATAGCCAAGGGTAGTACTGGAATACTTCCATATTTGTCTCTTGAGCGATGAGTGAAATCAGCAAGATGCTGTTTTAAAGGAGTTAACAGCTCATTCTAGCCCAATACACTCATTAAGTTAAAGATTGGCAAGTACATTGCTGTCACTAATCCGCCAACAACGATACCTAAAAAAACGATAATTAGTGGCTCTAGAATTTTACTAAGGTTGTCGACGGTGTTGTCGACTTCAAACTCGTAGATTGTTGCAACTTTATTGAGCATATCGTCAAGTCGACCAGACTCTTCACCGATCATAACCATTTGTAACACCAATTCAGGGAACACATTACAGTTGCGCATGGCAACATACATTGGCATACCTGCGGCGGTATCACGGTAAACTTCTTCTATAGCGAGTTGATAGTGTAAGTTTCCTGAGGTTTTTGATGTGGTTTTTAAACTGGTTAGAATTGGAATGCCCGCTGTAAAGCTCGTGGCGAGTGTTCGACTAAATTTGGCGATAGCGGCTTTTGATAATACGGGCCCGAGGACAGGAAATTTAAGCACAGAGCGATTGAGCATTAAGCGAAAAGAATCTGAACGCTTAGAGAGGATTCTCGCTGAGATGAATAGACTGATAGAGCCTAGTGCTATAAATGGGCTCCAGTTTTGTGTCCATGCGGAAAGATCTAACACTTGCCTGGTAAACCACGGTAAGTCAGCACCAAAACCAACAAACATTTTTTCAAACTCGGGAATGACTTTGGTGAGCATGATAAACGACACGCCTAACGCTACTAGCACTACCATAGCTGGGTAGATCAGTGCTTTGATCACTTTCGCACGGAGTTGTTCATTTTTTTCTCGGTAGGTGGCTAAGCGCTCGAATACTTCTGCTAAGTTACCGGATTGCTCACCTGTGGCGATAAGATCGGTATAGAGTGGGTCAAAGTGTTCACTTGCAGTGCGCATGGCTTTTGACATGGGCGTCCCCGCTTCAACGGCGCGTGTCACGCTCATCAAAATGGATTTCATCTCTGCTTTTTTATGATTTTCTGAGACCAATTTTAAAGCCTGAACTAAGGGTACACCGGTTATCAACATCGTCGAAATTTGGCGGGTAAACACCGTGATGTCTCTGCCTTTCACGCGATGGCTGAGTTTAGTGAGAAACGAAATACTGCTTTTCTTTAAC
The DNA here is from genome assembly GCF_033338835.1 of Vibrio sp. Vb0888. NCBI lineage: Bacteria > Pseudomonadati > Pseudomonadota > Gammaproteobacteria > Vibrionales > Vibrionaceae > Vibrio > Vibrio sp. Vb0888. Next base: position 104,646 of record NZ_JAWOTL010000006.1, read on the forward strand.
TTCTTGATCTTGATGTGCTGTGCGTCTAGACGCTCGCGTACTTCAATTTCCGTCATCGCGAGGGTTTGTCCAGACGTCTTTTTGCCTGAACTGTTGATGCCTTTCCAGCGGAAGTTTTTAAGTTGTGGTGTAGTGCTTTTCATGGAGGTGACTGCTGATTAAAGGATTAAAAATAAAGTACGCGCTGTAGTTCACTAAAACTTGTGATCCCTTGTTTGAGTTTTTCTATGCCCGACATTTGTAACGTGCTCATACCATTTGCGATGGCGAGTTTTTCTAGTTCATGTACTGAGGCGCCTTTAATAAGCGCTTCGGAAAGAAATTCATCAAAGCGCATCACTTCATAAATCCCCGTTCGACCGGAATAACCATGGGTACACTCATTGCATCCATCGGGATTGGCTTTAAAAATGTTGTCGCTTGCTTGAATTCCAAGATGTTGTAGCTGAACGGTAAGCTCTTGTGATTGTTTGCAGTGCGAGCACAGTTTACGGGCTAAGCGCTGGGCAATAATCAAACTAAGAGATGAGGCCAAGTTAAAGCTTTCTACGCCCATGTTTGATAAACGAATAACCGTTTCAGCCGCAGAATTGGTATGCAAGGTTGAAAGTACTAAGTGACCGGTTTGCGATGCTTTTATGGCGATTTCCGCAGTGTCTAAGTCACGAATCTCACCGACCATTACCACATCGGGGTCTTGACGTAAGAAAGAGCGCAGTGCTTCGGCAAAACCAAAACCAATCTTAGGCTGAACTTGAACTTGGTTAATGCCCGATAAGTTAATTTCTACCGGGTCTTCTGCTGTGGAAATGTTGATTTCTGGCTTGTTGAGAATACTCAATCCAGTGTACAGAGAAACGGTTTTTCCGCTCCCGGTTGGCCCTGTCATCAGAATCATGCCTTGTGGGCGACGCAGCGCATCCAAGTACAATTGTTTTTGTTGTTTGCTATAACCAAGCTTGTCGATATCCAATGACGCAGAGCTGCTGTCGAGCAGTCGTAGTACAATTTTCTCTCCGAATAGAGTCGGTAGCGTGGATACACGCATATCAATCGCGGTGTCTTGATTCAACTTGAGCTTAATACGCCCATCTTGTGGTAAACGTCGCTCTGCAATATCAAGCTTAGAGAGGATTTTGATACGAGCGGATAAGCGGCGACTCAAGTGGCTTGGTGGCTGCTGTGTTTCAATTAAGATGCCATCACAGCGTAGGCGAACACGGTACATCTTTTCATAAGGTTCAAAGTGGATATCGGATGCGCCTTTGCGCACAGCGTCCAGCAGAATTTGGTTTATGTAACGGCTAACAGGAGACTCATCTTGGCTCAAGTCTTCAATGTTGTCGATTTCATCTGCGCCCACGTCAACCAGATTGGCTAACTCTTCTTGGTTGATCTCTTTTAACCCGGACTTCTCATGACTCAATGAACGACCATATAAGCGCCGAATCGCAGCGGTCAGTTCGCGAAAATCAGCCAGAACAAGTTCGACTTGCAAGCCTGTTGCAAAACGAAAGTCGTCTTCGGCTTGAAGATTGGTTGGATCGGCAACCGCGAGAATCAAAGTTGATGAGGTGCGATTAAGCGGCAGAGCGTTGTGCCGAGTGATCAAATCTCGCAAACCTAGTGTTTGGCATAACGAAGCGTATTCGTATTGATTGAGAGAAGCGCAAGAAAGCCCGAAAACAGAGCTTAGGTGCTCCGTTAATTCATGAGATTGAAAAAAGCCAGAATTGAGCAAAGCCTCCGGCATTGATATACCAGAAGCTTTAGCTTGCTCAAGTAACAGTTCTTCTTGGGAAAAAGTCAGTATCCCTGCTTGGCGAAGAACTGTTGAGAGGTTGGTTAGCATTAGTTACCAGAACAATCTATGCTACGTCCAGCGGTTGTACAGCCAGTACCTGTTAGGTCCCATTGTACAACACCATTACCAATCTGAGGGGTCAATGTTAAAGTCAGGTTAGCACCTTGATCATCAACACCGGTAGTGGTCATGGTGATAATGCCATTTGTAACCGCTAACTCGTCCACATAAGCAATGGTCGCACCAGCGTTATTTGCTGCAATTGCTGCTGGGATGTCATTGGCGGCGTTGTTGCAACCGTTAAGCTGGCCACGCTCTTGAGCACACATGGCAATGGCTGTTTTAAAGCCACTGATCCCTGCTGCTGCACCCGCAACACGAGTTCGTTGTGTGTAGTCTGAGTAGGCAGGCACGGCAAATGCAGCCAAAATACCGATAATCGCCACCACAATCATCAATTCAATCAGAGTAAAACCCTGTTGTTTTTTATGTTTACTGTTTTTCATTTTTAACCCTTTCTTAAAAATTAATAATGCTCTTGCATTAGCGAAAGATTATGGAGAGTTAAGGTGGGTTGAAAATGGGGAAGAGATGGGCTCTCGAGTGAGATAAAACTCTTTGGTAAAAAGTTGCATATCGCATGCAGAGTTTTGCGAGTAGTACTATTTTTTTAGTGGATAAAAAGAAAGGGCCAATTGGCCCTTTTAAATGATGAGTTACTCACAACTCACTGAGTTAGTTGAAGTAATTTAGATTTGTTGCTTTTATTATTTGAAGCGCATCGAAAGATCCATCGCTTTTAAATGCTTAGTCAACGCGCCTACCGAAATGTAATCGACACCGGTTTCTGCGTATTCTGCGATGGTCTCTAGCGTAATGTTGCCGGAGTTTTCTAAAGCGGCACGACCTGCGTTAATCGCTACGGCTTCACGCATCATTTCTTTTGTGAAGTTATCGAGCATGATGATGTCGGCACCAGCCTCTATCGCTTGTTTCAACTCTTCTAAGCTTTCCGTTTCGACTTCTACCGGTTTGCCTGGGTTGAGCTCTTTCGCTTTTTGGATAGCTTGAGTGATGCCACCACAAGCAATAATGTGATTTTCTTTAATAAGGTAAGCGTCGAACACACCGATGCGATGGTTAAAGCCACCACCGCAGGTCACGGCGTATTTTAGTGCGCTACGCAGACCAGGAATGGTTTTGCGTGTGTCTAGTAGACGGCACTCAGTATGCGCGATTTTTTCAGCGTACTCTGCGGTAACTGTTGCGCAGCCAGACAGCGTTTGGATGAAATTCATTGCGTTACGCTCACCAGTCAACAGGTCACGAGCAGGGCCTGTCAGCGTGCAAAGGGTTTGGTTAGGTTTGACCTTATCGCCGTCCTTTACGTGCCATTCAATGCTGACCTTGCCACCGAGCTGTTTAAAAACTTCATCAGCCCATGCTTGACCACAGAACACACCATGCTCACGAGTAATAATCGTTGCGGTATTAACCGCATCGGCAGGGATCAAAGATGCAGTAATGTCATTATCTGCGTCGACACTGCCACCTAGATCTTCTTTTAAGGTATCAGCGACAGAGCGAGTGATCTCTAAAGGGAGTTGTTGTTTAAGGTATTCTAGGCGTTCTTGAATGTTGTGTGTGTTCTTCATCGCAAATCTTGTCTTGAAAGGGAGATGGCAACGAATGATACTCTCCGGTGTCAATAATTTCAGCAGTTAATTTGCAAAGTAGAGAGGTTGATATGCGCCCAATTATCGAGAATGGCTGGCTGACACAAGCAAAGCATGTTCCGTCACCATTTTTTGATGCCCGCTCTGATGTAAACGACATCTCTCTGCTGGTGGTACACAATATCAGTTTGCCTCCTGGGCAGTTTGGTGGACCATATATAGAGGACTTCTTCACTGGCAAGCTAGACCCAAATGAACATCCATTTTTTGAAGTCATTCACAAAATGGGCGTTTCTGCACATTGCTTGATTAAAAGAAACGGCGAGGTTGTTCAATTTGTTTCTTTTCTTGATAGAGCATGGCATGCCGGTCAATCCAGTTTCGCAGGCAGGGAGCGTTGTAATGACTATTCCATTGGTATCGAGCTTGAAGGGACAGAATTTACTGCCTACACAGAAGCGCAATATCAATCACTTGCAGAGATCACTGAGGTGATTATGCAGTCTTATCCTCAAATCACCCCGCCACGAATTACCGGTCATCAATATATTGCGCCCTTGAGAAAAAGCGATCCTGGTCTAAGCTTTGATTGGGTGAAATATAGACTGCTTATACAGCGTTGATTTGTAGCGAAAGTGTAAATTCAAAAAAGCGAAATAAATAAGGCATACGATCAGGTATGCCTTTTTTTGATACCAGAAATATTAATGATTGTTAAAAGTTAACTACATTTTTACGCTCGCACATGCCGTTTTGGTGAATAAATAGACTGATAATTTTGTCATTTTCTGTATTTCTTTTCCAAAACTGCTAGCACGTCGACTTCCCATTTGTATGCTTTATGTAATTGGTCATACCAATTCTATTGCTGTTTTAACAGTCGATTGTTATCAGAGTGTTGGAAGTAAGCTCGTTCTATGATTTAGGTCAATTTTCGGCTGGACAGTGGCGTTTTAATTATGTTAATTTCTGCACCAACTTAAAATTGGTATTACCAATTACCTGCAAGAGTAGAAGAACAATAAATTATGGCTTATCAAAGGATTCGTCAGCCAAAACTCTCTGATGTTATAGAACAAGAGTTAGAAAGGTTGATAGTGGAAGGAACATTGTCTCCGGGGCAACAACTGCCTCCAGAGCGTGAACTGGCAAAACAGTTCGATGTGTCTCGTCCTTCAGTCCGAGAAGCCATTCAACGCTTGGAAGCGAAGCGTTTGTTGACTCGTCGCCAAGGTGGCGGAACATTCGTAAGTGAGAATATCTGGAAGAGCTTTTCAGATCCCTTGTTGAATTTGTTGTCTAGTCATTCTGAAACCCAGCTTGATGTGCTTGAGTCTCGTCATGCGATGGAAGGAATTTCAGCCTACTTTGCAGCTTTACGTGGTACCGAAGAAGATTTTGCGCGTATTCAAGGTTGCCTTGAGCGCATTAGTCAAGAGCAAGCAAACAACGATATCGAAGCTGAATCTGCGGAAGTAATGCAATTTTTGATCGCTTTGACAGAGGCCGCGCACAACGTGGTTTTGTTGCACATTGTTCGAAGCTTAGCACCTTTGCTTGAGCAAAATATTCTACAAAATTTTAAATTACTACGTCGCCGCCCAGAAGCGGTCGAGAAAGTCAGTAAACACCGAGCCAATATCGTGGATGCGATTGTTTCTGGTCAGCCTGAAAAGGCGCGAGAAATGTCCCACTCGCACTTGGCTTACATCGAAGAAACATTGTTGGATTTGACTCGAGAAGAGTCTCGACGAGAGCGTTCTCTACGTCGAATTCAGCAGGGTAATGACTCGTAAGAGCGTTACTTAAATAAGTAGATCCAACCAACAGAAGGATAGATCGCCATGTCTGATATGAAGCATGACGTAGATGCACTGGAAACTCAAGAATGGCTACAAGCGCTTGAGTCAGTTGTACGTGAAGAAGGTCTAGAGCGTGCTCAGTTCCTATTAGAGCAAGTTCTAGATAAAGCACGTCTAGACGGTGTTGATATGCCAACAGGTATCACAACTAACTACATCAACACGATTCCTGCAGACCAAGAACCAGCATACCCAGGTGACACAACACTTGAGCGTCGTATTCGCTCAATTATTCGTTGGAACGCTATCATGATCGTTCTACGTGCATCTAAGAAAGACCTAGAGCTAGGCGGCCACATGGCGTCTTTCCAGTCTTCTGCTGCGTTCTACGAGACATGTTTCAACCACTTCTTCCGTGCACCAAACGAGAAGGATGGTGGCGACCTAGTTTACTACCAAGGTCACATTTCACCAGGTATCTACTCACGTGCATTCGTTGAAGGTCGTCTAACTGAAGAGCAGCTAGACAACTTCCGTCAAGAAGTAGACGGCAAAGGTATTCCTTCATACCCGCACCCTAAACTGATGCCTGAATTCTGGCAGTTCCCGACAGTATCGATGGGCCTAGGTCCAATCGCTTCTATCTACCAAGCTCGTTTCCTTAAGTACCTAGAAGGCCGTGGTCTTAAAGATACTTCAGAACAGCGCGTTTACGCGTTCCTAGGTGACGGTGAGATGGATGAGCCAGAATCACGTGGTGCTATCTCTTTCGCTGCGCGTGAGAAACTAGACAACCTATGCTTCCTAATCAACTGTAACCTACAGCGTCTAGATGGCCCTGTAATGGGTAACGGTAAGATCATTCAAGAACTTGAAGGTCTGTTCAAAGGTGCTGGTTGGAACGTAGTGAAGGTAATCTGGGGTAACAACTGGGATTCACTACTAGCTAAAGATACGACTGGTAAGCTTCTACAGCTTATGAATGAAACGATCGACGGCGACTACCAAACATTCAAATCAAAAGATGGCGCGTACGTACGTGAGCACTTCTTTGGTAAGTACCCAGAGACAGCTGCACTTGTTGCTGACATGACTGATGACGAAATCTTCGCACTTAAGCGTGGTGGTCACGAGTCTTCTAAGCTATACGCGGCATACAAAAACGCGGCAGAAACTAAAGGTCGTCCAACAGTAATCCTAGCTAAGACTGTTAAAGGTTACGGCATGGGTGAAGCGGCTGAAGGTAAGAACATCGCGCACCAAGTTAAGAAGATGGACATGACTCACGTACTACACCTACGTGACCGTCTAGGTCTTCAAGACATCCTAACTGACGAAGCAGTGAAAGAACTTCCGTACCTGAAACTTGAAGAAGGTTCAAAAGAGTACGAATACCTACACGCTCGTCGTAAAGCGCTACACGGCTACACGCCACAGCGTCTACCAAAATTCACTCAAGAATTCATCGTTCCTGAGCTAGAAGAATTCAAGCCACTACTAGAAGAACAGAAGCGTGATATCTCTTCTACTATGGCATTCGTACGTGCGCTAAACGTTCTACTTAAGAACAAGAACATTGGTAAGAACATCGTTCCTATCATTGCTGACGAAGCACGTACATTCGGTATGGAAGGTCTGTTCCGTCAAATCGGTATCTACAACCCGCACGGCCAAACTTACACACCAGAAGACCGTGGCGTTGTTTCTTACTACAAAGAAGCGACTTCAGGTCAGGTTCTACAAGAAGGTATCAACGAGCTAGGTGCTATGTCTTCATGGGTTGCTGCTGCGACTTCATACTCGACAAACGACCTACCAATGATCCCGTTCTACATCTACTACTCAATGTTCGGCTTCCAACGTGTTGGCGACATGGCGTGGATGGCTGGTGACCAACAAGCACGTGGTTTCCTACTAGGTGCAACTGCGGGTCGTACAACGTTGAACGGTGAAGGTCTACAGCACGAAGACGGCCACTCGCACATTTTGGCGGGTACGGTTCCTAACTGTATTTCTTACGACCCAACATTCGCGTACGAAGTAGCAGTAATCATGCAAGACGGTATCCGTCGCATGTACGGTCCAGAACAAGAAAACGTGTTCTACTACCTAACGCTAATGAACGAAAACTACGCAATGCCAGCAATGCCAGAAGGCGCTGAAGAAGGCATCCGTAAAGGTATCTACAAGCTAGAAACTTACACGGGCGACAAAGCGAAAGTTCAGCTAATGAGCTCTGGTACTATCATGAATGAAGTACGTAAAGCAGCTCAAATCCTAAGCGAAGATTACGGTGTTGCTTCTGATGTTTACTCGGTAACGTCATTCAACGAACTAACTCGCGATGGCCAAGATGCAGAGCGTTTCAACATGCTTCACCCAGAAGCGGAAGCGAAAGTACCTTACATCCAAACAGTAATGGGTACTGAACCTGCTATCGCAGCAACTGACTACATGAAGAACTACGCAGAGCAGGTTCGTGCATACATTCCTGCTGAGTCTTTCAAAGTTCTTGGTACTGATGGCTTCGGTCGTTCAGACAGTCGTGAAAACCTACGTCGTCACTTCGAAGTGAACGCAGGTTACGTAGTAGTAGCAGCGCTAACTGAACTAGCGAAACGTGGCGAAGTTGAGAAATCTGTAGTTGCAGAAGCAATTAAGAAATTCGACATCGACACAGAGAAAACAAACCCGCTATACGCTTAATTAAGAAGGTAGATAAGAAATGGCAATCGAAATTAATGTACCAGACATCGGTGCGGATGAGGTTGAAGTTACTGAGATTCTTGTAAGCGTTGGCGACAAGGTTGAAGAAGAGCAATCTCTGATCACAGTTGAAGGCGATAAAGCTTCTATGGAAGTTCCTGCTTCTCAAGCGGGTATCGTTAAAGAAATCAAAGTTGCAGAAGGCGACAAGGTTTCTACTGGTTCTCTAATCATGATTTTCGAAGCCGAGGGTGCAGCTGACGCTGCACCTGCTCCTGCGGCAGAAGCGGCTCCAGCAGCGGCTCCAGCTCCAGCAGCAGCGGCAGAACTAAAAGAAGTTCACGTACCAGACATCGGTGGTGATGAAGTAGAAGTTACTGAAATCATGGTTGCCGTTGGCGACAGCATCGAAGAAGAGCAATCTCTTCTAACTGTTGAAGGCGACAAAGCTTCTATGGAAGTTCCAGCGCCATTCGCAGGTACTCTAAAAGAGATCAAAGTTGCAACAGGCGATAAAGTATCGACTGGCTCACTTATCATGGTATTCGAAACAGCAGGTTCAGGCGCTCCAGCAGCACCAGCGGCAGCTGAAGCTCCTGCGGCAGCAGCTCCAGCAGCGTCTGCGGCAAAAGAAGTGAACGTTCCAGATATCGGCGGCGACGAAGTTGAAGTTACTGAGATCATGGTTGCGGTTGGCGACACAGTGGAAGAAGAGCAATCTCTAATCACTGTTGAAGGTGACAAAGCTTCTATGGAAGTTCCTGCACCATTCGCTGGCACAGTTAAAGAAATCAAGATTGCAGCTGGCGACAAAGTGTCTACTGGCTCACTAATCATGGTATTCGAAGTGGCGGGCGCAGCACCTGCTCCTGCAGCAGCTCCAGCTCAAGCGGCAGCACCTGCAGCTCCAGCTCCTAAAGCAGAAGCTCCAGCGGCAGCAGCTCCAGCAGCGACTGGCGATTTCAAAGAAAACGATGAGTACGCTCACGCGTCTCCAGTTGTTCGTCGTCTAGCGCGTGAATTTGGCGTTAATCTTTCTAAGGTTAAAGGTTCTGGTCGTAAGAGCCGTATCCTAAAAGAAGACGTTCAAGCTTACGTGAAAGATGCACTTAAGCGTCTTGAGTCTGGCGCAGGTGCAGCAGCATCTGGCAAAGGCGACGGCGCGGCTCTTGGTCTACTACCATGGCCAAAAGTGGACTTCAGCAAGTTTGGTGAGACAGAAGTTCAACCGCTATCTCGCATTAAGAAGATCTCTGGCGCAAACCTACACCGTAACTGGGTAATGATCCCGCACGTTACACAGTGGGATAACGCAGACATCACGGCTCTTGAAGCATTCCGTAAAGAGCAAAACGCGATTGAAGCGAAGAAAGACACTGGCATGAAGATCACACCACTTGTGTTCATCATGAAAGCGGTAGCTAAAGCGCTTGAAGCGTTCCCAGCGTTCAACTCTTCTCTATCAGAAGACGGTGAGAGCCTAATTCTGAAGAAATACGTGAATGTTGGTATCGCGGTAGATACACCAAACGGTCTAGTTGTTCCTGTATTTAAAGACGTGAACAAGAAAGGCATCTACGAGCTATCTGAAGAGCTAATGGCGGTTTCTAAGAAAGCACGTGCTGGTAAGCTAACTGCGGCTGACATGCAAGGTGGCTGTTTCACTATCTCTAGCCTAGGCGGTATCGGCGGTACAGCGTTTACTCCAATCGTAAACGCACCAGAAGTTGGTATCCTAGGTGTGTCTAAGTCAGAAATGAAACCGGTATGGAACGGTAAAGAGTTCGAACCGCGTCTACAACTTCCACTGTCTCTATCATACGACCACCGTGTGATCGATGGTGCTGAAGGTGCGCGCTTCATCACTTACCTAAACTCATGTCTATCTGACATTCGTCGTCTAGTTCTGTAATAGAAATTAGATGAATGAGAGGCGGCAACTTAGCCGCCTCTGCTAATCATAATTACCGACAATTTGGTTATCAGCCTTGCTTCGTTCAGGGTTTTCACAATCGAATTGTTGTCTAGCTCACAGGCTAAATTGATTTACTTTTCACACCATTAACATCTCTGTAAACTGTTAGCGGTCTGAAAATAACTGTTTAAAACAAATCTCTCTTAAACATAAAAAATCGATACCCACTCAGCCTGTTAGGGATAATGACTACAAGAGGTCAAAATGAGCAAAGAAATTAAAGCCCAAGTTGTTGTACTTGGTTCTGGTCCTGCTGGTTACTCCGCTGCATTCCGTTGTGCGGACTTAGGTCTTGAAACTGTACTAGTTGAACGTTACAGCACGCTTGGCGGTGTATGTCTGAACGTGGGTTGTATCCCATCTAAAGCACTGCTTCACGTTTCTAAAGTAATTGAAGAAGCGAAAGCGATGGCTGACCACGGCGTTGTGTTCGGTGAGCCTCAAACAGACATCAGCAAAATCCGCATCTGGAAAGAAAAAGTTGTTAACCAACTAACTGGCGGCCTAAGCGGTATGGCTAAGATGCGTAACGTAACAGTAGTTAACGGTTACGGTAAGTTCACTGGCCCTAACTCTATCCTTGTAGAAGGTGAAGGTGAGCCAACAGTTGTTAACTTTGACAACGCAATCGTTGCGGCTGGTTCTCGTCCAATCAAACTGCCATTTATCCCGCATGAAGACCCACGTATTTGGGACTCTACTGACGCTCTAGAACTAAAAGAAGTGCCAGAAAAACTGCTTATCATGGGCGGTGGTATCATCGGTCTAGAAATGGGTACGGTTTACCACTCTCTAGGTTCTAAAGTTGAAGTTGTTGAAATGTTTGACCAGGTAATTCCTGCAGCAGACAAAGATATCGTGAAAGTATTTACTAAGCGTATCAAAGACAAGTTCAAGCTAATGCTAGAAACGAAAGTAACAGCAGTTGAAGCAAAAGAAGACGGTATCTACGTTTCAATGGAAGGCAAGAAAGCGCCAGCTGAAGCTGAGCGTTACGATGCGGTTCTAGTTGCTATCGGTCGTGTACCAAATGGTAAGCTAATCGACGGTGAAAAAGCGGGTCTAGAAATTGACGAGCGCGGCTTCATCAACGTTGATAAGCAAATGCGTACTAACGTTCCTCACATCTTCGCGATCGGTGATATCGTTGGTCAACCAATGCTTGCTCACAAAGGTGTGCATGAAGGTCACGTAGCTGCTGAAGTTATCTCTGGTAAGAAGCACTACTTCGACCCTAAAGTTATCCCTTCAATTGCGTACACTGAGCCAGAAGTGGCTTGGGTTGGTAAGACTGAAAAAGAAGCGAAAGAAGAAGGCATCAAGTACGAAGTAGCAACATTCCCATGGGCAGCATCAGGTCGTGCAATCGCATCTGACTGTGCAGACGGTATGACTAAGCTAATCTTCGACAAAGAAACTCACCGCGTAATCGGTGGTGCTATCGTTGGTACTAACGGTGGTGAACTACTTGGTGAAATCGGCCTTGCAATTGAGATGGGCTGTGATGCAGAAGATATCGCTCTGACTATCCACGCTCACCCAACTCTACACGAGTCTGTAGGTCTGGCTGCTGAAGTATTTGAAGGTTCAATCACTGACCTGCCAAACAAAAAAGCAGTTAAGAAGAAGTAAGCTTTTTCTGACTGAATGATAGAAGCCGCTGCATTGCAGCGGTTTTTTTATGCTTGTTATATAGAAATATAAATGTGTGCTTAGCTGACAGCAGACAATAAAAAGCCCACCAAACGGTGGGCTGACATATATTACGAGCTAAGCTTTAGTGTTCACGGTTGTAAATGCAAAGCATATCTAAGTATGAATTCACTAGATGTTTCAGCTCCGCTTCACCTTTAGCGCGGTTCGCTTGGACAAACAGTGAGTAACAAATACCGTGGAACAGGTTTGCCAAGTGTTCTGAATCGTGCTGGTCACACACTTCGCCACGTTCAATTGCTTTAATGAACATGTTTTGTACCAGCAACTGGTTAGTACGGTTAGTTGAAACAAACAATGGCCATACTTCGTCACGTGTTGAAGCACTCCACTCGAACCATACTTTTAGCCAGTGACAATCTTGGCTGACAAGCTCGATCATCGCATTAGTAATATTGGCGATGTTTTCACGTGCATGTAAGTCTAGGTCTATGTTATCCGATAGGAAGTTTGAGAACTGACGTACGACGTGATTGAGAACTTCATCCACCAAGTCTTCGCGTGTAGGGAAGTAGTTAAAAACAGTCGCTACAGAAACTTGAGCAATTTCTGCGATATCTGCGTGACCACCACGACCGATGCCGCGGCGCGCAAATACTTCCAATGCGATTTCCATTAACTGTTGCTTACGCTTAATTGGAGAAAGCCTAGTTCTAGGTCTCTTTGCAATTGAGTCCATATCCATTTTCCTTGCCATTTGAGTTGATATTGGGGGTAACCCCCTAATTGATTATTTTAATAGTTGCTTAAAGCAGTGATGAGTGTAATGGTGCATATGCACAAGGTCAACATCTGTAGAACAATTTATATACAGTAATGTCATTATTATTGATAAATTTAGCTATGAACTTTATAAAACTAAGACCTTCTTCCAAGATTTTTTGGCAACAGGATGCGACTTTCAACCCAATGAACGTGGTGATACACTACACGCCGTAAGATTAGGTGATCGTTTGCGTGCGACTTACCTCAACCCACAAATTTAGATTGAGCACAGTATGAAACATACAATAGAAGTCATGATTTCTGAGCAAGAAGTTCAGGAGCGAGTTCGTGAATTAGGCAAACAAATTACAGAGCGTTATCAAGGTAGTGAAGATCTTGTGTTGGTAGGCTTATTGCGTGGCTCATTTGTATTTATGGCAGACTTGGCACGTGCTATCGAACTGACTCACCAAGTTGATTTTATGACTGCGTCAAGCTACGGCAATACGATGGAAAGCTCACGTGACGTTCGTATCTTGAAAGATTTGGATGATGACATCAAAGGTAAAGACATTCTGCTTGTTGAAGACATCATTGACACTGGTAACACACTAAATAAAATCCGTGAGATTCTTTCGCTACGTGAGCCGAAGTCTATCGCTATTTGTACGCTCCTAGATAAGCCATCTCGTCGTGAAGTGAATGTTCCTGTGGATTGGATTGGTTTCGAAATTCCAGATGAATTTGTCGTTGGGGTGGGTATTGATTACGCGCAGAAATACCGCCACTTACCATACATCGGTAAAGTTGTACCTCAAGAATAATCATTGAGTTCAGCATTAAAAATATAAAAAACGCCCATCTAAGATGGGCGTTTTTCGTTCAACTTTTAGATATGACTTAGCGACAAAGGAGCTTGTTGTCTGTATTTAGAATCGTCGAAAGAGCTTTCTGGTAAGACGCTTCTACGGTTTCCTTAGAGTTAGAACGAATGCCTAAGTACTCTAAGCGACCATCTTCAATTCCGTATACCACACCATGAATTTCAACATCTTGCCCACGCTCCCAAGCGTTTTGCAGGATGGTTGAGTTACCCAAGTTGTACACTTGCTCTGCAACATTAAGCTCGCCTAGTTTATCCGCTCGATCTTGTTGCGGCATTTGATCTAGGTATGTGCGGTATTTGAAATAGATATCTCTGATATGTAACAGCCAATTATTAATAAGACCTAGCTTAGGGTTATCAATGGCTGCATTTACGCCACCACATCCATAGTGTCCACAGACAATGATGTGTTTAACCTTAAGAACGTCTACGGCGTACTGGACGACAGATAGACAGTTGAGATCAGTATGGATAACTTGGTTTGCAACATTCCGATGAACAAAGAGTTCACCTGAGTATAGCCCGGTTAGTCGCTCGGCAGGAACGCGGCTATCAGAGCAGCCAATCCAAAGAAAATCAGGCTTTTGCCCCTCAGCGAGTTTTGCGAAGTATTCAGGTCGATCAGATTTGATCTCTTGAGACCATTTCGAATTGTTTTCAAATAACTGTTTTATTTCCGGCATTTTGCAAACTACTTCCCTTAAAAGACAAAATCGCTGCCGCTGTTTGTGTGCACATGCAAGCGATCAGTGTTGTAACTATACACAATGTTACAATTTCGATCTCGTTAAATATTCGTCAGATAGGACTCATCTGACTAGTTTTCATTAAGAAAAAAGTAAAATCTGGTGAAACTATTTGTGGTGTGAATTTAGCCTTAATCTATTTATGGTTTAAATTTTCGCCTAGCTCGTTAAAGTAGTGATATTTTACTTTTTAAAATTGAATGCAGGGAAAATCAGCAGTGTTCGGTAGTCGTTTTGAAGATATCAATTTCAAAGGGGATGTATTTGGCGGGGTAACCACGGCGATTATCTCTCTCCCTCTGGCGTTAGCGTTTGGTGTTGCATCCGGAGCCGGGGCTGAGGCCGGCCTTTGGGGGGCAATAATGGTCGGTTTGTTTGCCTCGTTATTTGGTGGTTCTAATACGTTAATATCAGAACCGACAGGGCCAATGACGGTAATCATGACCGCAGTATTAACCAGTATGATGGCGAAATACCCAGAAACGGGCATGGCTATGACTTTCACGGTTGTCATGATGGCTGGCGCGTTCCAAATCCTATTGGGGACATTAAAACTGGGTAAATACGTTACCTTGATGCCTTACAGCGTTATTTCCGGTTTTATGTCTGGCATAGGTGTGATTCTTATCATTCTGCAGTTATCGCCTTTGATGGGGCATGCTGCGCCTTCAGGGGGAGTACTCGGAACGTTATCTGCTTTGCCGGAGACCATTTCTAACCTTAAGTTCAGTGAGTTGTTTTTGGGACTACTGACTTTGGGGATTCTTTTTTTCTTCCCTAAGCAATATCGTAAATACGTTCCTGCACAGCTCGTGGCATTGGTCGCGGTGACTTTATTGTCTGTGATTCTCTTTGATACAGAAGATATTCGTCGTATCGGTGAAATTCCTGCTGGGTTACCTTCTCTCGTCGCCCCTTATATTGACACAGATATGTTTGTCGAGATGGTCATTGATGCATTAGTGCTCGGCACATTAGGTTGTATTGATACTTTGTTAACGGCGGTTATCGGTGACTCATTAACTCGTAAAGAACACGACTCAGATAAAGAGCTGCGAGGTCAAGGGTTAGCTAACATGATCTCAGGCTTGTTTGGTGCGCTGCCGGGGGCGGGGGCTACCATGGGGACGGTAACGAATATCCAAGTTGGGGCTCGTTCGCCATTATCTGGTGTGATTCGTGCACTAATGTTGGCGTTGGTTGTACTGGTTGCTGGCGGATTAACAGAGCCAATCCCGATGGCTGTGTTAGCAGGCATTGCGGTGTATGTTGGCTTTAACATCCTAGACTGGAGCTTTATTCAGAGGGCACATAAGGTAAGCTTTTCCGGAATGGCGGTGATGTATGGCGTTATGTTGCTTACAGTATTCGTTGATCTTATCGTTGCGGTGGGTTTAGGCGTCTTTATCTCGAACATTATCATCATCGAGCGTTTGAGCCGAGAGCAGGCGCGACAAGTAAAAGCGATCAGCGACGCGGATGAAGATGATGTGCCGCTGACTGACAGCGAGCGTGGTTTGTTGGATCGTGCTAATGGTAAAGTGCTGTTCTTTTATCTTTCCGGTCCGATGATCTTTAGTGTTTCTAAAGCCATTTCACGTCAGCACTCTAGTATTTCGGACTATGACGTGATGATTCTCGATCTTACGGATGTACCAATGATTGATGTAACCGTCGGTTTGGCGTTAGAGAATGCGATTAAGGATGCTCTCGATGCCAATTGTGCCGTGTATTTATTATGCCCGAATGAGCGAACACGCGAACAGCTAGAGAAATTCCATGTGATTGACCTTGTCCCGGATGAAAATATGTACCAATTCCGTTACGAAGCATTGAATGCGGCGGTGGCACATGTTGAGGCAGACCAGTATCAGCGCATAACGGCGTAATCATTCTGACAGTTAAAAACGCAACAGTTTCCTGTTGCGTTTTTTTATGCTCTATTTTGTCTTACTTAGAGATAACCTTTACGAGGTAAGGGGTATATTTCCAATATTATCGAAAGGTTTATTTGTAATCATCGTTATTCAACGATAAACTGATGGACCTCCAATACGATACCCAAGGCGATTTTGTAGTAAACCGCTGCTAAATATGAGTCGGTATTAGTAATCACAAACAAACGGCAATCAAGACCTTATGTACGCATTAGAAATTGAACAACTGCGCAAGACGTATGCAGGTGGCTTTGAGGCGTTAAAAGGTATAAGTCTCCAAGTGAAAAAGGGTGACTTCTACGCGCTTCTGGGTCCCAATGGTGCAGGAAAATCGACCACGATTGGCATCATTTCCTCCTTAGTGAATAAAACCTCCGGAACGACGAAAGTTTTCGGTTATGACATTGATACCGACCTCGAATTGGCCAAGCAGAATTTAGGCTTGGTGCCACAAGAGTTCAACTTCAACCAGTTTGAAACCGTTGAGCAAATTGTGATGCAGCAAGCTGGCTATTACGGTGTGTCTAAAGTGTTAGCCAAAGAAAGAGCAGAAAAATACCTGAAAAAATTGGATTTATGGGAAAAACGCCAAGAGCGTGCTCGTAACCTATCCGGTGGGATGAAGCGTCGTTTAATGATCGCAAGAGCTTTGATGCACGAGCCGCAATTACTCATTTTAGATGAACCAACGGCTGGAGTGGATATTGAACTACGCCGCTCAATGTGGGGGTTTCTGAAAGAGATCAACCAAGAGCAAGGAATTACGATTATTTTAACGACACACTACCTAGAAGAAGCGGAGATGCTGTGTCGAAATATCGGCATTATTAATCGTGGTGAGCTGATTGAAAATACCACCATGAAGGCGTTACTAGGTAAGCTAAGCGTCGAGACATTTATCTTGGATATTGAGTCAGAAGTCGAGGTGCCTGAGCTTGAAGGTGTTAATCGACAAAGTATTGTTGATGGCTCTTTAGAGATA
Source organism: Vibrio sp. Vb0888 (assembly GCF_033338835.1). Classification (NCBI taxonomy): domain Bacteria; kingdom Pseudomonadati; phylum Pseudomonadota; class Gammaproteobacteria; order Vibrionales; family Vibrionaceae; genus Vibrio; species Vibrio sp. Vb0888. Next base: position 121,578 of record NZ_JAWOTL010000006.1, read on the forward strand.
GAACTAGATAAAAGCCAAGGATTGAATTCGGTATTCAGTCAGTTAACAGAGCATGGCATTAAAGTTCTCTCAATGCGTAACAAAGCCAACCGACTTGAAGAGTTGTTTGTCAGCATTGTAAGAGAGGGGAGTAATTAAATGTACGGTTTATATTGGACGGCATTTCGCAGCTTGCTGAGCAAAGAAGTCACTCGTTTTACACGTATTTGGGTGCAAACCTTAGTGCCGCCAGCCATTACGATGACGTTGTACTTCATCATTTTCGGCAATCTTATTGGCTCTCGAATTGGTGAGATGAGCGGCTTTAGTTACATGGAGTACATTGTTCCAGGTTTGATCATGATGTCGGTGATCACCAACTCATACTCGAATGTTGCGTCTTCATTCTTTAGTGCAAAGCTACAGAAGAATATTGAAGAACTGCTGGTGGCACCGGTACCAAACTATGTGATTATTGCTGGCTATGTGATGGGCGGCGTGACTCGAGGTTTGTTGGTCGGTGCAATTGTTACTTGTGTGTCACTTTTGTTCGTTGATTTGCAAGTGGAGCACTGGGGCATTATTGTCGCGACTGTCTTCATGACGTCGGTGGTATTTGCTCTCGGTGGCTTGATCAATGCGGTTTACGCAAAAACATTTGATGATATTTCGATCATCCCTACGTTTGTATTGACTCCTCTAACTTACTTGGGAGGTGTCTTTTATTCGATTAGTCTTCTGCCTGAATTTTGGCAAGGCGTTTCTAAGATCAACCCAATCGTCTACATGGTGAATGCGTTCCGTTACGGCTTTTTAGGTGTCTCGGATGTAGGCATTATCACTTCATTTAGTGTACTTGCAGTGTTTGTTGTTGCACTGTATGCCATTGCGCATTATCTAGTAACCAAAGGGATTGGGCTAAGAAGCTAAGCCATTCTCATAAAGCAAAGAGCGGCGATTCACGCTGCTCTTTCGCATGCATAACAATACATACCCATACAATTTTTCGGTTTTTATCATGGTAGGTTTCAATCATTTGTAATAAATGAGTGATCCTATGAATATTGTCCCGCCGCCGCCTTTCTCCTATCAGTTACTTAAGCCCAAATATTGGTCTGTATGGCTGGCATTTGGATCTTTAGCGATTCTTGTTAATGTACTGCCATACGTAGTATTGCGAATCTTAGGTAGAAGCATCGGCTGTATTGCGATGCATGTAATGAAGCGCCGATACAAGATCGCTCTGCGTAATCTCCAGCTGTGTTTCCCTGATTTTACGGATTGGCAATGTAAGGACGTAGTACGAAAAAACTTTCAATATACTGGAATGGCGATCATCGAAACCGGTATCGCTTGGTTTTGGCCAGATTGGCGGATACGTCGGATAACCTCTATTGTTGGAAAAGATCGTTTACTCGCTGAGGAAAAGAATGGACGTGGTGTGTTGGTGGTGTGCAGTCACCATTTAAACTTGGAGATAACCGCTCGTATTTTTAGCCAGTTTGCCCAAGGTTATGGCGTTTATCGCCCAAATTCGAATCCTGCTTATGAGTTTATTCAACATCGAGGTCGAACTCGTTTTGGACATCAAATGATTGATCGAAAAGACGTGAAATCAATGCTCAAAGTTCTGAAGAATGGTCATCGACTTTGGTATTTGCCCGACCATGATTATGGCGTTAGCCATTCTGTTTTTGCGCCGTTTTTTGCTGTTGAACAAGCGGCGAGTACCGTTGGGTCTAGTGTTCTCATTGATGCAACAAAGTGCGCGGTTATATCTGGCGTTACAGTGAGTAAAAATCACCATTACACGCTGTACATTGGAAAAGATATTAGCGAGCGTTTCGAGAGACGTAATGCGGTTAAAGCGGCAAGCATCTTGAACCAAGAGCTTGAGAAAATGATAAAACGTGATATTCCAGCGTGGATGTGGCTGCACAAGCGGTTTAAAACTCGCCCTGAAGGGTTAGATTGCGTCTATACGTAGAGTATAAAAAAGGTCGACTAAGAGTCGACCTTTTTACTTTTATGACTCAGAGCTTACTCTGCGCTCTCTGAGTTTGTATTGTTAGATTCAGCTTCTTCCTTCGCTTCGACAACCATATCTACCGTTTGGTTATCGATAAGGCGAGCTTTGCCTAGGAACGCAGACATCAGAATGACAGCTTGTGTCGTTTCTGGTGTGATCACTTGTAATGTACGAGCATCACGAATGAAGATCTCATCAGGGTGCAGACCTGCAGCTCGAAGTTGGTCGCTTGCATCTTCGATGATCGATGCGTAGTCATCGCGGCCACCGCGAATGGCACTGCTGATCCAACGCATTGTACGAGCAAGTACAGGCGCACGTTGACGCTCGTCCAGCGTAAGCAAGCCATTGCGTGAACTCATTGCTAAACCGTCCATTTCACGTACGGTTGGTACACCGATGATTTCAATGTCCATTGCTAGGTCATCAACCATCTTGCGGATAACAGCAAGTTGTTGGAAGTCCTTCTCGCCGAAGCACGCGACATCCGGTTGTACGATGTTAAACAGCTTATTCACTATCGTCGTCACGCCACGGAAATGACCTGGTCGAGACGCGCCTTCAAGAATTGTTGATAGGCCAGGGACATCGACGAAGGTTTGCTTATCCAGACCTTCAGGGTAGATAACTTCTGGTGTTGGCGTAAATACCACATCGACCCCTTCAGAGGTTAACTTGCTTAAGTCTTCCTCTAGCGTGCGTGGGTAATTATTTAAATCGTCTGCACGATCAAACTGCATCGGATTAACAAAGATGCTTACGACAACGATATCAGCGTATTCGCGTGCTTTACGCACTAAAGTTAAGTGGCCTTCGTGAAGGTTGCCCATGGTAGGGACAAACGCCACTTTACGACCTTCACGTTTAAAGGTTTTAAGGTGTTCACGAACTGCTGAGATTTCCGCAAAAGTTTGCATGCATTTATCCTCTAGGCAATGGTATGAGCGTCGTCTGGGAATACACCGTTGGCTACATCTTCAATGTATTTAGTAACGGCTTTGCGCATATCACCTGTTTCAGCAAGAAAGTTTTTGGAGAATTTCGGCATGTAGTTGGCAGAAATACCAAACATATCATGCATTACGAGAATTTGACCATCTGTTACGTTACCTGCACCAATACCGATAACAGGAACGTCAAGCACTTGCGTAATACGTTCAGCAAGCTCAGCTGGTACGCATTCTAGTAAGACGATTTGAGCGCCTGCTTCTTGCAGTGCTAATGCGTCTTTTACCATGCGGTCTGCTTTTTCTTGATCGCGACCTTGGATTTTGTAACCACCAAAAATATTAACAGCTTGAGGAGTTAAACCAAGATGAGCACAAACTGGAACTGATCGTTCAGTGAGCATTTTCACCGTGTCGACAAGCCAGTCACCACCTTCAATTTTTACCATATTGGCACCAGCACGCATCAGTTTAGCCGCATTTTCGCAAGCTTGCTCTGGGGTGGTGTAGCTCATGAATGGCATGTCTGCCATCAACAAACAATTTGGGCTACCAGCGCGTACGCAACGAGTATGGTAAGCGATATCATCGACCGTTACTGGTAGAGTATCGTTGTGACCTTGCAAAACCATACCTAGAGAATCACCGACAAGAAGTACTGGCATTTCTTGGCTTTCAAACAGTTGGGCAAAGCTCGCATCATAAGCGGTTGAAGTAGCAAATTTACGACCTTCTTGCTTCCACTTGATTAGGTCGTTGATGGTCATTTTTTTCATGGTTTTATCCTTACTAGGAGTTGGCTATGACTGCCAGATACTGAGGCCGTTTCTATCTACTTGTTCCAGTAGTTTAGAGACCTCGGTCCCATCAGGGAGTTGTAAACTTGGTGCAATTTCCGCAAGAGGGTAGAGTACGAATTCACGCTCTTTCATTCCATAATGAGGAACGATCAGCCTCTCGGAATTAATCACCTCATTGCCATAAAGCACAATGTCGAGGTCCAAGGTTCTTGGTCCCCAGCGTTCGTCTTTACGGACACGCCCTTGTTCTTGCTCTATAGCTTGTGTGCAATTGAGCAATTCAATAGGCGTCAAACTGGTGTTAATAGACACAACCGCATTGATGTAATCCGGTTGGTTTTGTGGCCCCATTGGCGTGCTGCTGTATAGCGAAGAAGCTTGAACAAACTCTGATTTAGGCAGCGTTTTTAATGCTTCAATCGCTTGCTTCGCTTGGCTGACAGGATCAGCCAAGTTACTGCCTACCGCAATGTACGCTGTAATCATGATTTGGGCTTACTCTTTTTCTTGCGATAAGTTTTACGGCGGCGCTGGCCTGTTTTCGGTGATTGACCGTCTAAGTCGGCAGCCATTGCTTGACGCATTTCTCGGCCTGCATTTTGAAAAGTTTCCCACCACTTGGCAAGCTTCTGAGTGTCACCACCTTCAATTTCACCGCGCATTTCAAGAAAATCAAAGCCAGCTCTAAATTTATTGAGCTCCATAAGACGGAATGCACGTTTACCGTTACGTCGTGGAAGACGAAGCTGTAACTGCCAAATCTCGCGAATGGTTGCGGTGTGGCGTCTTGGAATGGCAATTGTGCGAACTTGCTCGTCAAGAATGATGTTGCTCGCTTCCATAATGGCGTCGTAATGGCCTAAGTTGCGCTCTTCCATCAGTTCATCGGCTTTCGCACACAGTGGGTACCACAGCATTGCAGCAAACATAAATGCTGGATTGATGCGTTTCCCATCTTCGATGCGCATGTCGGTAGAATCTAGGACAAGATCCAACATCTGCTCAGTGTGAGAGGAGTAATCTTCTGTAAAGTGCGCTGCAATCGTCGGGAATAGTTGCTGGAATAGGTTGTACTCACGCAGTAGGTGGTAGGTTTCTAAGCCATGACCGGATTGCAATAATTTGAGTGACTCTTCAAAAAGACGCGCTGACGGAATGTCACCGAGCAACGGTGCCATGTGTTCGATTGGCGCTGCGGTGTCTTCTTCAATATCAAAGTCTAGTTTTACCGCGAAACGAACCGCACGCAGCATGCGCACAGGGTCTTCACGGTAGCGTGTTTCTGGATCACCAATCAGTCGAATTAGGCGATCTTCTAAATCTTCAATACCACGTGCGTAGTCGTGAATCGAGTAATCTGCGATGTTGTAGTACATCGAGTTAATCGTGAAATCACGGCGCTCAGCATCTTCATCGATGGTGCCGTAGACGTTGTCACGCAGCAGCATACCCTCTTTTGATTGCTGAGAAATGCTCTTATTCTTTTGCTCTTGGTGGTGACCACGGAATGTCGCAACCTCAATGATGTCTCGGCCAAACATAATATGAGCCAAGCGGAAGCGGCGACCAATCAAACGGCAGTTACGAAATAGCTGTTTGATCTGTTCCGGCGTTGCGTTGGTCGCAATGTCAAAATCTTTTGGTTTTTGTCCAAGCAGTAAGTCTCGAACCCCGCCACCCACAAGAAAAGCATCGAAACCAGCACCATTTAGGCGGTACAGTACCTTCAGCGCATTATCACTGATCTGCTTACGCGAAATGTTGTGCTCTTCACGAGTTATTACATTGAGAGCGAGCTCTGGAATTGTGGCAGGTTCGCTTGGTGTATAGTCGTTTGTATTCATGTGCATCTGGCAATAACTGGGTTTAATCCAATCTTGCTTTGGTTAGTTTTATACGCCTCTAGGGCCTAATTTGCGGCTAATGATAGCCTACACAATGCCATTTGAGAATCACGGTGTGATCTCGATCTCTGCTGGAAGCTGTTCCAAGCGCCAGTTTTCGCAGCCCCAACGAAGAATATCTTCTATGTTGGCCGCCCTTACGGTTTCAGGTATCTCGAAACCTAAAAATGTCATGGCGCGCAATAGAGTAGGTTTTGGTGTATCTATATCAATAGCCGTCGCGTGATTTTGTTTCGACAATTTATTGCCGTTGTTGTCCATCGCCAATGGTAAATGCAAGTAGCTAACTTCAGGCTGACCAAGTATTTGGTACAGGCTAATTTGACGCCCTGTCGGCTCGATTAAGTCTGCACCTCGCACTACTTCTGTGACGCCTTGGTCGATGTCGTCCAATACTACCGCAAGATTATAAGCAAATAATCCATCTCGACGTTTAATAATGAAATCTTCATTAACGAGTTGCTCTGGAATAGTAATGGTTCCCCGCTTTTGGTCGAGGAAATGAGCGACAGGCTTGGTCATTTTTAGGCGAATCGCGCCGTCTTTCAAGTTTTTATCGCGGCAAGTGCCAGGATAAAAACCGCCATGCTCTTTAATTTGCTTACGAGTACATTGGCAATAATAGGCTTCCCCATTTTCGAGCCATTTGTTTATTTGAGCTTGGTAAAGGTCGTGACGTTCGCTCTGGTATACCACTTCTCCATCCCAATGCAGCTGATAGGCCTTGAGTGCCTCTAGGATAAGTTGCGCTGCACCTGGCATTTCTCTTGGTGGGTCTAAGTCCTCAATACGTACTAACCAAGCTCCGTTTTGTGCTTTCGCTTGAAAATAACTGCCAAGAGCGGCAATCAGTGAACCAAAATGCAGTGGACCAGAAGGAGATGGGGCGAATCGACCTACATAGCGTGTCATGCGTGTATCTCGAATTTAGTAAACAAATAGGGTGCGAAGATAGCCAAAACAAAAAGGGAGCCTGAGCTCCCTTCAACAATCATAATGCTGGGTGATTAACCTTGCATTTGCTTCTCTTTGATTTCTGCAAGTGTTTTACAGTCAATACAAAGGTCAGCGGTTGGACGTGCTTCAAGACGGCGAACGCCAATCTCTACGCCACAAGACTCACAGAAGCCAAAATCGTCTTCTTTGATTTTATCCAAAGTCTTTTCAATCTTCTTGATCAAACGGCGTTCGCGGTCACGGTTACGCAGTTCTAGGCTGAACTCTTCCTCTTGAGAGGCGCGGTCAACTGGATCTGGGAAGTTTGCTGCTTCGTCCTGCATGTGGTGAACAGTACGATCCACTTCAGCTCTTAGCTGGTCGCGCCAAGCTGTTAAGATTTTCGTAAAGTGTTCAACCTGCTCTGGTGACATGTACTCTTCACCAGGTTTTTCCTGATATGGCTCCACGCCGGCAATGGCTAGGATGCCTATCGTTTTCTTCTTTGATTCTGGCATACAGCATCTCCTACTTACACCTAGTCAACTGCTACGCAGTCAATTTAAGGCGGGTATCTATAGCAAAAAGAGGCGGTGCAAGCAAATACTGAATCGCAAAGTTATCGTCAATGTGAAGACGACATCATTTTTTCTCTTAATTGATAAAATCAATAGCGGAAATCAGCTTCATTCCAGTATCGCTCAGTTCAGCTTTGTAGCAGAGAACTTCCACTCCAGCGTCTTGTGCTTGTTTGAGTAATAGTGAATATTTCGCGTCTATATGGTGCGCCGCGGATACTTTTTCAATACCTGAATGTAAAACAGTGAATAAAAGTATGGCTCTACTTCCATTTTGTGCCATTTCTGTGAGCTCTCTCAGGTGTTTTTGTCCCCGAGTCGTGACCGCATCTGGGAAGTATCCTTGTCCAGTAGAGTCGGTCTCATCAAGAAGAGTGACGCTTTTCACTTCTATATAGCACTTTGGCTTGTCGTCTGCGCTGAGCAAGATATCAATTCGGCTATTTTCATTGCCGTATTTCACCTCAGTTTGAAGTGTGTCATAACCATAAAGCTCTGAAATGACATTATTTTCAATAGCCTCTACGGCTAATTGATTGGCGCGCGCGGTGTTGATACAAATACGGTGGCCTTGTTCGGTCTCACTCAACTCCCAACTATTGGGGTATTTTCGTTTCGGGTTGTCGGAAGTAGAAAACCAAACTTTGTTTCCGGGCGTTGCACAACCCGTCATTGCACCTGTATTTGCGCAGTGGATTGTACGGATTTCACCAGTATCGAGCTCGATATCGGCAAGAAAGCGTTTATAACGTTTGAGTAGAGTGGCGGACTCTAAAGCGGGTGTGAAATGCATTTGCTTATTTAGACAAAAAATTTTTTATGTACAATGTTGCCACCATTACACCATAAGGTATTTCCTTTGTCACAATTGCCGATTGAAGCCGTGATGCCTGAGTTGCTGACGGCGGTCAAAAATCAACATCAAGTGATCTTAAAAGCGGCGCCTGGTGCCGGTAAGTCGACTTACTTCCCTTTGCAGTTACTCTTAAATCATTCGGTTGCTGGAAAAATCATCATGCTTGAGCCAAGACGACTCGCGGCGCGTAACATTGCCCGTTATCTTGCTGAGCAATTGGGAGAACAAGTTGGTCAACGCGTGGGTTATCGAGTTCGTGGCGAGGCAAAGGTAAGTTCTGCAACGCAGCTGGAGATCGTGACCGAAGGGATCATGACCAGGATGATCCAAACTGACCCTGAACTGGATGGGGTTGATCTACTGATCTTTGATGAGTTTCATGAACGCAGCATTCATGCCGATACCGCTTTGGCATTCAGTTTAGAAGTTCAAGAGGCATTGCGAGACGATCTCAAGCTGGTGGTAATGTCGGCAACGCTTGACCAACAAGCATTACAATCGTTGTTGCCGGAAGCCAGTTACATTGAATCTGAAGGGCGGAGCTTTGATGTGGCAATGCGCTACCAGCCGTTAGGTGTGAACGAGCATTTACCTACGAGTATGGCAAAAACAATAGAAAGTCTTATGAACAAAGAGTCTGGATCTTTGTTAGCTTTCCTACCGGGTGTTGGTGCCATAAAACAAGTTGAAGAGCGGTTGTCTCATTTAGCGGATGATATCGACGTATGCCCACTTTATGGTCAACTGAGTTTTGCAGATCAACAAAAAGCGATTACGCCAGCAGAACAAGGTAAGCGTAAAGTCGTTCTAGCGACCAACATTGCAGAAACTTCACTAACGATTGAAGGCATTCGCCTCGTCGTTGATTCTGGGTTAGAGCGTGTTGCCCGCTTTGATTTGAAAAACGGTTTAACACGCTTAGAGCAAACACGCATTGCACAGTCTTCAGCGATTCAGCGTGCAGGACGAGCGGGACGAATAGAAGAGGGCATTTGTGTTCGTCTTTATTCTGAAAGCCAGTTCAAGCAGCAACCGCTGGTTCCCCAACCCGAAATTTTGCATTCCGATTTGGCTAGTTTAGTTATGGAGCTTGCCTTTTGGGGAGCGAGTGATATCCACGATCTAAAGTGGCTTGATGTTCCAGCTAATGCGTCATTGGAACAAGCGAAGCAGCTATTGGTGTCATTGGGACTACTGACGGAAAAAGGGCAATTAACGTCCGAAGGAAAACAGGCGCATGAACTAGGCGTTGAGCCTCGTGCGGCTGCGATGCTAATTAAAGCGCAATCTTACAGTGATAAGATGTTAAATGCTGCTTTGGCGGCGGTCGCACTGATTGAAGAGCCAGAGAGGAGTGTTACCAATATCGCTCATAGCTTGCATCGTTGGCTTGTTGGTACTCATCCAAAAAAGTCGATGTTGTTCAAGCGTGCTCAATCTCTAGCGTACAAATTGGATACGGTATTTGACCTGAAAGGCGTGGATGAAGATGCATTACCGCTGGTGTTAAGTTTGGCATTTCCAGATCGCATTGCGCAGCAGCGCACAAATCAATTTGGGCGATTTACTTTGGCTAATGGTCATGGTGCAGAATGTCGTCAGGAAGACATGCTAGGTGGCTGTGAGTATTTGGTTGCCGTTGACTTAATGCGTTCTCATTCTAACTCAAGTCAAATTCATTCGGCATGTGAATTGGATGTCAATATATTGCGAACGACCTTTGATACGCTATTTTCGTCTGAAGAAGTAGTGGACTGGGATGAAAAAAGAGGCCGTCTAATAGCTGAGCGACAAACAAAACTCGGTCTGCTGGTCGTTGAACGCGAGCCGTTGCCAAGCCCGGGCAAAGAAAAAATGACACAAGCTTTACTCACGTATGTCCGCCGCCAGGGCTTACAGAGTCTAAACTGGACACCGGCAGCGGAGAGCTTGTTGGCTCGGATTCGTTGTGCGGTGGAATGGTTACCTGAGCAGTCATGGCCAGTGTTTGATGAAGCCAGTTTGCTGGATTCATTAGAGGAGTGGTTAGAACCATACATGACGTCTGTCAGCTCGGTTAAAGACCTGAGCAAGATAAACTTGGTCGAAGCGCTTAATGCTCTATTAGGTTGGCCACTCAATCAACAACTGGATGAATGGTTACCTGAGCATTACCAACTACCCACAGGTTCAAAGAAGCGTATCCGTTACCAATATGGCCACGAGCCGATATTATCGGTGCGTATGCAAGAAGTATTTGGGGAGAGTGGTTCCCCAACGGTGGCTCTTGGCCGCAAGCGTTTGGTGCTTGAACTGCTTTCACCGGCACAACGTCCATTGCAAGTAACGTCGGACTTGGCGGCTTTCTGGAACGGAAGCTACAAAGACGTTCAAAAAGAGATGAAAGGGCGCTACCCAAAACACGTTTGGCCAGATGATCCTGCCAATCATGTAGCAACAACGAAAACAAAAAGACAATTGAATAATGACTGACAGCAAGAAGCCTAGCGCGAAAAAAGCGCCAGCGAAGAAAAGTACAACCAATAAAGGAACCGCAAAACAGACTCGACGTACGCCGAGTAAAAAGCCGACTAACGAGAAACGTTCGTGGTTGAAAGTTCTGTGGTCGTTTAGCTGGAAAGCTGGCGTTGCACTTGCCGCTGTTTTGCTGTTTGTTGGGATTTACTTAGATAGTGTGGTGAAAGAACGCTTTGAAGGTCAGCTGTTTGAGCTGCCAACGGTGGTTTATGCCCGTATCTTGAATCTAAGCCCTGGTGAGAATATCACCATCCAAGAACTGCGCAACGAGCTAGATGTTTTGAATTACCGTAAAGTGAGTCAACCTCGTTACCCAGGCGAATATTCCTCTTCTTCCACTCGGATTGAATTGATTCGTCGTCCATTCGAGTTTGCCGATGGTCCCGAGCCGGATCGTCACATTATGCTGCATTTCTCTGATTCCGGCTTGCAACGTATTCAGTCTTTAGAATCTCGAGGAGACCTTGGTTACTTGCGCCTAGAACCGAAGATGTTGGGCATGCTGGAGAAAGACCGTGATGAACAGCGCCTTTTCTTACGTCGTGATCAGTTCCCTGAAATTTTGGTGGATGCACTGCTTGCGACCGAAGACCGGGATTTTTATCAACATGACGGGGTGTCACCGCTCGCGATTGCACGTGCATTGGTTGCGAACATTAAGGCGGGTCGTACTGTTCAAGGTGGTAGTACGCTGACTCAGCAATTGGCAAAAAACCTGTTTTTGACTCGTGATAAAACACTGTGGCGTAAAGTTCGAGAAGCGTATATCGCGCTAATTTTGGATTACCGTTACAGCAAAGATCGTATCTTAGAAGCCTACCTAAACGAAGTGTACCTAGGTCAAAGTGGAGGTGAAGCGATCCACGGGTTTGGCTTGGCGTCGCGTTACTATTTTGGGCAGCCAATTCAGGAGTTGCGAATCGATCAATTGGCGATGTTAGTTGGGATGGTAAAAGGACCGTCTTACTACAACCCAATTCGTTACCCTGAGAGAACGAAAGAGCGTCGTGATCTCGTTCTGCGCCTGTTAATGCAGCAAAACATGTTGACTTCAGAGCAGTATGAACAAGCTGTAAGTCGTCCACTCGATACGCAAAGCAAGCCACGTATTGCGAGCCGTCAGCCAGCTTATTTCCAACAATTGAGCATTGAATTAAAAGAAAAAGTTGGGGAGCGATTTAAAGCAGAGACCGGACTGCGCGTGTTTACGTCTCTGGACCCAGTATCGCAAAGCAAAATGGAACAAGCTATCGCGAAAAAGATCCCAGAACTAGCTAAACGGGGTGGTAAAGAGTTAGAAGCCGCTGCTGTGGCCGTTGATCGCCATAGTGGTGAAATCCGTGCGATGGTTGGTGGTAAACGTGTCGGTTATGAAGGCTTTAACCGCGCGCTCAATGCCAGTCGTCCAATTGGTTCTTTAGTGAAACCAGCGATTTACTTAACGGCTCTAGAACAACCGGATAAATACAACCTAGGCACGACGCTACACGACACGCCGTTAAGTCTGAAGAGCAGTAAAGGTAACGTATGGACGCCGCGCAACTACGATAGAAAATATCGTGGTGATGTGCCACTTTACATTGCTTTAGCGAAATCACTTAACGTACCAACCGTGCGCTTAGGTATGGCACTTGGCATTCCTGAAGTCTCCAATACTTTAGAGCGTTTGGGCGTGAACAAAGACGAAATTCGCCCAGTGCCTTCGATGTTTTTGGGTTCGTTTTCTTTGACGCCATTCGAAGTCGCACAGATGTATCAGACTCTGACGAATTCAGGTAAGCGTGCAAAACTGACCGCTCTGCGCTCAGTCATGGATATGGAAGGTAATGTGCTGTATCAATCCTTGCCTCGTTCATCAAGAGCCGTGGATGAACAAGCTGCATGGCTAACGACCTACGCGATGAAACAAGGGGTTGCTCAAGGCACTGGCCGCTTCTTACAAAGCCAGTTTGGTTGGGCTGCATTGGCAGGAAAAACGGGTACCAGTAATGACAACCGCGATAGTTGGTTTGTCGGTGTTGATGGTCGTGAGGTGACGACAATTTGGCTAGGCCGCGACGATAATAAACCCGTGAATCTAACGGGGTCGAGTGGTGCATTACGAGTGTACGCAGAGTACTTGAAGCAGCGTATTCCTGAGCGCTTAGAGCTCCCATGGCCAAGAGAAATCACCACATTAGGGTTCAAGCCTACATCTGATGGAGGTTTAGAAATGAACTGCCGTAGTGATTACAAACTGCCGGTTTGGGATAAAACCGGTCAGATAAAGCAACAGTGTGAGAAGAAATCAAACTGGTTAAATAGCATATTTGATTGGTAGCATCGCCAAATCAACAACATTAGCTTGTTTATCTGATTAATTCTTAGTACATATTAGGGCGTGTTAGTACAGTACTGCTAGCACGCCCTACTTGATCAGATATTCAATAAAGGAAGAAGTGAATGTTCAAAAAGCTGTTATCAAGCCCATCGGTTCGCAACTTTGCGCTTTGGGTTAGTACCTTTTTGATGATCACTCCTTCTGTTTCCCTCGCAAACTCTCTAACAAAAACGGATGACTTGGAACCTCGACCAAAGGTGGCGGTTGTGCTCGCTGGTGGCGGAGCGAAAGGGGCGGCACACATTGGGGTTTTAAAAGCATTGGAAGAAATGCAGATCCCTGTCGATATTGTGACCGGTACCAGTATGGGCGCCTATGTGGGTGGGCTCTATGCCACGGGGATGAGTGCTGATGAAATTGAGAGTTTTATCTACACCGTCGATTGGGGCAGCGGTTATCGAGATCGTGTTGACCGTAGCCAACGTCGAGTTCGTGACAAAGAGTATGAAGACCGCTATCAAATTAATACCGATCTCGGCTTAAGGTTCGGTGAGGTACGAGCACCAACGGGTGTGGTGCAAGGCCAGAACATGTTGCGAGTATTGCGTGAGACTACAGGGAACTTAGGGCGATTCGATTCTTTTGATGATCTTGCCATTCCCTATCGTTCTGTTGCGACAGATATTCTTGCCCTAGAAGAAGTCGTACTGGGCAATGGTTACCTTGTGGACGCCATGATGGCTAGCATGTCTGTACCAGGAGCGCTTCCTCCCTATAAGCTCAATGGCCATATGCTTGTCGATGGCGGTGTCGTCAATAACATGCCTGTCGATGTGGCTCGCGCCATGGGGGCTGATGTCGTTATTGCCGTCGATATTAGCACCGACTACAAAACCGAAGATGAATTTACGGGGCTGTTTACTGTCGCGGACCAACTCTCTAACTATCTCGTTCGTCGTAGTACACAACAGCAAGTGGACGAGCTTGAACCTCAAGATATCTATATTCGTCCCAATGTGGGCACCATGGAAACTGTCGAGTTCGACAAAATGCCTTGGGCTTTTCAAGCTGGGTACAATATTACCAAGCAGTTAAAAGACAAGCTGAAAGGGTTGCGCTTGTCCAATGCGGACTATCAAAAATACATCGATCGCAAACAAGAAGTTCGTAAAACTTTGATTTATGGCGATCAGCGTGTGGTTGATGACATAGTGATTGTTAATAACACGCACTACAGCGATGTGTTGTTGACGAATCGTATTGAATTAGAAACCGGACGTCGTATTTCAACGGCCGAAATTGAGAAAGCCGTTGAAAACCTCTACGCGTTAGATCGGTTCGAGCTCATCACTTATCACTTTGAAGAGGTTGATGGTGAGACATTGTTGGTTTTTGATGTTAACGAGAAGTCGTGGGGGCCTAATTATCTCAACTTCCGATTTTTTCTTGAAGATGACTTCGATACAGATAGCCAGTACGGCATAGGAATATCGACCAACTTTACCAATTTAAACTCTCATGGCGCGGAGTTGGCGTTCAACGTAGAAATGGGCACGGATAAGCTGATTGAAGCTGAGTTGTATTCCCCTGTTTTATCTAGCCAAGAACTTTTTGTATCGGGGCGAATTTCCTATGGTAGTGAGAGCCGAAACTTACCTTTAACAGAGCCTCAAGCACCAGATTTAGAGTCAGTAAATGACTTTTTTCCGGTCACTTACGATGATTTTACAACAGAGTTAGCGATAGGTATCCAACCCACATTGTGGCAAGAACTTCGATTTGGCGCTCGCTACTCAACCGGAGATATTGAGCTTTCTACTTTGGCTTCTGCTGGTAAATTGGATTTTGAACGTCGTGGCCTGTTTGCCAATTATCGCCTAGATACACTTGATGATTTCGCATTTCCGACTCGTGGGCTTTTAGTCGATCTCGAATATTTAGTGTCTCATGATCAAAGTCCTCAAGGCGTTAGCCTTTTAGAAACTGACAAAATTATTGAAGATACCGTTTATGAAATCTCTGCACGATTTAAAGGTGCAGTGAGTCATCAGCGTCATACTTTAGTCGGACATGCTGAATATAGTTTTGTAGAGAGTAAAAACTCATCTTTACCGCTTGATCCCAGAGAGTTGGGCGGCTTCTTAAGCCTATCGGGAATCCCAAGAAATAGCCTGATCGGACAGAACTTATTTTTCAGCAGTTTGGTGTACCGATATAAGTGGTTTGATAATGATTTCGGATTGTTTGAAGCTCCAGTCTACCTGGGCGCATCGGTCGAATATGGCGGTGTTTGGTCTGATAATGATCTGAAACTAAACGAAGCGCCGCTTTACAATGCTGGCTCCATCTTCTTTGGTGTTGACTCACCAATAGGACCAATAATGTTGGCATACGGTCGTACCGAGCAAGATTTGGATGCTGTGTATTTGATCGTAGGAACATCGTTTAATTAATCGGGTATGAGAAAGCAAAAACTTGGCATATTTGGTCAAAATTAGCAGAACTTTAGTCGTAAGTTGCTATGTTGGTCAAAATGATAAGATTTTAATTTAAGGTTAAATTTGCTATTATTTTGCCCACAGTTTGGCCTCTACGGCGCTGTTTCTCAATCATAATTGAATGAAAACAAGGGCAATGGAGAGCCAAGTTTCCAAGGATGTTCACTCCTTTACTTTAACAATAGTAATAATAGAGGAGGAACCGCAATGAGAGGAAAAAGTCGTGCTTGAAGCCTACCGTAAACACGTCGAAGAGCGTGCTGCTGAAGGAGTTGTTCCTAAACCGCTAGACGCAGAACAAGTTGCTGGACTTGTAGAACTTCTGAAAAATCCCCCGCAAGGTGAAGAAAAAGTCATTCTTGACCTACTTGAAAACCGTATCCCTCCAGGTGTTGATGAAGCTGCTTATGTAAAAGCGGGTTTCCTAACAGCAGTAGCAAAAGGTGAAGTTAAATCACCATTAGTGAGTCGTGAAAAAGCGGCTGAACTGCTAGGCACTATGCAAGGTGGTTACAACATCGAACCGCTAGTTGAGCTATTGGATGATGAAGCACTGGCAGAGATCGCAGTAAAAGCGCTGTCTCATACGCTGCTAATGTTTGATGCTTTCTATGACGTAGAAGAGAAAGCAAAAGCAGGCAATGCGCATGCACAGAAAGTACTTCAATCATGGGCTGATGCTGAGTGGTTCCTTTCTAAGCCTAAGCTTGAAGAAAAAGTCACTCTAACCGTATTTAAAGTAACAGGTGAAACGAACACGGATGACCTTTCACCTGCACCTGACGCTTGGTCTCGTCCTGATATCCCAGTACACGCACTGGCGATGCTTAAAAACGAGCGTGAAGGAATAAACCCTGATCAACCGGGTACTATTGGTCCGATCAAGCAAATTGAAGAGTTAAAAGACAAAGGTCATCAATTGGTTTACGTTGGTGATGTTGTTGGTACTGGCTCTTCACGTAAATCTGCAACCAACTCAGTGCTTTGGTTTATGGGTGATGATATCCCTTACGTTCCAAACAAACGAGCTGGTGGGTATGTGCTTGGTGGCAAAATTGCCCCTATCTTCTTTAACACAATGGAAGATGCTGGCGCACTACCAATCGAAGTTGACGTAACTAAGCTCAACATGGGCGATGTTATCGATGTTTACCCATATGAAGGTAAAGTTTGCAACCACGAAACTGGTGAGGTTCTAGCTGAGTTCTCGCTAAAAACAGAAGTACTGATTGATGAAGTTCGTGCTGGTGGTCGTATCCCATTGATCATCGGTCGTGGTTTGACAGACAAAGCGCGTCAATCGCTAGGTCTTGAGCCTTCGGACGTATTCCGCAAACCTGGTGAAATCGCAGATTCTGGTAAAGGCTACACGCTTGCACAGAAAATGGTTGGTAAAGCATGTGGCGTAGAAGGCATCCGTCCTGGAACCTACTGTGAGCCGAAAATGACGACAGTAGGTTCGCAAGATACTACTGGCCCTATGACTCGTGATGAACTTAAAGACTTGGCGTGTCTCGGCTTCTCTGCTGATCTTGTCATGCAGTCTTTCTGTCACACATCGGCTTATCCAAAACCAGTAGACGTTAACACTCACCATACACTTCCGGACTTTATTATGAACCGCGGTGGTGTATCTCTTCGTCCTGGTGACGGTATTATCCACTCATGGCTAAACCGTATGCTACTACCGGATACTGTCGGTACGGGTGGGGACTCACATACTCGTTTCCCTCTGGGTATTTCATTCCCAGCAGGCTCGGGCTTGGTTGCCTTTGCAGCTGCGACAGGCGTTATGCCGCTAGACATGCCAGAGTCAATCTTGGTTCGTTTTAAAGGTGAAATGCAACCGGGTATTACACTGCGTGATCTTGTTCATGCCATCCCTTACTACGCGATTCAGCAAGGTCTACTAACGGTAGAGAAAGCGGGCAAGATCAACGAATTTTCTGGCCGTATCCTTGAGATTGAAGGCTTAGAAACGCTAACGGTTGAGCAAGCATTTGAGCTTTCTGATGCATCTGCAGAGCGTTCGGCGGCAGGTTGTACTGTGAAATTGTCTCAAGAGTCGATCGAAGAGTACTTAAACTCTAACATCGTGATGCTGAAGTGGATGATCTCTGAAGGCTACGGTGATCGCCGTACTATCGAGCGCCGCATTACAGCAATGCAAGAGTGGCTAGCAAACCCTGAGCTGATGCAAGCAGATAAAGACGCTGAATACGCACATGTGATTGAAATCGATATGGCTGAAATCAATGAGCCAGTACTATGTGCACCGAATGACCCAGATGACGCTCGTTTGTTGTCTGAAGTACAAGGCACAGCGATTGATGAAGTGTTCATCGGTTCTTGTATGACGAACATCGGTCACTTCCGCGCAGCAGGTAAATTGCTTGATAAGTTCAATGGCCAGTTAGCAACGCGCCTTTGGGTAGCGCCACCAACAAAGATGGATAAAGACCAACTGATTGAAGAAGGCTACTACGGTATCTTCGGACGTGCAGGGGTTCGTATTGAAACGCCAGGGTGTTCACTTTGTATGGGTAACCAAGCACGTGTTGCAGATAAATCAACAGTAATGTCGACTTCAACGCGTAACTTCCCGAACCGTCTGGGTACTGGTGCGAATGTTTACCTATCGTCAGCTGAGCTAGCTGCAGTAGGTGCAATCCTAGGTAAGATTCCAACCAAAGAAGAATACCTAGAATACGCGAAGCAAATCGACGCTACGGCAACGGATACGTACCGCTACTTGAACTTCCATAAAATGGATCAATACACCAAGAAAGCGGACGAAGTGATCTTCCAAGAACCAGCATAATCAGAAATGCACAATTCAAAAGCACCTCACATGAGGTGCTTTTTTTATGGGAGCAATTCGCTATACTCGCACCAAATTGATACGAAATAGGCAATCTCGGTGGAATTTGAATTCATTCGTAACACGTTGATGGGCGAGTACTACGTAAAATGTAGCATGGGACATGAGATTGTAGGGCGCTGGTTGCAAGAAGAAATTGGCAAAGATCCGATGAAGATTGCACAAGTTGAAAAGCTAATTGAGCGGTCATTTTTAGCGCCTTCTCAGGAGCATAACCTAACAGGCACGGAAATTAGCTTGATGATTCAGGGCGACGAAGTTCTTGTACAAGAAAACGCATTAGCCCATGAATATGATGTCGAGATGGAAAGTGAGTTCGACTTCTACAATGCAGAAAGTACAGCAAGTTGTGGGATAGAGGATTTCATGGCACTTATCGAACAGTGGAAAGACTTTTTGAACATTTAATGCACAGTTTTGGGTAACTTCTCTGCCGTTGCTTTAAATTTGTGAAAAGGGCGCACCGATATGGTGCGCTCTTTTTGTTTATAGATATGTAAATTGAGGTTAGCTTTTATTATTCAATAACTTAAAAACTTGGCACGTAGATTGGATTATAAGAAGTGTTTCAGGATGAAAGCTTCGGAGATAACTCAATGAAAATAATCAATGCCATTATTAAGCCGTTTAAATTAGACGATGTACGAGAAGCATTGGCTGATGTCGGTATCGAAGGGATGACAGTATCAGAAGTTAAAGGGTTCGGTCGTCAAAAAGGTCACACGGAATTGTACCGCGGTGCAGAGTATCAAGTCGATTTTCTACCAAAGGTGAAAATTGAAATCGCGACTCACGCAGACAATGTAGATCGCGTTGTTGAAGCAATTACAAAAGCTGCGCAAACCGGAAAAATCGGCGACGGTAAAATTTTTGTTTACGATCTGAACCAAGCGGTGCGTATCCGAACTGGCGAAATGGACGCAGAAGCACTTTAAGAATTCAAAGGATTGGAGATACTTATTATGGAATTAGCAACAACAGTAACCGAGTTACGTTACGCACTTGACACCTTTTTCTTCCTCATTTCCGGTGCGTTGGTAATGTGGATGGCAGCAGGCTTTGCGATGCTAGAGGCTGGCCTTGTGCGCTCTAAAAACACAACAGAAATTCTTACGAAGAACATCTGTTTGTACGCCATCGCATGTACGATGTTTCTGATTGTCGGTTATAACATCATGTATGTCGATAATGGAGAAGGAGGCTGGTTACCTTCATTTGGTACGTTAATTGGTACTCAAGGTGAAGGGGCCGACCACTCTTTAGAGTCTGACTTCTTCTTCCAAGTTGTCTTCGTTGCAACTGCCATGTCCGTCGTTTCTGGTGCGGTAGCTGAGCGCATGAAGCTTTGGTCTTTCTTGATTTTCTCTGCGATTTTAACAGCGTTTATCTATCCAATGGAAGGTTACTGGACATGGGGTGGAGGCTTCCTAGCAGAAGCTGGATTTAGTGACTTTGCGGGTTCTGGTATCGTACATATGGCAGGTGCTTCTGCTGCTCTTGCTGGTGTGTTACTGCTTGGCGCGCGTAAGGGTAAGTACGGTAAAAATGGTGAAATCTATCCGATTCCAGGTTCTAACATGCCTTTGGCAACGTTGGGTACTTTTATCCTTTGGTTTGGCTGGTTTGGATTTAACGGTGGCTCTCAGTTGATGGTTTCAGATTTTGAGAATGCTACAGCGGTAGGTCAGATCTTTCTAAACACTAACGCAGCAGCGGCTGCCGGTGCAATTGCGGCGCTATTCGTTTGTAAAACTACTTGGGGTAAAGCCGATTTAACGATGATTCTCAATGGCGCGCTAGCTGGCTTGGTTGCCATCACTGCAGACCCTCTATCGCCATCACCACTGTACGCGGTTGCGATTGGTGCGGTGTCGGGTGCACTAGTTGTATTCAGTATCATTGCTCTAGATAAACTTAAAATTGACGATCCAGTAGGTGCTATCTCAGTTCACGGTGTGTGTGGTTTCTTCGGCCTAATGGTAGTGCCACTGAGCAACGGTGATGCAACGTTTGGTGCACAGCTTTTAGGTGCCGTAGTTATCTTTGCTTGGGTATTTGGTGCCAGCCTAGTTGTGTGGGCAATCTTGAAAGCAACCGTTGGGATTCGCGTTACAGAAGATGAAGAAATGGAAGGTATGGACATGCATGATTGTGGTGTTGGTGCTTACCCAGAGTTTGTTACGGTGAAATAATCATTAGCTTGTAATAAATGGTTACACACTTAACACAATAAAACCTGCTCCGATGAGCAGGTTTTTTAATATTCGTCATTGTCTTCTTATTGAACATACATATAATAACGCAACTGATAAACGTTATCATTAGCATGGTAAAGGATTAAACAATGAAAAAACTGCTAACTCTTTCAGCACTAACTTGCGCTACTCTAGCTCCAACAGCAATGGCTGCTGAAGAAGTGAACGTCTACTCTTACCGTCAACCTTTCCTAGTTGAACCTATGTTCAATGAGTTCACTAAAGAAACTGGTATCAAAGTAAACGTAAAATTTGCTAAAAAAGGCTTAGCAGAAAAGCTAGCTCAAGAAGGTGAGTACAGCCCTGCTGACGTTATTCTTACGACAGACATCAGCCGTCTAGCTGAACTGACAAACAAAGGTTTAGTTCAGAAAGTCGATAGCAAAATCATTGAAGAAAACGTACCTGCTCAATACCAAGATAAAGAGAATGAGTGGTTTGCTCTAACTCTACGTTCTCGTAGCGTTTATTCATCACGTGATCGCGTAGGTAAACTAGGCGCAGATTTCAACTACGCAGACTTAGCTAAGCCAGAGTTCAAAGGTAAAATTTGTACTCGTAGCGGTAAGCACCCGTACAACGTTTCTCTAGTTTCAGCAATGATTGCTCACAATGGCGAAGCAGAAACCAAAGAGTGGTTAGAAGGCGTGAAAGCAAACCTTGCTCGCAAACCACAAGGCAACGATCGTGCACAAGTTAAAGCGATCAAAGAAGGCCTATGTGATGTTTCTCTAGGTAACAGCTACTACCTAGGTAAAATGGTTAACGACAAAGAGCAAAAAGCTTGGGCTGATGCAGTTTACATCAACTTCCCTAACCAAGAGACTACAGGCACTCACGTGAATATCTCTGGTATGGCGATGGCTAAGTACTCTCCAAACAAAGACAATGCTGTGAAGCTAATGGAATTCCTAACGGGTGACAAAGCGCAGCAAATGTACGCAGAAGTTAACTACGAGTACCCAGTTAAAGAAGACGTGAAGCGTTCTGAGCTTGTGGAATCTTGGGGTGACTTTAAAGCAGACAAGCTTTCTCTAGACGATATTGCAGCCAACCACGAAGCGGCAATTAAGCTATTAGATGAAGTGAAATTTGACCTTTAATTCCTTGTGGGGGTATAACAGTACCCCCATTTGATTAAAGGATATGAGATGTATTTGCAACAGCATTTGTATTTCATACAGCCTTGCAGTAATTAGGCGATGAAAGATAAACACTCTTTATGGAAAACCAGTAGTGGGGTAATAACTCTGCTACTGGTTTTGCCGATCTTAGCGATCTTCTACACCGCAATTGGTGAAACGGATGATTTGTTTGCTCATTTAATGGCAACGGTCATGCCGACTTATATTTTTAACACGGTTGCGCTAACTGTTGGCGTAATGGTGCTGTCCTTAATTCTTGGTATTCCAAGCGCTTGGATAATGGCCATGTGTAAACTGCCGACCGAAAAATGGTTGCAGTGGGCATTGGTGCTACCTCTTGCAATGCCAGGTTATATCATTGGTTATATTTTTACTGATTGGTTTGATTTTGCAGGCCCGATTCAGATCTTTTTGCGTGATGTAACCGGATGGGGACCTGGCGAGTATTGGTTCCCTGACATTCGTACGTTGCCTGGTGCGACCTTTGTGTTGGCTTTGGTGTTGTATCCTTACGTGTATTTATTGTGCCGGGCTGCGTTTATGGAGCAAAATGTCTCTTTATTGCAAAGCGCGCGTTTGCTCAAGTGCTCTCCATGGGAAAGCTTTTGGCGCATCTCGATGCCGTTAGTAAGACCCTCTATCGCAGTAGGTTTATCATTGGTCGCAATGGAGACCATCGGTGACTTTGGTACGGTAAGTTACTTCGCGGTGAATACGTTAACCACAGCGGTCTACGATACTTGGTTGGGGTACTCTAATCTTAATGCGGCAGCCAAGATTTCTGCCATGATGCTCGTCATTGTAGTACTGCTTCTTAGTGCCGAACGATACAGCCGCCGTAAACAAAAGCTTTTTCAAAGCCAATTTAACAGTCACGAAGATTTTCGTTACGAGTTGACGGGCTGGAAAAAGTGGACCGCACTGGTTTGGTGTTGGGGCTTGGTTTCAGTCGCTTTTATTTTGCCGCTACTACAGCTGATTGATTATGCGATCACTTATTTTGCGCAGAGTTGGACCTCAGAGTTTCGTGAATACGCATGGAATAGCTTAGTTGTGTCTGTTATTGCTGCGATTATTGGTGTTGCTGTCGCACTGATCGTTAACTTTACCCATCGAGTCAGTGGTAAACGAGAAAGCTTGGCATTTATGCGTCTTTCTTCTATGGGCTATGCAGTACCAGGAACGGTACTAGCCATCGGTGTGATGGTCGCTGTGCTGTTTATGGATCATCGTGTCAACGATGCTGCTAAAGCCATGGAGTGGGGAAGGCCGGGACTTATCTTTTCTGGTTCCATGTTCGCACTAGTATTTGCCATGGTTGTGCGCTTTTCCGCGGTAGCGATTGGTAGTATCGAAAGTAATTTAAATAAAATTTCTCCGTCGTTAGATATGGCATCGCGCACTATGGGTTGTAAGCCCAATGCCATGCTGTGGCGCGTGCACTTTCCGCTGGTTAAGCGCGGTGCACTGATTGCGGCTTTATTAGTGTTTATCGAGTCGATGAAAGAGCTTAATGCGGCTTTGTTACTTCGTCCGTTTAACTTTGAAACACTAGCCACATACGTTTATAACTTCGCCTCGGATGAGCATTTAGAATTGGCCGCTTTGCCAGCGGTTCTGTTGGTTCTTGTTGGGTTGATCCCGCTTGTTGTTGTTAACCGTTCACTGGAGCAAAATCACTGATGAGCTGTGCATTATCAATTAAAAACCTAACGTGCCAATATGACGATCAAACTGTACTCGAATCATTGTCTCTTGAGGTAGAACAAGGGCAGATTGTCTGTTTGCTAGGAGCCAGTGGCTGTGGGAAAACAACACTATTAAAGGCCGTTGCGGGATTATTGCCGTTAACGTCAGGCGAAATGAGTCTAAATTGCGTCACAATTGATGATGGGGAAAACTGGTTGCCGCCAGAACAGCGTAATATCGGGATGATTTTCCAAGATTACGCACTTTTTCCTCACTTGACGGTGGAGCAAAACATTGCCTTTGGCTTAAAGCAGTGCTCGACAAAAGAGAAAAATGCCAAAGTTCAAGAGATGTTAGAACTCGTGCATCTTCAAGGTTATGGCGATCGTTATCCTCATCAATTGTCTGGTGGACAGCAGCAGCGTGTTGCGATTGCTCGCTCATTAGCTTACAGCCCAGACTTATTGTTACTTGATGAACCGTTTTCTAATATTGATACGCAAGTTCGCCATGAGTTGATAAGTGAGATCCGTAAGATTTTTAAGGCCCAAGGTGTGACTGCCATTTTTGTTACGCATAGCCGTGAAGAGGCTTTTGCTTTCGCCGATAAAATGGCAGTGATGAACAATGGAGTCATCGAGCAATATGGCACAGCATCTGAGCTTTACTACCAGCCTTCAAGTAAATTTGTCGCTGATTTCTTAGGTGGTGGCAGTTACCTTGCTGCTAAACGGGTTTCGAATTCAGAATATGAAACCCACTTGGGCGTGGTTGAAGCCACGGCTCAACAAGATATTCCAGTACAGGCGGAGTGCTCTTTACTGCTAAGACCGCAGCATGTGCAAATTCAATCCGATGAAGATAGTTCGGTAACCGTATTGGAACAGCATTTTATGGGTGATCACTGCCGTTATGTGATTAACGCGAATGGTGACCGTTTGTTAGCTACAGCTTCGCAAGCATTAAATATAGGTGAGTCCGTCGCGGTGAAAATTGAAACGCAAGGCGTCCTGGCATTTGCTTAACGCTCCTGAGTATCTTTTCTATCTCGTTTACGACTTCCCAACATACAATAAAAAGCCCGGCTGTGGAGCCGGGCAAGTGCTCTTCTCCTGTTGATGAGCGCCTTTTCAGACAGCGTTGACTCTCATCATAGTGCTCGAAGCGGGCACAAGGTTCAGTTATAAAGACAAGAAGTCTTTAAACTGTTGAAGAACACGTTCCGCAGTGTCCTTATCTTGCATCTCTGCAAAAATTCGTAGCAGTGGCTCAGTGCCAGAGAAGCGAGCGATGATCCAACCGCCGTTCTTGAAGTAGACTTTCGCACCATCTTCATAGCTGACTTTTTCGATTTCAAACTCGAACTCAGGCAACTGCTTTTCAACATAAATCTTGTTGAACAGTACGTCTTTTTGCGCTGGTTTGAACTTGCAATCGCCTTCTGCCATGTAGGCATAGCCGTACTTGCCGTAGATTTCATCCAGCAACTCAGACAGCTTCTTGCCGGTTACTGAAATCATTTCTACCAATAGGCTTGATGCGAATACGCCGTCTTTACCTTTGATGTGGCCGCGAATGGTTAGGCCACCAGAGCTTTCCCCGCCAATCAGTGAGTCATCCGCTTCCATTTGGGAGCTGATGTGCTTAAAGCCTACAGGAACCTCAAAGCATTTCTCGCCATGATCTTCGGCGACTTTATCGAGAAGGTGGGTGGTTGCGATGTTACGTACCACGGAGCCTTTCCAGCCTTTGTATTCAAGTAGGTAGTAGTAAAGCAGCAGTAGAACTTCATTTGGATGAATGAAGTTACCTTTTTCGTCGATAATACCAAGACGGTCCGCATCGCCATCAGTACCGATGCCAATATCGTAACCTTGCTCTTTCACTAGGTGCATCAAACGGTAGAGTGTTGCAGCGCTTGGCGAAGGCATTAACCCACCGAAGTCTGGGTTTTTGCCATCGTTAATCACATCAACGTCACAGCGGCCGTTGATTAATACGGTTTGCAGTGCGTTTTTCGCGACACCAAACATTGGGTCGATCAAAACACGTAAATTCGCCTTCTTGATCGCTCCGATGTCGATAAAGTCGATGATTGAGTCAACGAATTCGTTCATCGGATTGATGATTTCAATCAGCTTATCTTCAACCGCTTGTTCAAAGTCGACGCTTTTTACATCTTGCGCAGTGAGCGCGTCTATTTGTGATTCGATTTTTTGGGTGATGATTTCATCTGCGTCACGACCACCTTCAATGAAGACTTTAATGCCGTTGTAATCGGCAGGGTTGTGTGATGCGGTAATACATGCCGAGTATGCGCAGCCCATTTCTTTCGCTTTAAACATTACGATAGGTGTTGGGACAAATTTGTCGATAAAGCTAACCATAATGCCGTTTGCTGCTAGAACTTCAGCGAACCAACGACCTGCTTTATCGGAAAGAAAACGACGGTCATAGCCAATCACAAAACCGCGATCAGCAACCGATTCGTTATTCGTGATGTTTGCAACTGCTTGGGCAACCAAGCGTACGTTATCTTTGGTGAACTCCTCACCAATAAATGCACGCCAACCGCCTGTACCAAATTTGATCATGATTCGATCCTCGATAAGAGCGGCATCCCACCGCGTCTTAAATCTTTGCTAGCGAACCGATGCACTTGTAAAACATAAATGCACCGGATAAATCAAAAGGGGAGAAGGACTCCCCCAAAAGATGATTAACCTAGAGTAACGATAACTTCGTTTACTGAACCTTCCGCTTGAACTGGTACAGATGCACCATTTACAGCTTCACCGTTCACGGTAATCGACTTAACGCCTTTGCTTACTGAGTCTGGGTTAACGACTTTGATGTTGTACGTTGCTCCTAGCCATTGGCGAGTCACTTCGAAACCAGGCCAGTTCGTTGGGATACATGGATCGATAGTTAGGCCATCGAAGCCTGTACGCACACCAAGAATAAAGTTGGTAACAGCGAAGTAAGCCCAGCCTGACGTACCTGTTAACCATGGGTGGTTTGCACGACCGTGGTCTTGGTGGTCACGACCCATGATGAACTGAACGTATGAGTATGGTTCTGCAATACGTTTTTCGATGATGTCGTTCTGGTTGTATGGGTTTAGCGCATCGTAGAACTTCATTGCACGATCACCACGACCCAGTTTCGCTTCAGCTACCCAAGCCCATGGGTTTGGATGCGAGAATATCGCACCGTTCTCTTTTACGCCTTGGTAAACACGAGTTACGAAGCCGATATCATCATTCGGTGTTGCAAAAGATGGTGAGTTTAGGTGGAGGCCGTATTCAGAGAATAGGTTCTCATCGACAGCGTCCATCGCTTTTTCGCCGCGCTCTTGAGATACCGCACCAGAAAGTACCGCAAGTGTGTTTGACTCTAGGTGTACACGACCTTCTTTTTGTTGCGCTGTACCGATCTTTTCGCCGTTTTTCGTTAGACCACGGATATACCAGCCGCCTTCTTCGTCCCAAAGGTGTGTTTCACACGCTTCACGCACGTTTGCTGCCATCTCGGTGTATTTTTCAACGTCGGCTTCCTTACCTAGGTATTTCGCTAGGTCGATGAACTCCTGCAGTGCCCAGAAATGTAGGAACGACACCATTGAAGATTCGCCGCCACCTAGGTTCAGACAGTCGTTCCAGTCTGCACGCAGACCTTTACAGATACCGGTTTGACCTACGTATTCAGCCGAGAAGTCTAGCGCGGCTTTCATGTGGTCATAAACCGTTGCATCGCCACCGTCGGCGTAAGGGATCACTTCGTCGAAGAAGCTGTGCTCACCGGTTTCCATCACGTACTTACAGATGGTTGGAACTAGCCATAGGTGATCATCAGAACAGGTGTCTTCGATGCCGTGAATTTTGTCTTCATCAGAAGGTGTTGGAACTACGGTTGGAGATTTAGATGGTTTAACATCCGCTTTTTCTGGATCAAACCAATCTGGATCGAATAGGTGTAGACCGTAGCCCGCTTTTACTTGGCCGCGCAGTAGGTCAACGATACGTTTGCGCGTCATTGCTGGGTTAGCGTGAGGAACTGAGATTGCATCTTGCGCTGTATCGCGGTAACCAAGACCAGTACGGCCTCCCACCTCGATGAATGAAGCAAAGCGAGACCACACCACACACGTTTCCGCTTGGTATAACGTCCAAGCGTTGATCATGGTATCTAGACCTTCGTTTGGTGATTTCACTTGGAACTTGCCACAACGCTCATCCCAGTGTGCTTTGATACCCGCAAATGCGTTGTCGACTTCTGCAAGGTCTTGGTACTTAGCACGCAGACGCTCTCCGTTGCCTTTACCGATACCGAGAATGTAAGCAAAGCGAACTTCTTCACCCGGCTGAATAGTAAATTGCTTATGCAAAGAGCCACAGTGGTTGTAACAAGTTTGCGCTGTATTGAAACACTTACCTTGTTCTACCGCTAACGGGTTTGCTTCGTCACGGTATAGGCCTAGGAAGCTGTCACGTTGGCCGTCGTATGAATCTGGGGCAAATGTTGAAGCTAGGTAGTAGAAGCCTTCGAAATCGTTGGTGTTGTAGTACAGGTCGTACTCTATCACGCCTTCGTTGTAAGCCGTACCTGCCGAGTACAGAGACATCTGATGGTTTTGGTTATCAGATTGAATGTGGCTGAATGAGAACTCAACAAATGAGAATGCACTGATCGTACGTGGTTTGTCAGAGGTGTTTTTAATCACTACATCCCAGATTTCAGCGTCTTCGCCTTTTGGCACGAACAGAGTTTTTGTTGCGGTAATACCGCTGTATTCACATTTGAACTTAGAGTAAGACAAGCCGTGACGAACTTCGTAGTTTGCTTCGTCTAGGCTCTTCGCAACTGGTTGCCAAGAGATTGACCAGTAATCACCTGTCTCATCATCACGCAAGTAAACGTAGTGTCCTGGGCGATCGAATGTCGCATTTGGACGGAATTTAGTAACACGGTTGTATTCTGGAGAGTTGTAGAACGAGTAGCCACCCGCGTTGTGCGAGATAACCGTACAGAACTTCTCAGTACCTAGGTAGTTGGTCCATGGTGCTGGTACGTCAGGGCGAGTGATGACGTATTCGCGATTCTCGTTATCGAAATAGCCGTATTTCATTTGTGTCTTTCCTTTTTACGAAGCTGCATCAGCAGCCAAAATTTAAAAACTCTTCAAGCGTGATGTTTCGACATCAGTTTTGTATTACTTCCACGGTTTACGGTAATTCACTCCCTGCAAATCAAGCAGAGGTAGATGGCCTTTCAAGCGTGATAAATAGTCGGTCCAATCTCGGTGTTGTTTGTCTGTCCAACATGCTTCTGCCATTGCAGTTAAACGAGGGAAGATCATGTAGTCCATGCGAGGTTGGTTATTGATAATTTCGCACCATAATGCTGTTTGAATGCCCCAAATGCGCTTACGTATTGGGTCGTCAGCAGGCACTTCAGCGAGCGGCTCGTAGTTGTAAGCTTTTTCTAGTGGCAGTGGGTTTGCCCAGTCCACGCCCGGTTCTTCAGGTGCGTAGTCTTGGGTCATATCTAGGTAAGTGGTTTGTGCTGGTTGCAGCACCACATCAAAGCCTTGGCGAGCACAGTTCAAGGCCGCTTCTTCGCTTAGCCATGAGTAGATCACCGTATCTTTACTGACTTTGTCGCCGTGTTGAGCTTCTTCCCAGCCCAGCATGCGTTTGCCCAATTTACGAAGTTTGTCTTCGGCATAACGCAAGAAATGTCCTTGCAAATCTTTGTAGTCGCTGTAACCCAGTTGTTCCATTAGTGCTTGGCATGCTGGGCTTTTTGACCATACGCCGTTAGGTACTTCGTCGGCACCAATATGAACGTAAGGCGCAGGAAAAAGCGCAGAGACTTCTTCTAGCACTTTGTCGATAAATTCATAGCTCCCCGGCAGAGCTGGGTTAATGACGTTGTCGTTGTAATGCTGAATACTGCGGTATTCGGTGGTATCTTCCGCTTCTACCAATAGGTGTGGTAACGACTTGATGGCGGCTCGGCAATGACCAGGTACATCAATTTCAGGAATGATGGTGATGCCGCGTTGCGATGCAAATTCGATAACGTCTTTGATGTCTTCTTGTGTGTAGAAGCCGCCGTAACGTTCATCAAAGTGCGTGTACTGTGGTTCATTGATCTCATCCAATCCGCGCCAAGCACCAATATCGGTCAGTTGAGGCAGTGATTTGATTTCAATTCGCCACCCCTCATCGTCGGTAAGATGCCAATGGAACGTATTGAACTTGTAATGAGCCAGTTGGTTGATCAAGCGTTTGACTTGCTTAACGGAGTGAAAATGACGAGCACAATCCAGCATCATACCGCGGTAACGAAAACGTGGCCTGTCCTTGATTGAACAGCAAACTACTTCCATTGAGTTAGGTTGATCGCCAACTTTGATTAGTTGTAATAACGTTGCACAAGCATGGGTAAAACCAGACGAAGATCCTGCTTCAATTTTGATTGACTCTTCGGCTACTTTCAGTTTGTAAGCGCCTTCATCCAAGGTTGGGTTGCCTTTGAAGATGATCTGACTGCCATTGTCTGATGCGAACTCAAATTGGTGAATGCGCTTAAGCTCATCAAGTAGCCATTCTTTAGCTGAATTGGCCAGGCTTGAATAAACCGCGACGCCAGCATGATGATCAAAGCTAAAATAGTGATCGCTGACCTCAATATGGTTTGGTTTTGGCAGCAAGGGCTGTGCATGGGTTAAACTTGCAGGAATCTCACTGCGTTCACGGTATGGTGAAGCTAATACGATAGGCGTGACATCCACTTGTGCGCGCTGTGGGTTTCCATCAACGACAAAGTTGATCATCGCTTCGTTAAAGCCATCCGAGTAATAACGGAATGGGTTCGAACCAATACTGAATTCACAGTAATAGTGATGGTTGGCAGCCAGTACCACCCCTTCTGGCTTAAGTGTGCAAAAACTACCAATTTGAGTCAGTTGACCATTTGAAACGCTGTCTGGAAGAATGTAACGATCGAAAGCGAAAGTTAAGCTCCAGCTGTTTAGGTCTTGGTCGCTCAAGTTATGAAAGGTGAGGCCAAAGCGGCAGTTTTGTTTCTGCTCAGAAAGGACTACGAGATCAACACGATATTCCATATCTACTCCTACGCCGCACTGAGCGAGTAAAGGTTATGTTCTGGTTTGCCAGCAAACATAATTGCGCCTTCAATCGCGTCAAACTGTGGCTCAACAATCCATTGCTGAACTGGTGGTGAAAGCCAACGTACAATGCGTTCAGCTATGCTGCCCATTAAACAAATACGTGTTGCGCCGCGCTTGTTTAATGCCACGAGAAACATTTCTATATCCGCTGCGGTTTGCTTCAGCATTTCAATGGCCAGTGCATCGCCTTGTTCCGCATGTTGGAAAATAGCCGGAGAAAACTGCCCATAATCACGAGGAAGCGCCTGTTTTGACCACGCCACCACGTTGTCGACCTCATTTTCGAAATGCGTCATAACGTGTTGTGCTAGGGGCGTTTTTTCTCTGATGCCATCTTCAGCTAACAAAACTTGCTGAACTAGGCGTAGCCCCATCACTGCGCCGCCACCTTGATCCGAAATAGGGAACTCACGACCACCGACAACATGTTGCTCCAATCCGTTAAGGTAGATGCCACAAGAACCGGTTCCCGCAATCATGATTGCGCCATCTTCGCCATTGTGCGCACCAACGCACGCACCGTAAGCATCGGTATTCAGAGTTATACTGGCAAATGGATGAGGAAGAGACATGAAGGCTTGCCAAGATGCTTTGTGCTCTGCGCCAGCAAGGGCTAAGCCGACGTGCATCGACGCGAAATCTTGTTGTGTTAGACCGCCTTGCTCGGTAGCCGAAGTGATGGATTCAAGAATCGAAGCCATTGCTATTTCAGCACCTAGCATGATGTTGGCACTGCCGCTTTTGGCCTCGCCAAGAAAATTACCTTGTGAATCTTTAATCCTGGCTCGACATGACGTGCCGCCACCATCGATACCGACAAAATACATTCCCATGATTATTCTTCCTTCATATTTTTAGAGGTCGCCAACTGAGAAACATGCTGAGCTTGACTCATTATCGCGAGTAAGTACCAAGCGCCATGCGGGATCCATTGTTCGCCCCAGCGCCAGTTTTGTAACACGTCTTCTTTTTGTGCTGGTGGGTTAAATGCAATGTCTTCCTCGTCTTCAAAGCCGCCAGTGATTCCGTTACACACGCCACCTTTTGCGTTGAAGAAACCATATTGAGGGAGGTAATCAGGGTTGTTACGACCATGGCCATCTAGCATGCACATGTCGTATGGGTTTAAGCCTACAATCCAGTTCAATGCATCTTGAGCAAACACAGAAAGTTGTTGCTGTACTTCTTGCGACGCTGTATGCGGTTGAGCAAGGTACGCCATGGTCGCGAGTGAGCCCAGTCGAGCATTCTCGCCTTGCCACCAATAGCCGGATTCATTGTTGTGTGCGACAAAAAATGCCTCGCGTTTTGACTCATTTACGCCTTTAACATATTGGCGAGGGTAACCGAATGGGTTGATCACTTTATTCGATATTGTGATCTCAAACTCACACGCTAGGTTGACGATACGTTTTACCGATTCCGCTCGTGCTGAGTCGTCTTCAATTGATAGATATTCGCATAGGGCAATAACTGGTAGACCAGCTTCGGCTGCGTGAAAGTATGGACGGCTGCCGTCTTGGTTTGCTGACCAAAAGTGTTGAATCTGCTCGTCGCTCATTTGGCGTGCAACTAAACGTTGCGCCCACAAACGGCTCTCTTCCAAGTAGCGAGTTTCTTTGGTTGCTTTAAACAGTTCTACACAAGCCAGTAGCGCACAGTATTCGTCGATAATGTTTTCTTCCCCATCATTGAGGTACTGCGTATTGTGCTCTTTTAAGTGCCAGTAACCATTTTCGGCAGCGTTGCGGTATTTTTGTTGATCGTATTCACCGTGAACACTTAAACGCGACGCTGCCGCTAGCGCTGCAATGGCGACACCGCCACCTTGTCGAAAGCCTGCTTGATAGTCGTCAAATTTGTGACCAAGTTGAGTTTCGTACGCGCAAATCTCGCGTTGCGCAGTATCTTTGCTCCACTTGTCAAAGACCGTCATGTAGAAAAAGCCTTTTTCGTTTTGCATACGCACAAGAAAGTCTGCACCGAACAGGGCTTCTTCAATCAGACGTGTACGTGTGAAAGCTGTAATGTCTTCGCTTCCTTCAAGCAACGAAACCCCTTTTAGGATGTTCCAAACCACCATTGGGGTTTGTTGAGGATTCAAATAATTCGCGTATGAAAGGTGACTTAAATACTTGCTAACGTCTCCTGATGCGTCGTACCAGCCGCCGTGTACATCAACCTTTTTATTGGAGTTTAGTACTGGAAGTTGTCGATCTTGTTGATCGAAGATTCCGCCGCAACGTTGCGATTTGAAATAGTGGATCACATCTGACAAAGTTTGATCCAACAGAATGTGTTCGCCAACGATGAAAGAGGAAGAGCGCGTATCTTCTACTTGCAAGAAATAGTCACCTGACGTTGTGAAAGAGGAAAAGTCGATGAGGTAGAAATAGCCCTGATGCCAGTTCGCCACTTTACCTTGTTCTTCAACCGCAAAAGTTGCCACGGTTTGCTCGCTAGTGGCACAAATCAATTGAGCAGTGTAAGAAGACAAGTGTGGTTGTTCGGTCTGGATAATGGCTTTCTTTGGGCCCAGACGTTCATAACCAATGTGGTTAGTCAGTAGCAGCATTCAATGTCTCCGGGAAACGATAAAAACAGGAGTGGGTCAGGCTGAACCTGACCCTCGTTATGATTAATCTTCAAATAAGTAACAGCGGACAAAGTGGTTGTCGGACAGTTGAGTGACGCCTGGTAGTCGTTCGCGACATTTGTCGGTAGCGTGTACACAACGTCCAGCAAATGGACAGCCGACAGATTCTGGTGTCCAAAGTGGGATTTCCCCTTTGTTGCCTTTCAGTTTCTCGTGAATAGACTTCGATGGATCTGGAACCGCAGATACCAACAGTTGCGTATATGGGTGTTGAGGGTCGTGAATGATTTCTTCAGTATCGCCCCATTCAACCATGTGACCTACGTACATGACCGCAAGATCTTCAGCAATGTAACGCGCTGTTGCGATGTCATGAGTGATGTAGAGCAGAGACATTTGTTTTTCAAACTTCATCTCTTCCATCAAGTTCAAAACGCCAGCGCGGATCGATACATCGAGCATGGATGTTGGCTCATCCGCCAAGACTACTTCAGCTCCAACCGCGATGTTACGAGCCAGGTTGACACGCTGACGCTGACCGCCAGATAGCTGGTGCGGGAACTTTTGCGCCGTTTCTTTTGGTGGAATAAGACCAACTTGTTCAAGTAGGTCGTACACACGCTCTTCCAGTTCTTTCTTGTTGCCCGGTGCTACTTTCTTATGAATCAGCAGCGGGCGCGCAATATGGTGGAAGATATTGTGCGTTGGGTTTAGCGAGCCAAACGGGTCTTGCCACACCATTTGTACACCTTCACGGTAGGTCATTAAATCGTGACGAGAGGTGATGTCTTGGATATCACGACCTTTGTATTCAATGATGCCATCGGTTGGTGCGTACATTTTTGCAATCATTTTTGCAGTAGTAGACTTACCTGAACCAGATTCACCTACCACTGACAAGCCGCGGCTCTTGTACATTTTGAAAGAGACGTCGTTGATTGCGCGCATCTTAGATTGTTTGATTGAGTTACTGTTTAAAGGGAAGTCCTTAACGACATTTTTACCCTCAATCAGCAGTTCGCCGAATTGTTTGCTCATAATTCTCTCCAGTGTAATTTTTGTTCTGAGCTAGCGTTTTTTTGTTGTTAAACCTTAGCTTGAGCAATGGTGTCGCCGTACAAATGGCAATTTGAGAGGCGACCTGGTTCAATTTGACGTAATTGGGTTGGTACACGTGTACATGCTTCATGTACGCGGTCGCAACGAGCTTGGAAGCGGCAGCCTTGTGGAACTTCTAGCAAGTTCAACGGGTTACCTGGAATGCCAGTCAATTTGGTCTTTGGTCCAGTTAGTGGAGGGAAAGAGCTACCCAAACCTTTGGTGTAAGGGTGGTAAGGACTTTCCAGAATTTGCTTAGAAGGCGCGACTTCAATCAACTCACCTGAGTACATGATGCCGATACGATCCGAGAACTCGACCATCAATGACAAGTCATGTGTGATGAATAGAATTGAGAAACCAAACTCTTCTTTAAGCGCGTAAATTTTTTGTAGAATTTCACGTTGAACCACTACATCCAATGCGGTAGTCGGTTCGTCCATGATGATCATTTTTGGGTTCAGAGCCAAAGCGATTGCGATTACTAGACGTTGACGCATACCACCAGAGAACTGGTGCGGGTAATCACTCAATCGGCTAGGGTGGATATCAACGATTTCCAGCAGACCTTCAGCGCGTGTTTTTGCTTGAGCGCGAGTCATATTGGTATGACGCATGATGACATCACAGAACTGCTCTTCCATGGTTAGAACAGGGTTCAAAGCGTTCATCGCACTCTGGAATACCATCGACATTTCACTCCAGCGGAACGCTTGCATGCGATCATCGCTGTACTGAAGGATATCTTCACCGTTGAAGATCACCTCACCACCTGTGATAAACGCTGGCGGCTTATGAAGGCGCATTAGTGAGAAGGCAACAGTGGATTTGCCACAGCCAGATTCACCAGCCAGACCGAATACTTCACCTGGTGCAATGTCGAAGCTCACGTTGTTACAGGCGCGGACATCGCCCGCGTCTGTGATGTAGTCTACGCATAGGTTACGGATGGAAATTAGTGGTGCAGTCATGATTATTTATCTCCGCTCCATAGTGCATTTTGTGGTGCCAGTTCAGGCTCACGTTCTTTCTTGTCTTTTGCTGCTAGTTTTTTCCAGCGTTTCATGCCTTTGTGAGAACGAAGTTGAGGGTTCGCAATTTCGTCAACGGCAAAGTTCAACAGAGCAAGACCAGTAACCAGTAGTGTTAGGGCAATACAAGGTGCTAGTACTTCCCACCATGCGCCAATCAGCATGGCTGATGAGGTTTGCACGTTGTAAAGCATGATGCCCCAACTGATCGTGTTGGCATCACCCAAACCTAGGAACGAAATGACCGCTTCAGTGTTGATCGCCAGCATTACTGAGCCAATGAAGCTCGCACCGACAATTGGGATAAGGTTTGGTAAAATCTCAACAAAGATGATGCGGAATGAAGACTCTCCCAATACTTCGGCAGCTTTAACGAACTCTTTCTCGCGTAGTGCCATAGTTTGAGAGCGGACAACACGTGCACCCCATGCCCAAGAAGTACCAGCGATAATCAAGGCAATGGTGAGTGGGCCTGCTTCACCGATAAAGGCCGCCAACACGAATAGCAATGGATACTGCGGAATTACTAACATGATGTTCATCGCGGCACTCAATACGTCATCCACTTTACCGCCGAAGTAACCTGCCGATATACCAATGACTGTTGCTAAGAAACACACGATGATGCCAGCACCAAAGCCTACACCCAGTGATACTCGTGCACCGTAAGCCACCTGCGACCAGATATCGCGACCCATTCGGCTAGTACCTAATACGTGGTCGGCCTTTTTAGACATAAGCAGTGTACGACGATCGTCTGCTAGGTTTTTAGCGACCCAACCATCAGGGTTGTTTTGTGCCTGTTTTACAACAAAGCTTGGGTATTCGTGTGGGTTACCGGTTCGCTTGTCTGGCGCATGCTTTGTAAGTAAAGGAGCGGCAATCGCAACGAACACGAACAGCGTAACAATGCCAAGACCAATGCGAGCAAATGCGTTACCTAAAATAAGTTTGAATAGTTCTTTCATGATTATTTGCCTCCCGTACGTAGGCGAGGGTCTAGAATCATGTACAGCATGTCAGCCATTAAGTTGAAGCACAGCATGAACATCGTCATGATAATTAACTGACCTTGAAGTACTTGGTAGTCACGAGCGTGAATTGCGTTCAATAGAACAGTACCTAGGCCTGGGTAGTTGAAAATCATCTCGATGATTAATTGACCACCGATGGCCATACCTAAAGACATAGACAGTGCGGTAACACTTGGAAGTAGTGCGTTACGTGCGGCGTAATTAAAGACGACGCGGTTTTCACTCAGCCCTTTACCTTTAGCCATCGTGATATAGTCTTCGGCGAGAAGGTTGATCATGTTGTTACGCATGTTAACTAGGAAGCCACCAATTTGAACGATGGTTGCACAGAATAGAGGTAGTACAGCGTGGTAACCCACGTTCTTGATGAACTCCCAGCTTGTCCAATCAGGAATAGTACCTGGCGTGTAAGCATAGCCAGATGGGAACCATTTCAGGCCAATCGCAAAGGTAAACAGTGCTAACATTGCGATAACCATTTGTGGAATCGCTTGAATGATCAATGTGCCAGGCGTTACGAATGCATCGTACTTACTACCGCGCTTCCAGGCGGCAAAAATACCAAGGACAGAAGCGATGGAGAAAGAAAGTACAACCGCAGTACCAGCTAGAAATAGTGACCAGCCAAATGCACTACCTAGTAAAGAATTAACTGAAAGAGGGTAGAACTGGATTGATGTACCTAGCTCCCAACTTAGAATGTTTTTAATGTACGAGAAGTACTGAATGTAAATTGGCCCATCAACGAAACCGAGCAGTTCTTTCATTGCTGCGATTCGTTCTGGAGTCACCTGTACTGAAGCATTAGCAAACATCATGGTAACTGGGTCACCAGGCATTGCTCGCGGAATAATAAAGTTTAACGTCGCTGCAACTAAGAGCGCGACAAGATAGAACGACAAACGTCTTAAAAAATAACCCATAACTCACACCTTACTCACCCAGATTTTTTCCCTGTTTCTGGTTTCAGGTCGCTCCTAGCGAAATTTAGAGCGAAAAATCCCCTGACGACGAGCGCCACATATTGGTTTCGTTAACAAGGGATTTTTATAGGCGGCACACGGGATGCATGCCGCTTGAAATGAACTTCTACTTATTTAACTGGTTTTAGGTCCAGTACGTGAAGTAGACGCTCTGGGATACCTGCCCAAATGTTTGGACGGCCCTTAGGGTTTTCTTCGTTCCACCAACCAGTGAAGCGAGTTGTGTTGTATTGGTACATGTACGCGCCAGATAGCACAGGAATAGTTACTTGGTCCTGAGCAATGATCTTCTGAATGCCATGAGCGATCTCTAGCTGTTCTTGCTTATCTGCTGTCTTGTAGAAGCTGTTAAGAAGACCGTCTAGCTTATCGTTCTTGTAGAAGTGCATTGCAAAGCGAGGCATGCCGTCACCAGCTTGTAGCTTCGAGTTGTAGCCACTATCCCAGTACAAGTGTGGATCTGCACCGTGGAAGTAGTTGGTGTAAGCAACGTCGTAAGTACCTTCTAGCATAGCTTGGTTGTATACCGAGAAGTCCGGTGTACGAGCACGAGCTTTAATGCCCACTTCTGCTAGTTGCTCAACGGCTAGTTGTACCGTGTTGTTGAAGTCAGTCCAACCGTTTGGTGATTGAATTAGAAGCTCGAAAGACTTGCCAGATGGTGTATCCACAAAGCCATCTTTGTTTACATCTTTGAAGCCAGCTTTAGCTAGAAGCTTTTTCGCACCTTCCGCGTTGTATGTGTTGTAGCCTTTGTACTTGTTGTGCGTCTCTTCATCAGACCAAGCTTCGAATGCGTAGCCAAGGCCAGATGCGAAGTCGTTCACTGTACCGCCGCCGTAGAAAGCGATATCAATGATAGTTTGACGGTCTAGCGCCATAGAGAACGCACGACGGAAGTCAACGTTAGTTAGTGCTTCGTTTTTCGCAGCGTCTGGGTTTTTGAAGTTCACTACAAATGCTTGAGTACCCGCTGGTGGGTACCAGTAGTGGTGATTCGGACTTGCTGCAGCGTACGTACGGTCGATGTCTGGTACGAATGAAGACGTCCAGTCCATTTCGCCGTTAACGATTTTGCCCAAGAATTGGTCGTTGTTCGCGATTTGTGGCACACGCAGACAATCTACATCTAGGTTGTCAGCATCCCAATAATTCGGGTTCTCACACTGGATATATAGCTGCGGTGTGAAAGTGTCGATTTCAGTAAATGGACCACTGCCTACTGGATTTTCGTTTGTGAATGTTGCTGGATCTTTTACTTTGCTCCATACGTGCTTAGGTACGACTGGTACTTTCGCAATTTCGTAAGGAACGTTTGAGTTTGCTTCGCTTAGACGGAATTTAACTTGGTAGTCGTTAACTTTTTCTACGCCAGTCACCCAAGAGTTGATACCAGATTGGTCTAGCTCTGGCTTCTCTTTAACTAGGTTGAAAGAATAAACAACATCATCAGCGGTAAACGCTTTGCCATCAGACCATTTTACGCCCTTACGGATATCGAAGGTTACGCTCATCAGGTCATCAGCCATGGTAAAGTTTTCTGCTAGACGAAATACAGGCGTGTTACCGTGCATTTCGTTAAAAACAACGAGCGGCTCGTAAATAAAGTCGGTTGTTGTGTGCAGGTTAGTTGCACCCAAGAAAGGGTTAAAGTTACGAACGAAAGTTGTAAACTCTTTAGGGTGGATAGTCAGTTCACTGCGTTCAGCCGCAGTAGCTACCGATGCAAAACCTGTAGTAGCCGTTGCAATAATTGCTGTTGCTAGTGCTGTTTTTTTAATATTGGCAAGCATAGCTGTTCCTTACTATTTGCTTTCATTTCACTAAATGGAATTGAATGTCATCAATTGATAAACACTCTCTAAGACCTACCTCTTGTACATGCCTTACTCATTACAACATTGAGTTTCGCCAAGAGTGGCCTGTAGGCCTTAGGCAGGAGTAAGAAAACACCTTATCCATAAAATAATCAAACTTGATTCCCGTTAAAAACGTTAAAATCTCTGAGCTCTCCGTTATAAACGTTATTTTGGCTAATTTTAACCAGCATTGGGCCAAAAAATAAACGTTGATATGCGTCGCAGTTTATATCCTTGTTAATAATAAGTGTTGGTGATTACTAACCTGCTGGTCCTTTTTAAATATACGTTTCCTGCTTGTTTTCTAGGTTCGGAGATCTCGCTCACATGCAGAAATGGTGTTAATTAATCAGCTAAAAATTAATCTGCCGTTCTGTTGTGATTAAGTTCGCAATCTCTATCAATAGTTCGTCAAAATCCGCTTGTTATCTGAAAAATGGCCTTTTTTATCGACAGTTTTCTTCCGTTTGTCGTCCTTTTTTTATTGTATGAATGAAGTTTTTTGGTTGCTCGAACTTACCTAATTAAGGCCAGTTAAATGGATAAGATCGTACGTTTTGAAGACCAACAATAGATAGCGATGTCTAACCGAATGTTCGTTATTGGAAATATGTTAATGGGGTAGGAAGAGGCGGTCTCTTTTATCTCTAGGAAGGGAATACTCGAATAACAAAAAAGCCCAGCATGCACGCTGGGCTAGTTTTTTTGATAAATATTAGCTGGTCAATAGTCGCTGTAGTTTATCTCGTTGTGCCTCTATGTATGCTCTCTCGGGGCTCTGTTCTTTGCAGTGTTCGAGAATGAACTCTATCGAGCTTAGCACCGTTCTCCAACGTGGTGTTTTGGGTAATGTTTCTATGCGCATGTATTTATCTAAAGTGCGTGTTTGCAAAGTACTACGGTCTAGATAAACGCGCCACAAGCCACTTTGCTCTGCAAATGCGAACTTACTTTCACCCGTTACAGATTCCCAATACTCTAAAGCATGTGTCATTGCGTCTACTAGAACTTCTCGCATAAGTTCTTGCTTGTCTTTTTTATTACCGAGCGCTTTGTCTGCAAGGCGCGTAAATTCTCCGCCAAGCTCTTTTAGCTTTTGCAATTGGTCTTTGTCACCATCAAATGCATAACTTGAAAGCACTTCTACGGCGGTTTCTAGATTATGTATGCGAGCGGCACTGGCTCCACCGCCGACATTAAAGATGTACATGATATCTAACCCTGAACCTTCAGGGAGCTTAAGAATGTCTGCTTCGATGTTCTGACGAATATCTTCAATATAGATATCAATCTTGCCACAGTAATGAGGTTGTTTGACGGTCAGATATTTAGGGGCAATCAGCTCATCAGCAGATGAGCGCTTTAGCTGTTCTAAGCTGCGCTTGAATAGCTTACAAGCAGCTTCGTTAGCAAAGCGAATACGCTTGTCTTCACGTAGACAGATGATAGCTTCAGGAGCCGATTCTAGCTGTTCCAACAAACGACCTTGAGTCTCAAGTAAGCTTGCTTCAACGACTGCACGCTGTCTAAGTTCAGACTCTAGCACTTTGTTTTCCATATGGCGCATTTCTGCTTTACTTGCCGTTAAATGCGCTTGGATACGTGCCGCCAACTCTTGTTTATTAAATGGTTTCGATAAATAGTCGTTGGCTCCTGCCTCAAAACCTCTTACACGATCTTCTGTTTGACTGAGTGCGGTGAGCATAATGATTGGCAACTCGGCATGATCATAGGTTTCACGTAGTTCACTACAAACTTGGTAGCCGCTCATGCCTGGCATCATGATATCCAATAACAGAAGTTCCGGCTTCTCTTGCTCGACGAGCGCTAACGTTTCTGGCCCATCGGAGACGGTACGCACACGATAGCCCTCTAAACGTAAAAAGCTTTCAAGCACGCGTAAGTTTACTGGTTCATCGTCAGCAACATACAGTAACGGGCCGTCTGGGTTCTCTGGAAGTGATAAGTCTTCACTGTTCTCTACATTAACTTCAGGGATTTGGAAGTGTCCGTGCGCAGCTAGAGTCTGGGTTGCTTGGATTTCTTCTTCACTGGCGAGCGGTAAAGTGAAACTGAAGGTAGTTCCGACCATTGGTTGGCTACTGACGTATAACGAGCCTCCCATTAATTCGATCAATTGACGGCTAATGGAGAGCCCAAGCCCTGCACCTTGACGATAACGGCTCGCGTCTTGCCCTGCTTGGATAAGTGGTTCAAAAATATGTTCAAGTTGTTCTGCGGGAATTCCTTGTCCAGTATCCACGACTTGTACGCGTACATGATCATCTACCACATTAGCGGAGATAACAATTTTACCTTCTGAGGTGTATTTAATCGCATTGCCAATCAGGTTATATAGCACTTGTTCAAGGCGTTGCGGGTCAGCTGACACTGCTTTTAAATCCGATGGGACTTGGTTGATGATGCGGATGGTTTTACTTCCGAGTAAATGGCTAGAAAGCTCTAAAACCAATCGTGTTGCACTGCCCAAACTCACTGCTGATTTCTGGATATCCATGCTTCCATAACGCATTTTATGATAATCCAACAAGTCATCGACTAGATTAGCGAGACGCTGACCACTTTTAATGATGATATCAAGCTGATATTTCTGGCTAGCGGGGATCGCACCATTGGCGCCGGACGCTAAGGTTTCAGCAATCCCGACCATGCCGTGTAACGGTGTACGAAGTTCATGAGAAGTCGTGGCTAAGAATTCATCTTTTAATTTATCGGCCAATTGCAGTTCTTCATTCTGTTTTTGAATGATCTGTATGCTGCTTTCTAGTTCTTCATTTTGCTTCTTAATGGTTTGAATCTTCTCTCGAATAGAGCGTTGCATTCGTTCAAAGCTTAACGCAAGCCGACCAATTTCATCTTTACGAACCGTATTAAAAGACGTGTCATCAAGATCCCCTGCAGAGACCTTTTCGGCAACCCAAGTCAATTTCAGCAACGGAGAAGTGATAAAGTTTGATAAATAGTGAGAAGCGATCACCACAAGGATAATGGCGATCAACATAGCGATAACGAATAGTTTTTCGAGTTGATGGATACGAGCGAAAGCTTCGTTTTCTGGTAACTGTACGACGAGCGCCCAAATCACACCACGAGTTTCAATCGGTGCATAAGCCGCGATGATCTCTTCACCTAAACCGTTTGTGTAAGTGCCGACACCAAATGCACCAGAGAGTGCTTTATCGATCACTTCTAAACTGTTCTTAATGTCGTCTTGTTTCGTGTTAATTGTGCGAGGTTGGTGATCATTTCCAACCAGCAGGGTGTTAATGGATGACTCTCGATTAGCGTCTGCGGCTAACTTAGTGATGCCATTATTTGGCAAGCGGAACATGGCATAGCTGTGTAGATAACCTTGCTGAACAATTGGTGCACCTAGCCAAGCTACTGATTTACCCCCTTCCAGCTCGAAGTCAGACACAATCACAGGAGTGTAGTCTTCGTTTACTTTTCGACGTTCAGTCACATCATCGGCGAGACGCTTGAAAGTTTTGCCAAGTGCCGAGTCTTTGTAGGGGCCTGATAACAAGTTCGTTCCGTAGTTATCGTCTTTGTTGATCGAGTAGGTGACGTTACCATTGATGTCGACCAGCAAAATGTCATTAAAATCAGAGCGCTTGAGGAGCTCCAAGTAGGCCCAATGATAGCGTTTATGCAAAAGCCGGTAACGTTCACTTCCTACATAGTTGGATGACTCGGGTAACGTTGAGGTTTTGATTTGGTCTCCGCTGCCCTCGATGTAGCGCTGTTGGGCGTTTTTACGAGACTCTTCAATATCATTGCCTAAACGACTAAAAGCATTGACGAGACCGTAGAATCGGCCACCACTGGCGTAAGCCAACTCTGAGCGCACAAAGCCCATGACTTCGGTTTCTCGTGCCTCAAAGTAGTCGATGATTTGCTGCTGTTTTGTATCTCGAACAGACAGTAAGTGCGAGGTGCTTTGTTCTTGCAGATCTTTACTGTGGGACTGCAAGAAAAAGATCGCAGTAATGGTAAGAGGTGTGATACTGAGCACCAGAAATGCGGTCATCAGTGTACTCTGAAGGCGCTTAAATTTCTGTTTTTTGTAGAATTTAAACATGGATAAGATTACAACTCATAATGGGCAGTTCTAAAACATACTTCGCTGCCGAGGTTCTCGTTAAAAACGGATAAGATGTTCAACTAGATAGAATTAACAAAATTAACGAGTTTTTTTTCTTTGACAAGAAAGTTAGTTGTAAAGCGTGCAGGGTGACGCAGTTTTTCTTATGAGTGTTGAATTTATGAGAAAAAATCGCGCAGGTTTGTGCCTGCGCGGGGGAAGTTATGATTTTTTCGCGTAGTAGATAGAAA
Source organism: Vibrio sp. Vb0888 (assembly GCF_033338835.1). Taxonomy (NCBI): domain Bacteria; kingdom Pseudomonadati; phylum Pseudomonadota; class Gammaproteobacteria; order Vibrionales; family Vibrionaceae; genus Vibrio; species Vibrio sp. Vb0888. The sequence continues at coordinate 165,067 of NZ_JAWOTL010000006.1, forward strand.
ATTTATTGGTCTTATTTAGCGTCTCGCAATTATTAAACGCCCGCTCGATAATTGGTGGGTATTTTAAGAAGCTATTCGCGACAATCACCATTTCACCGTCTTTGGTTAGATATTGTGGTGCCTGGCCCAACAAGGTTTCCGCTGCGTTGTAATTTGTGTCTAAACCACTGTGGAATGGCGGGTTGCTGACGATAAAGCGGTAGTCTTTTGTGGTATCCGAGTATATATCTGATGCAAATACGCGTCCGGATAAACCATTCGCTTCTAATGTGGCTTGGCTAGAAGTGATCGCATAAGCATTAATGTCACACATCTCAATCGCGATCTCTGGATTCGCTTTCGCCATAAACGCACCGAGCACACCTGCACCACAACCAAAGTCGAGCACTTTGCCCGACAGCTTAGGTAAGGTTTCAAGCAGCAATCGGCTACCTAAGTCGAACTCGCCATGGCTGAATACGCCAGGTAGGCTCTTAACCGCTAGCGACTGCTCACCGAGTGTAACAGTGTAAGACTTAAACCAATCTGCTTGGTTGAAAGGTTTTGGTTCATTGAGGCAATTACCCCAGTAAAATGAGCAGCGACGAGCAGAGTCGTACTTGTTCACAGGGCCGTATTCTTGGAACATCTTCTCGATGCTCTTGATGCCGGAGCGGTTTTCACCAACGATGACGATTTCGGTGTTAATGCCCAGTTTCGCCATCAACATCGCCAGCAAGTATTCTGCTTCGGCTTTTGCTTTTGGCCAGTATAAAAGGACCATGTCTGCTTTTGTTTCAACATCAAACACAGAGCCAAAATGACTTTTCACTTTGTCAGAGGTTTGAATTTGGCGGTAGTAGCTATAGTTGGAAGTAAACACTTCAACAGACTCACAATGAGCTACTAACTCAAGAGGAAATAGGTCTTCAACTTCACCAGCGACTAAAACGTGTTTTCCGTTGAAGTATTCAAGTTGGCGCTGAGCTATTTGGCTAGGAGCGATATAAGCAGACATAAATTTGGTTCATCAGAAATAATTTGGGGCAGATTTTCGCACAATCTGCCCCAAGCTTGAAGTGATTAAGCGGTGACTAGCTGTTGTCTTGTTGGTTAAGGAAGTCTTTGAATTCTTCCTCGTAGATATTAAACAGTACCATGGTCACGGCAAAAATAAGTGGGCCGTAGATAAGACCAATCAAACCAAACAGATGCAGACCACCTAGTAACGAGAAGAAAATCATTAGGGTATTCATGCCTGCGCTGCCTTGCATTAGCAGCGGACGCAATAGGTTATCAATAGAACCAACGACGACCACACTCCACACCGTCAAGAAGATAGCCCAAGTCATATCGCCTGTTAAGAACAAGTACGCCGCTGCAGGAATCCAGATTAGTGCGGTTCCGACCACAGGGATGAATGATGCAAAGCCCATCATCGTTCCCCAGAATAACCCCGGGAAACCAGCGAGCCACATACCGATACCGCCAGCCAGACCCTGTGCAATCGCTGTCATGAATGAGCCCATCACGGCTGATTTAGAAACCTGCTCTATCTCTGTCAATATACGGTCTTCCTGGCTACGTGAGAGTGGCAAAATATGACGAATCGCAGAGATAATTTTGTCGTGATCACGAAGTAGAAAAAACAGCACAAACAGCATGAGGAAGAAGTTCATTAGGAAGTTGGTGGCGTCTCCTAAAATCTTTGCGCTGATAGCAACTAAGTTAGAGCCAAACGATGTAGCAAATTGACCAATTTTCTCAGCAATGGCTTTGGGCTCGATTTTATCGAAAGGTAAGTACTCATTAACTATAGCTAAACCTTTGATAACAAAAGGGTGTTGAAATATATCTTGGATGCCGCCATTAGTGACCCAGTTGTACGTATTTTGTGAAAAAACAGAGCCTTGTTGAACAATGGCTGCAAACACAAATAGCAGTGGTATAACGATAATAAACGTCAAGACGACACATGACAGCAGTGCGGCCATATTGGGGTGCTTGGGAATTTTTCGCTCAAACCATTCGTGTACCGGAAACATGAGCAAAGAAATGATAAAAGCCATCACAATGGAATTGATGTATGGCTCAACCAATAAGTAGCAAGCAAAAGCAGCGGCGAGTAAAGCGACCATTAGCACTCGGTGACTCGACGTTATTTTTACATTATTTGGCATGAGATTAGTCCAACTTACAGGTGACGTTTACGGTTTGCGCCTTCAAAGATGGCGTTGAACCTTTATTACTTTGCACTCTTAACTCTTTCAAGCATTATGACAATGCCGAATTAGAGCAGAGCAATATACCTTGTTATAATGACCACAAATCAGTCGGTTATCAATCAAGAGATGAACTATGGGTTGTTGCAACGGTGATAAAAAGTGTCAAACCGAGAAAAAAGCCAAACGAATACCGTGGTTTGGCATTGTTATTGGTGTTTTAGCAGTATTGGTTATATTGAATTGGCAATAAAAAAGGACCGTGATGGTCCTTTTTTAAATTAGTTATCGCAGCTTTTAAGCGATTATTTTGCTTCTTCTGCAAGAGTTGCAAAACAGCGGTCAGCCGCTTCTAGCGTGGCATCGATTTCTTTTGAACCGTGAGCAAGGGAAGTAAAGCTCGCTTCGAACGCTGAAGGCGCTAGGTAGACACCGTGTTTGAGCATTAAGTGGAAGAAGCGCTTGAAGCGTTCCACATCGCACTTCGTTACGTCTTCGTAGCAAGTCACTTTTTCTTGGTCAGTGAAGAAGAAGCCGAACATGCCGCCCACTTGGTTCACAACCAGAGGAATACCGTGTTTCTCTGCTAGAGACTTAAAACCTTCAGCAAGTTGTTTCGTTTTAGAAGTTAGGCGCTTTTCGTTGCCTTCTTCTTTTAGAAGGTTCAAACATGCGTAGCCTGCTGCCATTGCGACAGGGTTACCGGAAAGGGTACCAGCTTGGTAAACTGGGCCTGTAGGTGCAACGTATTGCATCACTTCTTTACGGCCACCGAAAGCACCTACTGGCATACCGCCACCAATTACTTTACCCAGTGTCGTTAGGTCGGGTTTGATGTTGTAGTGTGCTTGCGCGCCGCCTAGAGCAACACGGAAGCCTGTCATTACTTCATCAAAAATTAGTAGCGCGCCTTCTTGATCACAGATTTCACGTAGCCCTTCGTGGAAGCCTTCCACTGGTGGAATACAGTTCATGTTGCCAGCTACTGGCTCAACGATGATACAAGCAATTTCGCCTTTGTTAGCCGCAAATAGCTCGCGTACAGAATCTAGGTCGTTGAATGTTGCTGTTAGCGTGTGCTTAGCAAAATCTGCAGGAACGCCAGGAGAGCTTGGTTGACCTAGTGTTAGTGCACCAGAACCTGCTTTTACTAGCAAGCTGTCAGCGTGGCCGTGGTAACAACCTTCAAATTTCATGATCTTGTCGCGACCGGTGAAGCCACGTGCAAGGCGAATCGCGCTCATAGTAGCTTCAGTACCAGAACTTACCATGCGGATTTGCTCCATTGATGGAACAAGCTCAGAAACTAATTCTGCCATCGCGATTTCAAGTTCTGTTGGCGCACCGAAGCTGAGACCGCGTTGCGCTGCATCAATTACTGCTTCGCGGATAACCGCGTGGTTGTGGCCAAGAATCATTGGACCCCAAGAGCCAACGTAATCAATATACGCTTTACCATCGGCATCAAAAATCAGTGGACCGTCTGCTCGTTCGATAAATAGCGGAGAACCGCCAACGCCGTTGAATGCACGAACTGGTGAATTGACACCGCCAGGGATGGTTTGCTGAGCTTTTTGATACAGCTCTGATGATTTGGTCATGGGGTTATCCTCTTTTGATTGCTCGGACCAAGTGGAGCGCATTGTACCTAGCTATAATCAAGTTAGAAACGTTTTGCTTAATTTATGTGTTGTTTCGCAGTGTAATCTTATATATCCGCATCTGTTATAAAGAATCGGCGGCGAATACTTGAACGAGTTTGTCAGGTATTGGATAATCGTCTCAATTAGCACAAATTTGACGTCTTGCTTCAGGCTTGACGCATTACACGAGTGAGAGAGGTCTTCGTGAGCGAAGTAAACGTACCATTATCTTTTTCTGACGCAGCAGCATCTCGCGTTAAAGCATTGATTGCTGAAGAAGAAAACCCAGCATTGAAACTGCGCGTATACATTACTGGCGGCGGCTGCAGCGGCTTCCAATACGGCTTTACTTTTGATGAAAATGTAAACGAAGGCGATACGACAATCGTAAACAGTGGTGTAACACTGGTTGTAGACCCTATGAGTCTGCAATATCTCGTTGGCGGTATTGTTGACTACACAGAAGGGTTGGAAGGAGCGCGCTTCTTCGTAAATAACCCCAATGCAACGACAACATGTGGTTGTGGTGCATCGTTCAGTGTGTAATTAACACCTAACAGGCAGCTAATGGCTGCCTGTGCTTTATGTAGAAGGATGTCACGTAAAGCGCACGCTCGCAGATATGCAGAGAAATAATAAAAAGGACTTTATATGTCTGGACTTTCTTTTGGACGCCGAATTGTCGAGCGCCCTTGGCTAGTATCTCTTATCCTCGTCTTACTTCTTGTTGCATGGCTAACCATCGGCCAACTCAAAGCACAAGATGATCATCCTAACTCTTCAACATCCACGAACACGACACCACTTGCAAAGGTGATGTTTGATACTTTTCTTGCCGAGCCTACCAGTAAAACCATTGAATTGTATGGACGAACAGCGCCCAATCGTCAAGCGCGTCTTGGCGCCGAAGTTGCCGGTAAAATAGTCAGTCTTAACATAAAGAAAGGCCAAGCGGTCAAACAGGGACAAGTGATCGCAAACATCGATAAGCGCGACCTTGGCATTCAACTTAAACGGGCCCAGGCGATGCTGTTGGTTAAAGAGAAAGAGTTTAATGCAGCTAAATCGCTAAAAAGTCGTGGACTGCAAGGTGAGGTTGCATTTGCGACAGCGCAAGCAGCGTTGGTAGATGCACGTGCGAATTTGAGTAACGTGCAAACGGCTTTAAGAAATACTGAGGTTAAAGCGCCATTTGATGGCATCGTAGATCACCACTTTGTTGAGTTAGGTGATTTTGTCGGGATTGGCGATCCTATTGCGACGGTCATTGATTTGGATACTTTAGTGATTGAAGCCGATGTCAGTGAACGGCATATACAATACCTTAAGGAAGGCCTAGAAGCCGACGTAAGAACTATTAACCAACAGCATCATCAAGGTCGTGTGCGCTACATTGGACGTGTTTCTTCTGCTTCTACTAATACATTTCCAATTGAAATCGAAATTGATAATCAAGACGCAAGAATTCCTGCCGGTATGAGCGCAGAAGTACAGCTGCCTTTGAGTGAAGTGTTGGCAGTAAAGATTACGGCTGCCATGTTAGCACTAGATGAAGAAGGTAACTTAGGTGTCAAGACACTGCGTAATGAGTATGTTGAGTTTGTTCCAATTCAACTCGTTAAGGCCGAGGATGATGGTGTGTGGCTCTCTGGGTTAGGAGAGCGTGCAGACATTATCGTGCTGGGACAAGGTTTTGTGCGAGATGGTGATCAAGTACTGGCCAATAAAGTTGATGACGTAGTTGTTGAAGCGGCTAGTGAGCAGTAAGGAGCACTTATGTACACTCTGATTGATGCTGCGTTATCCCGCGCTCGCACCATGCTGACATTACTGGTGATGATCTTAATTGCCGGTGTCATTACTTACGTCACTATCCCCAAGGAATCGAGCCCAGATATTACCATTCCTATTATCTACGTTTCTGTTGGGCATCAAGGCATTTCTCCCGTCGATGCCGAACGTTTATTAGTTCGGCCAATAGAGCAAGAGTTGCGCTCTATTGAAGGCGTAAAAGAGATGACCTCTGTGGCATCAGAAGGTCATGCTTCGGTGACGCTGGAATTTAGTGTTGGAGTGGATCTTGATAAAGCGATGGCAGATGTGCGTGATGCGGTTGATCTTGCAAAGCCAAAATTACCAGAGGACAGTGATGAGCCAACGGTAAATGAAGTCACGTTTGCATCTGAAGAGCCTGTTTTGACTGTTGTTCTATATGGCACCGTACCAGAGCGGACCATTGTACAGATTGCCAGAACGCTACGTGATCGTTTGGAGAGTTTCCGTCAGGTTCTTGAAGTTGAAATCGCAGGGGATCGCGAAGACATCGTGGAAATAGTTGTCGATCCGCTATTGATGGAAAGCTACGGTCTCGATCAAGCGGATATCTATAATTTAATTGCCTTGAATAACCGAGTTGTGGCTGCGGGGTTTGTCGATACTGGGTATGGACGCTTTTCGGTAAAAGTCCCATCGGTTTTTGATTCACTGAAAGATGTGCTTGAACTACCGATCAAGGTGAATGGCAAAGAGGTGATCACTTTTGGCGATGTGGCGACAGTACGGCGTGCATTTCGCGATCCTGAAAGTTTTGCTCGTTTAGATGGCGAATCTGCCATCGTTTTGGACGTAAAAAAACGGGCAGGGGAAAACATCATTGAAACGGTTGAGCTGGTAAAAGAAGTACTGGCTCAGGGACAGAAGCGCTCCGAGTGGCCCGACAATTTGCAAGTTAAATACACTTGGGACCAATCCGACGATGTCAAATTGATGCTCAGTGATCTACAAAACAATATCTTATCCGCAATTATCCTCGTAGTTATCGTCATTATTGCCATATTGGGGGTTAGGACCGCGCTTCTCGTGGGGATTTCTATTCCAGGATCGTTCTTGACTGGGTTGTTGGTGTTATCGGTATTTGGGCTGACGGTCAATATCGTCGTACTGTTTGCTTTAATTATGGCAGTAGGCATGTTGGTGGATGGTGCCATTGTGGTGACAGAGTTTGCAGATCGGCGCATGCAAGAAGGAACGCCACGTAAAGAAGCCTATCGAGATGCAGCAAAGCGAATGGCCTGGCCTATTACTGCATCCACAGCAACCACGTTGGCTGCGTTTGCTCCGTTACTTTTCTGGCCAGACATCACTGGTGAGTTCATGAAGTACTTACCACTTACTTTAATTGCTACTTTGGCCGCTTCGCTGATGATGGCTTTATTGTTCGTTCCTGTCATCGGTGGAATCATTGGCAAGCCTCAAGTCGTCAATCAGAAAGCTCAGCGAGAAATGGTTGAGCTGCATAACGGCAACTTTGAAAAAGCGACAGGCATTACCAAGCTTTATTACCAGACTCTGTCGGTAGCGATTCGTCATCCATGGAAAGTCTTACTCAGCGCGATACTGCTAGCGGCAGGGGTCGGCTTCACTTACAACAAAGCTGGCTTGGGTGCAGAGTTTTTCCCTGAAGTGGACCCTGCCTTTTTTACCGTTAAAGTTCGTTCTTATGGTGACTTGTCTATTCACGAAAAAGATGTTGTTATGCGCGAAATCGAGAAGGTGATGCTCGGTCATGACGAGTTTGAAAGTGTCTACACGCGCACAGGATCGAGCGATAATGGGGACGAGATTGGCCAGATTCAAATAACGCCTGTGGATTGGCAGTATCGACGCAAAGTGAAAACCATTATTGAGGAACTAAAAGAGACGACAGACCGCTTTTATGGTGTTGAACTTGAGTATAAATTCCCGGACGCAGGACCGCCTGTCGAGCATGATCTCGTGATTGAAGTGTCATCACGAAATTTGAGTGTTAGTGCGTTAGATGAAGCAGCCAAAAAAGTACGACATTGGGCTGATGGTAATCCTGCACTGACCAACTTGAGTGATACCACTAATAAGGAAGGGATTGATTGGCAAATTGATATCCAGCGAGATGACGCCTCTCGCTTTGCAGCGGATGCTACTTTAGTCGGGAATACCGTCCAGTTTGTTACGAACGGCTTGAAAATAGGCGATTATTTGCCCGATGATGCGGATGAAGAAGTCGATATTTTGGTGCGCTATCCGCAAGATAAGCGCGACATAGGTCGATTTGATCAACTGAGAGTGAAAACGGCAGCTGGTCTGGTACCGATTACGAATTTTGCTCAAATCAAACCAGATCATAAGCAAGACACTATTCGTCGGGTCGACGGTCATCGAGTTATCAATATTAAAGCGGATATGGTGGAAGGTTACAATTTGGCGCTTGAGTTACCTAAGATTGCCGCTGGAATGGAACAGCTCGACTTACCGGAAGGCATTGAATATAAGATTCGGGGTCAAAATGAAGAGCAGGAAAACTCATCAGCATTCTTGCAAAATGCTTTTATTGTCGCGCTTGGTGTGATGGCTTTGATTTTAATTACGCAGTTTAATAGCTTTTATCAAGCTTTCTTAATCCTTAGTGCAGTGCTGTTTTCTACCGTTGGTGTCTTCGCCGGGTTACTTATTTTCCAAAAGCCATTTGGCATCATTATGTCGGGAATTGGAGTGATTGCGTTGGCTGGTATCGTGGTAAACAACAATATTGTTTTAATCGATACTTATAATCAGATGCGTAAACGTGGCTTAGAAAAATCTGAGGCTATTTTGCGTACGGGTGTGCAGCGTTTAAGACCCGTTTTACTTACGACGGTGACCACCATATTAGGCTTATTGCCAATGGTGTTAGAAATGAACATCGACTTAGTTAATCAGAAAGTGGAGTTTGGCGCACCAAGCACTCAATGGTGGTCTCAGCTTGCGACCGCTGTCGCGGGTGGTTTGGCGTTTGCGACTTTGCTAACGTTAGTTCTGACACCGTGTTTGCTTATGCTCGGGAGAGAGCATCACTCCGAACAGTAAGCTTTATCGTGATGATATCGACAAAACAAAAAGGGCAGCTTCGCAGCCCTTTTCAATACCTGGCTTACTTCATTGCTAGCAGTTTGCTGTAGCGTTCAAGCTTGTCCATGCTAATTTTCGCGTTTGCCATGAAAGTTTGTCTCGCTTTGCCTGTCAGGGATTTAGATTGTGGCAAATTCACCGTGCGCGGGTTTTTATGGACACCATTCACAAGGAACTCATAGTGCAGGTGAGGGCCAGTTACACGGCCAGTCCCGCCAAGCGTACCAATGGTTTGGCCTTGCTTAACGCGTTGACCAGCTCGTACAGTACGTTTGGTTAAGTGCAGGTACTTGGTAATGTAAGTATTGCTATGTTTAATGAAAACGTAGTTACCATTAAATTTGTTGTAAGACGATTTTTGAACAACGCCATCACCAGCCGCCCAAATCGGGGTGCCCACTGGTGCCGCATAGTCCGTGCCTCTATGAGGACGAACGCGTCCCGTCACTGGATGTAAGCGGCGTGGGTTGAAATTAGATGAAACTCGACGGAAGTCCAACGGCGCGCGTAAGAATGCTTTTTTCATTGCACGCCCATTTTCGTCGTAATACTTGCCACTTTTCTGATCCAATATTGCGGTAAAGGTATCGCCTTGGTTTTTAAAGATCGCAGCAATGATTTTTCCACGGCCGATTACTTCACCTTCTACCACTTCCTCTTGGTAAAGTACTCGGAAGCTGTCGTTTTTACGAATATCTAAAGCAAAGTCGATGTCCCAACCAAATATGCCAGCCAGTTCCATGATTTGGTTACCATTTAATCCAGAAGATATTCCTGCATTCCAAAAGTTTGATTTGATGGTGGCTTCAGCGTAGTTGTACTGGAAGTCGACTTCTTTTTTATCAACTTCAGAAACGTACTTGCCGTCTTTTAATGTGATACGAAAAGTCTCGAACGCGCTTAGTGTTCTTCTTAGCTGCACCAAGTCGTTATTTTCGTCAAAACCAAATTGCAATCGGTCACCAGGTCGAAGCCGAGTTAACTGTTTTTCCACTTCTTTGTCTGATGACACCAGTTCATGTAATAGACGAGCAGAAAGCCCTACGCGATTAAATAAGATGGCAGCACTCTCGCCATTTTTTACCTTGTATGTCTCCCAGCGCAGCACGGCGGGAACCGCAGGCGATGAACTATTTAGTGCACTGAGTTCGAGGGAAACTGGCACAGGATAATGTTGACCAACTTTTAATCGGCTCTGCTGCGGGTCTAGGTCTTGCGGATCAGGTAAAAAGAAGAGCGCGAAGATAATCAGCGCACTAAAAAAACCGATCAATACTTTGTGCAAGAGTGGAAGTCGGACAAAAATCGAATGCATGAGGTACTTGATTGCTAAATTAAACGGAAAAAGTGACAACTACCTAGTCTAACGTGTTTCAAAATGCATCGCTATTCAAGTAATATGTTCAGCTATTATATTTTTGCCAAATCTGTGGGAGTGAACAAGAATGGCGAGCATTGAAGCTGCACTAGCCGAGATTAAGCGCGGTGTTGAAGAGCTGATTCCAGAAGAAGAGCTAATCGCAAAACTAAAAGAAGACCGTCCTCTACGTATTAAATTGGGCGCTGATCCAACAGCACCTGACATTCACCTAGGCCATACGGTTATTTTCAATAAGCTTCGCTTGTTCCAAGAACTAGGTCATGAAGTGACGTTCCTAATCGGTGACTTCACTGCAATGGTTGGTGACCCAACAGGTAAAAACACAACTCGTCCACCGCTAAGTCGCGAAGACGTATTGCGTAACGCTGAAACGTACAAAGAGCAAGTGTTCAAAATTCTCGATCCTGCAAAGACTAAAATTCAGTTTAACTCTGAGTGGCTGTCTGAACTGGGCGCAGAAGGTATGATTCGCCTTGCGGCAAACCAAACCGTTGCTCGTATGCTAGAGCGTGACGACTTTAAAAAGCGTTACGCGGGTGGTCAGCCAATTGCTATTCATGAGTTCATGTACCCACTTCTACAAGGTTGGGACTCAGTAGCAATGGAAACGGATGTTGAATTAGGTGGTACAGACCAGAAGTTCAACCTTCTAATGGGTCGTGAACTGCAAAAGTCTCACGGTCAAAAACCTCAGGTTGTACTGATGATGCCGCTTCTAGTGGGCCTTGATGGCGAGAAGAAGATGTCTAAGTCAGCAAACAACTACATCGGTATCAGCGAAGCGCCAAGTGAAATGTTTGGTAAAATCATGTCTATTTCTGATGACCTAATGTGGAGCTACTACGAGCTGCTCTCTTTCCGTCCTCTGGAAGAGATTGCTCAATTCAAAGCTGATGTAGCAGCGGGCACAAACCCTCGTGACATCAAAGTATTGCTAGCAAAAGAAATTATTGCTCGTTTCCACAGTGAAGCAGATGCCGATGCAGCAGAGCAAGAATTCGTAAACCGTTTTGCGAAGAACCAAATTCCTGATGAAATGCCAGAGTTTGATTTTGACGCAGGTCGCCCAGTGAGTAATCTGTTGAAAGAAGCAGGCTTATGCCCATCATCGTCAGATGCGATGCGCATGGTTAAGCAGGGCGCTGTGAAGATCGATGGTGAAAAAATTACGGACAGCAAATTTGCTCCAGAAGCGGGTACTTACGTGTTCCAAGTCGGCAAACGTAAATTTGCTCGTATTACTATTCAGTAATTCATAATGACTGCAAATGAAAGCGTCCGAAGGGCGCTTTTTTTGTATGAAAATTTAGCAAAAACGGCAAAGTAAAACTTCCATACCTGATGAACTTTGCTACTATACTTGCGCTGCCAATAATGGCAGCGCTATCGGAGATTTACATGAACAATACCGACCATCCTCCCAGTCGTTGGGTGAGTAAGATTAAGGGAGCGAAATAACCCGCTTCGGTATTGGCGATCTCCGCCTTACCTAAGTGGTGAGGCATCTTTTCTAATTTTCTTCTCGTTATTTCCTTCATACATTCTGAATAGACAGTGCATTCGCATTGGTTTTCTCTGTGCATCTTAATTGTTGTCTGACTTTTAGCGTGCAAGAGTGGCTTTTCATGCTTTGTCGATGGTCGTTACCAATGCCAATCGGGAGATTCGCCATGACGGTAATGAACAACACTTTTATTGAAACAACACCAAACTTTTCTGAAGTAGAAATTGGTGCAGCTCGCAATGCATTCTTGCAGTACGAGCAAGAGCAACAAGTCCATTTGCTTACGGTTATGCCGATTGATGAGGCTGTAGGTATTTTACAGCATTGCTCTGTCGGCTATGTGAATAGTCTTATTGCTCAACTTGAGCAAGCAGGTCATGACAAACGCGCACGTCATTATGCTCACCAACTGGGTCTGCATATGTCTGAAGTTGATACACCCGATGGTTATTTATCAACTAGTGTTTTAGGGCATGTAAAACAGCGTATTGGATGGATCATTGCGCTGGCTCTTTTAGGGATAGTGTCAGGCTTGATCATCGCTCAGTATGAGGACACCCTTAGTCAGCTTGTTTTACTTGCAGTGTACATGCCAGTGATTGCAGCTGCTGGTGGTAACACAGGAACACAAGCAGCAACTTTGGTGATTCGTGCTCTTGCTACTGGAGAGTTAAAAAAACGCCAATGGTTAGAAGTTTTGTGGAAAGAGAGCCGAGTCGCTCTATTTATTGCGCTAGCGATCGCTATCGTGATGATTGGACGCATTATGTTATTTAGTGCAGGACAATCAACAGGAGGCTTTGAACTGACCGATATCGCACTGGCAATAGCAGTTGCGCTGTTCATTCAAGTCACCATTTCTACAACATTGGGCGGGCTGTTGCCAATTATTGCACGAGCTTGCAAGTTGGACCCAGCCGTATTGGTGAGTCCAGTTCTTGCGTCTATCGTCGATATTTCAGGAATGTGGATTTACTTTAACGTGGTGAACTATTTCTTAGGTATTGCCTGACTAAAGTTCACAATGTCATTGTAAAAAAGCTGCTCAAAATGTGTAATCGGGGCGATGACAGGTGTGTTGTCGTCCCGTTTTTCTGGGAAGTAGTCTGAAACAAACTGAACAAAAATGGTGTTAGGTTGACCATTTTTATCCAAGCCATATCCAGCCATATTGTAAGTCCCGTAGATAGAGCCACTTTTCGCGATCAGCTGTCCTTTAATTGGAAGTTTTCGCATACTTTGTCGGTACTTTAATGTGCCGGATTCACCTGATTTCGGCATGATGGCAATCAATTCGAGTTCGTTTTCATGCTTCCAAATATAGCGCAGCATTTCAGCCATCTTGGTCGCGGAGATCCGGTTATTTCGCGAAAGTCCTGAGCCGTCTTCTAGGCGCGCATTACGAATATCAATACCAGTGTTGGCGAAAATGATCTGCTTGATCGCTTCTGTCCCGTTAGTAAAACTGCCTGGCTGAACGAAAAATTTAGCGCCAAGTGTTTTGGTTAATGTGTCGGCAATTAAGTTGTCAGAGTTTTTGAGCATATCTTCGAGAATGTCTGGTAAGGCTTTTGATTGATGCATTGCGATGAGCTTTCGCTGCTTTTCTGGCGCCGTACCGACCCTAATCTTTCCCGATACCCCAATGTTGAGCTCCTTGAGCAAAGCCGCCAACCTTTGACTGGTGTAACGCTCAGGGTCTTGAACCGCAAATTTCAGTGGCAATGGTTTGTCTCTTTCAACCAAGCACCCTGTTAGCTTGTAGTTGTTATCGGGATTTGCAACTAAACCTAAGTCACAATGACGACTTTTCTTAATGGTTTTAGAAACTGTTTCTACGGTACTTGTGACACGAATAGGTTGATGCTCTGGTACGTAGACCCGCGTTCCACCATCTTTTTGTGTATAGATAGAGGCTTGTACACAGTTGTTATTGAGTGTGATGGTCGATGCCGGAGCGCTGTAGCAAACTCCCAAGATATCCCACGGCCAGCCCACCGCACGGTTATAACCAGTGAATGCGCTGTTATCGAGCCATAGGTCACCGTTAATCCGTTTTAAGCCATTTTTCTTAGCTAGAGTGAGAAGTGATTTTAAGTCGTTGGTTTGGAGTGTTGGGTCGCCGACAAAGTAAATCACTGTATCTGAGTTCGACGTTTCCAGCTTGGTTCGAAACCGGAAATTATCACCCAGTTCTAGCTTTGCGGCTAATGCGGTGACGATTTTTAATGTACTCGCTGGTGGGAACAGTTGTTCGGTAGGATGAACACCGTCAAGCTCAGCATTTTCACTGAGTTTTTCCGCAACTAAACTGATGCGGGCGCCTTCAGGCAACACCTCTTGATGAGGGTACGCTTGTGAAAAAGCAGAAAGTAATGAAGAGAATATGAGCAAGGGCCAACGTAAACGCATAATGATACTTTCTAAGGTGAGTTATGTGATTGAGTATACGCAAGTCCTTTCAATATGCTAGGTAACTAAAGAAATGCTTCAAATGTCTTCATGAGTGAGACACGAGAGAAAGGCGCGCTGCTTAAAATGAAGTATAAAAAATGCCCGCTTAAAGCGGGCATTCGATATTCTAGTCAAAGACCGGAATTAGAAGTCGTAACGTAGACCTAGAGCTAGCTCGTCTTCAGCATCGATCTTAGTTGCAACTGTTTTGCTCGTGTCAGTTGAACCAAACTTGTCACCTGCATCAATCAGGTTGAAGTTGTAAGAAATGTAACCACGGAAGTTAGGCTTGAAGTAGTAAGAAGCATCAACAGCGAAGTTGTTTGCAGAAGTTTCGTTGTTAGTTTCTGCATTGTTGTATGATGTTGTAAATACTGTTTGGCCTAGAGTGTAAGCACCCGCTAGCTCGTAACCAGTGTAATCAACTGTGTTACTGTTGTTTGAATCTTCCATTTTCTCGCCGTCAGTGAATACACCAGCGAAGTAAAGATCAGACATTGTGTAAGATGCAGCTAGCATGTACTCGTTAGCTTTGTCTTGATCTGCGTAACCAGCACCTAGCTCAAGACCGGTGTCAGCTAGAGCGTAGATTGCAGATAGAGAGTAACCGTCTTGTTTGTTGTCGTAGTACTCACCAGTGTTTTTGTTTTCCATGCGATCAGCGAAGCGGTAGCTTGCTTTTACGCTTAGGTTTTCAAACTGGCCTTTGTAAGCCATCATGTTGTCTGTACGGTCTGATACAGCTAGTTTGTCTGCTGCAGAGTTACCGTGGTAAGCCATGATATCTGTGAAGTCAGTGATAACGCCTAGTGCACCTTCAGTTTTACCGTATGCGAACTCACCGTAAGCACCGCCAAGACCAGCGTAAGCAAGACGAGTTTCTAGATCGCTCTTGTCGTCGCCGTCTACAGTACCGTTTTGAGCAGTCTCAAATTCACCTTCCCAGAAACCAACACCGTATAGGTTGTCATTGATTTCTTGTTTACCAAGGAAGTTTAGACGGATGCGAGATTTGTCTTGAGCGTCGCCATCTTTCATAGATAGACGTGCTTCAGCACGGCCGCCCATTTCTAGAGAAGTACCGTCTTGGTTGTAAAGTTCAGCTGCGTTTACGCCAGTTGCCATAGCTGCTGCAGATACAGAAAGAGCAATTAGAGTCTTTTTCATCTTATTTGTCCTAGTTAGCT
This sequence comes from Vibrio sp. Vb0888, assembly GCF_033338835.1. Lineage (NCBI taxonomy): Bacteria > Pseudomonadati > Pseudomonadota > Gammaproteobacteria > Vibrionales > Vibrionaceae > Vibrio > Vibrio sp. Vb0888. Next base: position 180,360 of record NZ_JAWOTL010000006.1, read on the forward strand.
GTCCATAATCATTGTTGTATGGGGGAGAGGTGATCTCTCACAAGTTGTTGGTCCAAAATTGGCTAATTGAGCGATATAGTTCGCACTTGTAAGCCATTGATCTAACAACTCGCTGGACATGTTTTACTGCTAAAGTTTCCGTATGAGTTAGTAAAATGATATAAATCCCACTGATGAACACTGTTCAATTGTGCGTTGTTTTTATTTAAATTACTGTTTTTGATTGAAATTATTGGCAATGACATTGGCCTGACATTGATTAGTTTTTATCTTTTTTGAGGTTTTTGGTGTAATGAACAGTGTTGTTTTTCAATAAATTGAGAAGGTGATTCGCCCTAGAACCGCTCTAAAAGTGAGTTATATCATTATGCCGAAAAGGCATAGTCTTGCTGTCTTTCGAATTAAGATGATTTCGTCCGGGAGTTTGTTTACACTAAACGAAATACATCTTTAAGCGCACTACCCAGTCCTATGACAGGGTGGGCTTTTTTTGTCCAAAGACCCATTTGGGCTTGAGGTTATAAAATGGAAAAAGTTCCAATGACACTACGTGGCGAGCAAAAGCTACGTGCAGAACTCGATCGTCTACTTAAACTACGTCCTCAGATCTCAGAGGCAATTGCTGAAGCTCGTGAGCTAGGTGATTTAAAAGAGAATGCTGAATATCACGCCGCTCGTGAAGAGCAGGGCATTTGTGAAGCACAAATCCGTGACATTGAATACAAACTGTCAGTTGCTCAAGTTATTGATGTAACGAAGATGGAGAACACGGGTAAAGTTATTTTTGGTTCAACCGTAACCTTGATTGATATCGACACCGAAGAAGAAAAAACGTACCAAATCGTTGGTGATGACGAAGCCGATATCAAAGCAGGTCGCATTTCAGTGAGCTCACCTATTGCTCGTGGCCTGATTGGCAAGATGGAAGGCGATGAAGTTGCTATTCAAACTCCGGGTGGCGCGAAAGACTTCGAAATTGACCGAGTAGAATATATCTAGGTCGTTTGGAGTAGCATTACTGCCCTGATAAAACGCAAAAAGGTCGCCTCAGGCGACCTTTTTTCTTCAGCAACGTAAGTAGAGTTACTTACGAGGGATTTCGATTTTACGCTCTTCAGACTGGCGGTATAGCACTAGCACTTTACCAATAGTCTGAACTTTTTCAGCGCCCGT
>NZ_JAWOTL010000006.1:181632-300627 GCF_033338835.1 Vibrio sp. Vb0888
ATTTCGATTTTACGCTCTTCAGACTGGCGGTATAGCACTAGCACTTTACCAATAGTCTGAACTTTTTCAGCGCCCGTCTCACGTACGATAGCGTCGATGATTAGCTGTTTTGTTTCACGATCTTCCGAAGCAACTTTTACTTTGATAAGTTCGTGATGGTTAAGAGCGATTTCAATTTCTGCTAGCACGGCTTCTGTAAGTCCATTTGCGCCCATTAGCACAACAGGTTTTAAACTGTGAGCTAGGCCTTTTAGGTGCTGCTTTTGTTTGGTGCTTAGGTTCATTACGCGGCCAATTTTCTTTAAAATAAGGGTTGAAAAAAGCTATTTTAACGCCATCTATTGCTGAAGACTATAATTTATTGAGTAATAGGTAGCGCCTATTAAAACAATAGCTCCAATTTGTGCCTTGTTGGGATTAAAATGAGTAAACAAAAACATTCGGCTAGTTCTGGTCGTTGGTTGAAAGAACACTTTGATGATAAATACGCGAATGAAGCCCGAAAAAAAGGCTACCGCTCACGTGCTTATTTCAAGATCGATGAGATTCAAACGAAAGATAAATTGTTAAAGCCTGGAATGACAGTCGTCGACTTGGGGGCTGCGCCGGGCGGATGGTCTCAATATGCTGCTAAGATAGTAGGGGACAGTGGTCAGATCATCGCGTGTGACTTGCTTCCTATGGACCCGATTGCTGGCGTTAGCTTTTTACAAGGCGACTTTCGTGATGATGCAGTATTGGAAGCTTTGCTAGAAAGGATCCAACCTTCCATGGTAGACGTAGTAATGTCTGATATGGCGCCTAACATCGCGGGAAACAATTCTGTTGATCAACCTCGCGCTATGTATTTAGTTGAATTAGCTTTAGATATGTGTCGACAAGTTCTAGCGCCTAATGGTAGCTTTGTCGTAAAGGTTTTCCAAGGGGAAGGCTTCGATCAGTATGTGAAAGAAGTCCGAGACATGTTTAAAACCGTAAAAATTAGAAAACCAGACTCATCGCGAGCTCGCTCTCGAGAGGTCTTCGTCGTAGCCACTGGTTACAAAGGTTAACCATTTTGCTCTCTTGAGAGCGTGTTAACACTATAGCTACAGTTAATGAACTGTAGTACCCTACCTTTAATTACAATTAGTTATCGAGAGGCTTACACCTTGAGTGACATGGCAAAAAATTTAATTCTGTGGCTTGTTATCGCCGTCGTATTGATGTCGGTATTCCAGAGCTTTGGCCCTGGAGAAAGCAATGGCAGAACCGTGGATTACACCACGTTTGTACAGGAAGTTGGCCAAGGCCAGATTCAAGAAGCAACTTTTAAAGACGGTGAAATTAGCTTTGTTCGTCGTGGCGGCGGTGCCAAAATGGTCACTTACATGCCAGTGTATGACCAAAAGCTTCTAGATGACCTAATTAACCAAAACGTGAAAGTACAAGGCACGCCTCCAGAAGAGCAAAGCTTGCTTGGTACTATCTTCATCTCTTGGTTCCCAATGATCTTACTAATTGGTGTATGGATTTTCTTCATGCGTCAAATGCAAGGCGGCGGTGGTAAAGGCGCCATGTCTTTTGGTAAGAGCAAAGCTCGAATGATGAGCGAAGAACAAATCAAGACAACTTTTGCTGACGTTGCTGGTTGTGACGAAGCAAAAGAAGACGTGAAAGAACTGGTGGACTACCTACGCGATCCAAGCCGCTTCCAAAAACTGGGCGGTAAGATTCCAACGGGTGTTCTAATGGTTGGTCCTCCTGGTACGGGTAAAACGCTTCTAGCGAAAGCCATTGCCGGTGAGGCGAAAGTACCATTCTTTACTATCTCTGGTTCTGATTTCGTAGAAATGTTCGTTGGTGTTGGTGCATCTCGTGTGCGTGACATGTTTGAACAAGCAAAGAAAGCTGCACCTTGTATCATCTTTATCGACGAGATCGATGCGGTAGGCCGTCAACGTGGCGCAGGTGTTGGTGGTGGTCATGATGAACGTGAACAAACACTAAACCAAATGCTCGTTGAGATGGATGGTTTCGAAGGTAACGAAGGTATTATCGTTATCGCTGCGACTAACCGTCCGGACGTGCTAGACCCTGCGCTACTGCGTCCTGGTCGTTTTGACCGTCAAGTGGTAGTTGGTCTTCCAGATGTACGTGGCCGTGAACAGATCCTAAAAGTTCACATGCGTAAGGTCCCTCTAGCGGGTGATGTAGAGCCTTCTCTCATCGCACGTGGTACTCCAGGCTTCTCTGGTGCTGACCTAGCAAACTTAGTTAACGAAGCAGCCCTGTTTGCTGCGCGCGGTAACAAGCGCAACGTTTCTATGGTTGAGTTTGAACTGGCGAAAGACAAAATCATGATGGGTGCTGAGCGCCGTTCAATGGTGATGTCTGAGGAAGTGAAAGAGTCAACCGCATACCACGAAGCGGGTCACGCGATTGTTGGTCGCTTGGTTCCTGAACACGATCCAGTGTACAAAGTGTCTATCATTCCACGTGGTCGTGCGTTGGGTGTAACAATGTACCTTCCAGAGCAGGACCGCGTGAGCATGTCTCGCCAACACCTAGAATCAATGATTTCTAGCTTGTACGGTGGTCGTTTAGCAGAAGAACTTATCTACGGTGCTGACAAAGTATCAACCGGTGCTTCTAATGATATCGAGCGCGCAACAGATATTGCTCGTAAGATGGTTACTCAATGGGGTTTCTCTGAAAAGCTTGGTCCTCTGCTGTATGCAGAAGATGAAGGCGAAGTGTTCTTAGGACGTAGTGTAACTCAGACTAAACATGTGTCTGACGATACAGCGAAGTTGATTGATGACGAAGTTCGTCAGATCATTGACCGCAACTACGATCGTGCGAAGAAGATTCTTCAAGAGAACATGGATATCATGCATGCGATGAAAGATGCGCTGATGAAGTATGAAACCATTGATGCTCGCCAGATTGATGACTTAATGGAGCGCAAAGCTGAAATTCGTGAGCCTGCGGGCTGGAGTGATAACTCAGCAAGCAAACCAGAAGACAGCGACAAGCCTCAAGCAAAGCAAGAAGTTAAAGAAGAAGCAACGGAGACTGCGAAAGATGCAGAACAGCCTAGCTCTTCTGAAACAACTTCTAACGAAGCGCCTGAAAAGAAAGACTCTGAATAAAGAGTATCGATAATATTAAACCCCGAGTTATCTCGGGGTTTTTGTGTTTATGATGATGATTACAGCAAATAACAAATCTTTGGACCTTTCGCGTCCACATGTCATGGCCATTCTAAATGTGACACCGGATTCCTTTTCGGATGGCGGTAAATACAACTCAATTGAACTTGCTCTTGCTCAAGTTGATAAAATGATAAAGGCTGGTGTAAGTATTGTTGATGTTGGTGGTGAATCGACAAGACCTGGTGCACCGGATGTGTCTTTGGAAGAAGAGCTTAGGCGTGTTGTCCCAGTAATCAAAGCCATTCGTGAAAAGTATGATGTGTGGATTTCCGTTGACACCAGTAAAGCAGAAGTGATGCGTCAAGCAATTGATGCTGGGGCTGATTTGATCAATGACATCCGCTCGCTGCAAGAGCCAGGTGCTCTGGAAGTCGCAGCAGAAGCAAACCTTCCAATTTGTCTGATGCATATGAAAGGTCAGCCTAGGACCATGCAAGTTGACCCTCATTATGATGATTTAATGGGGGACGTGTCGGCTTTTCTAGAAGAACGTATCGCGGCGTGTGAAGCAGCAGGGATTGATAAATCTCAACTGATTCTCGATCCTGGGTTTGGCTTTGGCAAAACAATCGAACACAATTATCATATGCTTGCTCATCTTGAAAAGTTTCATGAATTCGGCCTGCCTATTTTGGCTGGCATGTCTCGTAAATCCATGGTCTTCAAACTGTTAGACAAGCCAGCGGCAGAGTGTACGAACGCAAGTGTTGTTTGTGCTACGATTGCCGCGATGAAAGGCGCGCAGATCATTCGCGTGCATGACTTTGAAGAGACAATCGAAGCAATGAAAGTTGTTGAGATGACGAAAAACAATATTTAAAAATAATAAAGGAAAGTTTATGTCGAATGAAAGACGTTACTTTGGTACTGACGGTGTGCGCGGTAAAGTAGGACAATACCCAATCACTCCAGACTTCGTACTTAAGCTTGGCTGGGCTGCTGGTCGTGTACTAGCGAAACAAGGCACAAAGAAAGTTATCATAGGTAAAGATACACGTATTTCAGGTTATATGCTTGAATCTGCACTAGAGGCAGGCCTTGCAGCTGCGGGACTTAAAGCAACATTTACTGGTCCCATGCCAACTCCAGCTGTGGCATATTTAACTCAGACTTTCCGTGCCGAGGCTGGTATTGTGATTTCTGCATCACATAACCCATATTACGACAACGGAATTAAATTCTTTTCTTCTGAGGGTACTAAGCTACCTGACGATATCGAATTGGCGATCGAAGCTGAGTTAGATAAAGAAATTGAATGTGTGGAGTCTGCTGAGCTTGGTAAAGCAACCCGTCTAAATGATGCAGCTGGTCGTTACATCGAATTCTGTAAGAGTACTTTCCCATCTGAGTTGAGCCTTGCGAACTTTAAGATCGTAGTAGACTGTGCGCACGGTGCAACGTACCACATCGCTCCAAATGTCTTCAAAGAACTTGGGGCAGAAGTTATCGCTATGGGCGTAGAGCCTAACGGCATCAACATTAATGAAAAAGTGGGCGCAACAGACGTACGAGCACTTCAACAGCGTGTTGTTGAAGAGCAAGCGCACCTTGGTCTCGCGTTTGATGGTGATGGTGACCGTATCATTATGGTCGATCACTTGGGTAACAAAGTTGATGGTGACCAAATTGCTTATATCATCGCTCGTGATGCACTTCGTCGTGGTGAGCTAAAGGGTGGTGTTGTTGGTACACTAATGACTAACTTGGGTATGGAAAATGGTTTAAAGCAGCTAGGCATTCCGTTTGTACGTGCTGCTGTTGGTGACCGTTATGTCATGGAGCAACTGCTAGAAAAAGGTTGGAAAATTGGTGCTGAAAACTCAGGTCATGTGATCTTATTAGATAAAGTCACAACCGGCGATGCGATTGTCGCTGCACTTCAAGTACTTGCTTCTGTAATTGGCAGCGATATGTCTTTGTATGAACTATCGCAAGGAATGACATTATATCCTCAGGTTTTAGAAAATGTCCGTTTTTCAGGAGAAAGTAACCCTCTTGAAGCTACAGCTGTATTAAACGCTGTCTCTGAAGTCGAGGCGACACTTGGTGATAAAGGGCGTGTACTGCTGCGCAAGTCTGGCACTGAGCCTTTGATCCGCGTTATGGTGGAAGGCGAAGATGGTGAACTAGTTCAACACTCAGCATTGAAAATCGCTGAGGCTGTTAAAGCAAGTTGTTAATCATTGCGTTAAAGCATGTCTTGAATGAAAAGGGCATCTTTTGCCCTTTTTTTGAGCGCTTAACGCATTGGCATTGATTTTTTACTAATTTTCCCTTGTCAGCGTTACTGGCTTTCGCTAGTATTGCTCCGCCTCCCGTTAGGAGGTCGCTAGCCTTGTTCATTATGATTTATTCTTTTGAACGGCGCTGGCTCAACAATTTGGAACATAGGTGGAAAAAATGTTTTCAGTTCTACTTGTGATTTACCTGTTGGCAGCGCTTGGTGTGATTGGCCTTGTGTTGATTCAACAAGGTAAAGGCGCAGATATGGGAGCCTCGTTCGGTGCTGGTGCTTCAAACACAGTGTTTGGTGCTGGCGGCTCAGGTAATTTCTTAACCCGAACAACTGCTATTTTAGCAACCGTATTCTTTATCGTTAGCTTGTTACTTGGTCGTATGTCTACGCACCAGACTGAATCACAATGGGTAGACCCAACGTTAGGTCAACCAGTTGTTGAACAAGTTAAGGATGCAGCGAGTGAAGTTCCTGCCCCTGCGGGTGATGAAATTCCTCAATAAGCTGTAAGGTTTTGATGCCGAGATGGTGAAATTGGTAGACACGCTAGCATGAGGTGCTAGTGCCTTAGGTGTGAGGGTTCGAGTCCCTCTCTCGGCACCATGTATTTACAAACTTGTAAATCACTTGTTTGCGAGTATAATGCTCAGCAAGTCGGACGCGGGGTGGAGCAGCTTGGTAGCTCGTCGGGCTCATAACCCGAAGGTCGTCGGTTCAAATCCGGCCCCCGCAACCAATCTCTTTCTTTAAAAGGAAATCGTAGATTGGCAAGTTTGCGTAGTGCTAACCACACTACGAGTTAAGAAAAGCAATTGTTGGCTATTCTTAACGTATCAGGGTCCAGCAGCATAAAACCCCGACTATCGGGGTTTTTTGTTATCTGAGCTTTTTGAAATAGCTCAGATACTGCTTGGTTTTTTGATTGGGCTCTGAGCCCTTTTTTTGTTTCTGGAGTGGTTAAATGACTGGTTTAGAAAGACAACTTACTGAAATGCTTGACGCGCCAGTAGCGGCATCAGGTTATGAGTTAGTTGGATTAGAATTCATTCGTGCAGGCGCGCACTCAACGTTACGTATCTACATTGACCATGAAAATGGTATTAACGTAGACGACTGTGCAGAAGTTAGCCACCAAGTTAGTGCAGTTTTAGACGTTGAAGATCCAATTTCTGTTGCTTACAGCCTAGAAGTGTCTTCTCCAGGTTTAGAAAGACCACTTTTTAAAGCAGCACATTACGAGCAATTTATTGGTCACGAGGTCAGCATCGTATTGAAAATGGCTGTAGCAAACCGTCGTAAGTGGAAAGGTATTATCCACGGTGTTGATGGCGAAACAGTGACAATTACTGTAGACGGTCAGCAAGAAGAGTTTGCTCTAAGTAACATTTCCAAAGCTAACCTGATCCCTAAATTTTAGTTCCCTAAAAAAGTTTAAGCTTAGAGGCTAAATACAATGAGTAAAGAAATTTTAGCGGTAGCAGAAGCGGTATCGAACGAAAAAGCGGTACCTCGTGAGCGTATCTTTGAGGCTCTTGAGATTGCTCTAGCAACTTCTACAAAGAAAAAATACGAAATCGAAATCGACGTACGTGTTGCCATTGACCGTAAAACCGGTGAATTTGTAACTTACCGCCGTTGGTTAGTTGTTGATGACGTTGAGAACCCTACAAAAGAGATCTCACTAGAAGCAGCGCAATACGAAGATGACTCAATCGAGCTTGGCGACTACGTAGAAGACGAAATCGAATCAGTAACGTTTGACCGTATTACGACTCAAACTGCTAAGCAAGTTATCGTTCAAAAAGTTCGTGAAGCTGAGCGCGCACAAATCGTTGAACAGTTCATCGACAATGAAGGTGATCTAATCACTGGTGTCGTGAAAAAAGTAAACCGTGACACAATCGTGCTTGATCTTGGTAATAACGCTGAAGCGGTAATCCTGCGTGATGACCAACTTCCTCGTGAAAACTTCCGTCCAGGCGACCGCGTACGTGGCCTTCTTTACAAAGTCGCGCCTGAAGCACGTGGTTTCCAATTGTTCATCACTCGTTCTAAGCCAGAAATGTTGGCAGAACTGTTCCGTGTTGAAGTGCCTGAAATCGCAGAAGATATTATCGAGCTTAAAGGCGCAGCACGTGATCCTGGTTCTCGCGCTAAGATCGCTGTCAAAACAAATGACAAACGTATCGACCCTGTAGGTGCGTGTGTTGGTATGCGTGGTGCACGTGTACAAGCTGTTTCTGGCGAACTTGGTGGTGAGCGTATCGATATCGTTCTTTGGGATGATAACCCAGCTCAATTCGTTATCAACGCAATGGCGCCAGCTGATGTTGCTTCTATCATCGTTGATGAGGATGCACATTCAATGGACATCGCAGTTGAAGCTGACAACCTAGCGCAAGCTATTGGTCGTAACGGTCAAAACGTGCGTCTAGCATCTCAACTAACCGGTTGGGAACTGAATGTTATGACAGTTGCTGATCTTCAGAAGAAACACGCTGAAGAATCACAAGCATCTATTGAAAACTTCATGAAGTACCTAGATATTGAAGAAGACTTCGCTCAACTTCTTGTTGAAGAAGGTTTCTCAACGCTAGAAGAAATCGCATACGTGCCAGTTAACGAGCTACTAGAAATCGATGGTTTGAATGAAGAACTAATCGAAGAGCTTCGTGGACGTGCAAAAGATGCACTAACGACGATCGCACTAGCACAAGAAGAGTCTTTTGAAGGTCTAGAACCAGCTGAGGACCTACTTGCACTTGAAGGTCTTGAGCGTGAGATGGCATTTAAATTGGCAGCGAAAGGTGTAGCGACACTGGAAGATCTTGCTGACCAAGGTATTGACGATTTAGAAGGTATCGAAGGCCTGACCGAAGAACGTGCAGGTGAGCTAATTATGGCCGCACGTAACATCTGTTGGTTCGGCGAAGAAGCATAATTTTCGGCAAGGAGGAAGCGGCATGACACAATTAACAGTTAAAGCACTGAGTGATGAGATTGGTACGCCAGTCGACCGCTTGATTGAACAACTTGCTGACGCTGGCATTAAAAAGGCGAGCTCTGACAATGTTACTGATGAAGAGAAGCAGAAGCTTCTCTCTCATTTAAAGAAAGAACACGGTGATAAATCAGGTGATTCAGAGCCGACTCGCCTTACGCTTCAGCGTAAAACTCGTAGTACACTTAGTGTGAACGCGGGTGGTGGTAAGAGTAAGAATGTTCAGGTTGAGGTGCGCAAAAAACGTACATACGTGAAGCGCAGCACAATTGAAGATGAAGCGAAACGTGAAGCTGAAGAAGCAGCACAACGTGAAGCAGAAGAAGCAGCAAAACGTGCAGCAGAAGAAGCTGCAAAACGTGAAGCTGAAGAAGCTGCAAAACGTGAAGCTGAAGAAGCTGCAAAACGTGAAGCGGAAGAAAAAGCGAAACGTGAAGCTGAAGAAAAAGCGAAGCGAGACGTAGATACGAATGCACAACGTAATGCTGAAGAAAAAGCAAAGCGTGATGCTGAAGAGAAAATTAAGCAAGAAGCAGCGCGAAAAGAGGCCGACGAGCTTAAACGTCGTCAGGAAGAAGAAGCTAAGCGTAAGGCTGAAGAGGAAAGTCAGCGCAAGCTTGAAGAAGCTCGCGAATTGGCTGAAAAGAATAAAGAGCGTTGGTCTGCTGCAGAAGAGAAAAAGGGTGATATGGAAGATACAGATTACCATGTAACGACTTCACAATACGCACGTGAAGCCGAAGATGAAGCAGATCGCAAAGTAGAAGGCGGTCGTCGTAAGAAGAAAAAAGCAGCTTCGGGTAAAGACGACCAAGCTCGCGGTGGCCGTAACAACCAACGTGGCGGTAGAGGTCGTAAGGGCAAACTTGCTAAGCCGACTTCAATGCAGCACGGGTTTGATAAGTCAGCAACGGTTGCTAAGCAAGACGTTGTAATTGGCGAAACGATCGTTCTATCAGAACTTGCTAACAAGATGTCGGTTAAAGCGACAGAAGTTATCAAAGTAATGATGAAGATGGGCGCTATGGCGACTATCAACCAAGTGATCGACCAAGAAACAGCACAACTTGTTGCTGAAGAAATGGGCCATAAAGTAGTTCTTCGTAAAGAGAACGAACTGGAAGAAGCGGTACTATCTGACCGTGACACTAACGCGGAAGCAGTTCCACGTGCTCCAGTTGTTACTATCATGGGTCACGTTGACCACGGTAAAACGTCAACACTTGACTACATCCGTCGCACACACGTTGCTTCTGGCGAAGCGGGTGGTATTACTCAGCACATTGGTGCGTACCACGTTGAAACAGACAACGGCATGATCACGTTCCTTGATACTCCTGGACACGCAGCGTTTACTGCAATGCGTGCTCGTGGTGCTCAAGCAACAGATATCGTTGTTCTTGTAGTTGCAGCAGACGATGGCGTAATGCCACAAACAGTAGAAGCGATTCAGCACGCGAAAGCGGCAGGCGTTCCTCTAATTGTTGCTGTGAACAAGATCGATAAAGAAGACGCGAACCCAGATAACGTTAAGAACGAGCTTGCTCAATACGACGTTATTCCTGAAGAGTGGGGCGGTGAGAACATGTTCGTTCACATCTCTGCTAAACAGGGTACAAACATCGATGGTCTTCTAGAAGCAATCCTTCTTCAGTCTGAAGTTCTTGAACTTACAGCTGTAGCTGAAGGCATGGCATCTGGTGTTGTTGTTGAATCTCGCCTAGATAAAGGTCGTGGTCCAGTTGCAACAGTACTTGTTCAATCAGGTACACTAAACAAAGGCGACATCGTTCTTTGTGGTCAAGAATACGGCCGTGTTCGTGCAATGCGTGATGAGCTAGGTAAAGAAATTACTTCGGCTGGCCCATCTATCCCTGTAGAGATCCTAGGTCTTTCAGGTGTACCATCTTCAGGTGATGAAGCAACAGTAGTTCGTGACGAGCGTAAAGCGCGTGAAGTAGCTAACTACCGTGCTGGTAAGTTCCGTGAAGTGAAACTTGCTCGTCAGCAGAAATCTAAACTAGAGAACATGTTCTCTAACATGACTGCTGGTGAAGTTGCTGAACTTAACGTTGTACTTAAAGCAGACGTTCAAGGTTCTGTAGAAGCAATCGCAGACTCACTAGTTAAGCTATCTACTGACGAAGTTAAAGTGAACATCGTTGGTTCTGGTGTAGGTGGTATTACGGAAACTGACGTAGTACTAGCGGAAGCTTCAAACGCAATCATCCTTGGCTTTAACGTTCGTGCAGATGCTTCTGCTCGCCGTGCTGTTGAAGCCGCAGCTGTTGACTTACGTTACTACTCAATCATTTACCAATTGATTGATGAAGTGAAACAAGCAATGGGCGGTATGCTTGCTCCAGAATTCAAGCAAGAGATCATTGGTCTTGCTGAAGTTCGTGACGTGTTTAAGTCACCGAAACTGGGCGCTATCGCTGGTTGTATGGTTACAGAAGGTGTGATCAAGCGTAACAACCCAATCCGTGTACTACGTGATAACGTTGTTATTTACGAAGGTGAACTAGAGTCACTACGTCGTTTCAAAGATGACGTTCAAGAAGTTAAGAATGGCTACGAATGTGGTATCGGCGTTAAGAACTACAATGATGTTCGCGTTGGTGACCAAATCGAAGTCTTCGAAATCGTTGAAATTAAACGTACTCTAGACTAATTGACTAAAATTACTAATATTGTCTTTGAAAGATAAGTAGTAATTGGTTGTTGAATACACCATGGGGGGCTGGCTTTGACCAACCCCCCATTCTTTCTATATAAGAGTAAAGATATGTCAAAAGAATTTAGCCGCACGCAGCGCGTTGCACAGCAGCTGCAAAAAGAACTAGCGATGATCCTTCAACGTGAAGTTCGTGACTCTCGCCTTGGCATGGTGACGATCTCAGACGTAGAAGTCTCTCGTGACCTAGCTTACGCAAAAGTATTTGTGACCTTCCTGTGTGTGGGTGAGCAAACACCAGAATCATGTCTAGCAGCGCTACGTGAGCACGAAGTGCACATTCGCATGATGTTAGGTAAGCGTATTCGTCTACGTTTAACGCCAGAAATCCGCTTCCACTATGACAATACGCTTGTTGAAGGTATGCGTATGTCTAACCTAGTGTCTGAAGTCGTTAGTTCAGACAAACAAAAGCAAAAAGATTCTGGTCGTGAGGACGAAGAATAATGGCTCGTCGTCGTAAAGGTCGTCCAATTAATGGCGTTATACTGTTGGACAAACCAACAGGTATCTCTTCCAATGATGCACTGCAAAAAGTAAAGCGAATCTACTTTGCCGAGAAAGCAGGCCACACTGGAGCCTTGGACCCATTAGCGACAGGCATGCTGCCAATTTGCTTGGGTGAAGCGACAAAATTTTCTCAGTTTCTTCTTGATTCTGATAAACGCTACCGCGTGATCGCAAAGCTGGGTGAACGTACCAATACGTCTGACTCGGATGGTGAAGTTGTAGAGACGCGTCCAGTCGATGTTACGTTAGACAAGCTAGAAGCGTGCATCGATCAGTTCCGTGGTGAATCTGATCAAGTGCCTTCCATGTTCTCTGCGTTGAAGTATCAAGGTAAACCCTTGTATGAATACGCTCGTAAAGGCATCGAAGTTCCGCGTGAATCTCGTAAGATCACGGTATATGAGATTGTTCTTCACCGTTTTGAAGGCGATGAAGTAGAGATGGAAGTGCACTGCTCTAAAGGTACCTATATTCGTACTATCGTTGATGATCTGGGCGAAATGTTAGGTTGTGGTGCGCACGTAACTATGCTTCGTCGTACTGGTGTTGCTAAATACCCTTACGAGAATATGGTAACACTTGAGCAACTAAATGAGTTGCTAGAGCAAGCTCACCGCGAGGAACGAGCGCCTCGAGAACTACTGGACCCACTGCTTTTGCCAATGGATACAGCGGTAGAAGACTTACCAGAAGTCAACTTGGTGCCTGAACTGGCGAATATGGTCCAACATGGGCAGCCCGTTCAAGTATTTGGTGCTCCGACTGAGGGCTCACTTCGCCTTACTATGGGTGAAGAACGCTTGTTTATTGGCGTTGGCGAAATGAACGAAGATGGCAAAATCGCTCCTAAGCGATTGGTCGTGTTCCGAGATGACGTTGCATCCAAGTAAATGATTGAAAATACCGACCTGAGTGTCGGTATTTTTATATTGCACGAGATAGGAAATTTCCCTATAATCCGCGCTTCGCGTAGCGGCTGAATCAGAGATTGGCTGCTACAACTTTAAACCTACTCTTATTAGGAGAGAATTATGTCTCTGAATGCAGAAACTAAAGCAGCAATCGTTGCAGAATACGCACAAGGCGAAGGCGACACTGGTTCACCAGAAGTTCAAGTAGCTCTACTTACAGCTTCTATCAACCACCTACAAGGTCACTTCAAAGCGCACAAAGGCGATCACCACAGCCGTCGTGGTCTTCTACGCATGGTTTCTCGTCGTCGTAAGCTTCTAGATTACCTAAAAGGTAAAAACCTAGCTCGCTACCAAGACCTAATCAAACGTCTAGGCCTACGTCGCTAATCAGCGACTGCATAGCAGTTTGTCTAAAAAGGGGCTTTATGCCCCTTTTTTGTTGCCTAAATTTAGCCAAATTAGACTTATGCCGTTATAATACTGGCGGCTAAACCTTGTAAGAGGTTTTCTCAAAAGCTCATAGCATTACAGTCAACCACGTCGACCAAAAGGTCGCGACTATTCAAAAGGAATTTCCGAGTTTCTTTTTACTAGTCGCGATTCGTAATGCCTTGAGTGTCAATTAACACATCTAAGATTTCTTTAAGCACTAAAGGAAGATTAGAAACAAGGAATAACAATGTTCGAAAAACCAGTTGTTAAAACGTTCCAGTACGGTAACCACACAGTTACTTTAGAAACTGGCGTTATTGCACGTCAAGCTACAGCAGCAGTTATGGTCACAATGGATGATACGTCTGTATTCGTATCTGTTGTAGGTAAAAAAGAAGCCGTTGCAGGTCAAGACTTCTTCCCACTAACGGTTAACTACCAAGAGCGTACTTACGCTGCGGGTAAAATCCCAGGCGGCTTCTTCAAACGTGAAGGTCGTCCTTCTGAAGGCGAAACGCTAACAGCTCGTCTAATCGACCGTCCAATCCGTCCGCTATTCCCAGACGCGTTTAAAAACGAAGTTCAGGTTATCGCGACAGTAATGTCTGTAAACCCAGATGTTCAGCCAGATATCGTTACAATGATCGGTACTTCTGCTGCTCTTGCTATCTCTGGCATTCCATTCAACGGCCCTATCGGTGCGGCGCGTGTTGGTCATATCGATGGTCAGCTTGTACTTAACCCTAGCCAAACTGAACTAGAAACTTCTAAGCTTGACCTTGTTGTTGCAGGTACAGAGTCAGCAGTACTGATGGTTGAGTCAGAAGCGGACAACCTAACTGAAGAAGAAATGCTAGCGGCGGTTGTTTATGGTCATGACCAACAACAAGTTGCTATTCAAGCTATCAACGAATTCAAAGCAGAAGTTGCAACTCCTGCTTGGGATTGGGTTGCTCCTGAAGAGAACACAGCGCTTAAAAATAAGATTGCTGATCTAGCAGAAGCTAAACTTGTTGAAGCTTACCAAATTACTGAGAAAATGGCTCGTTACGACCGCATCCATGAGATCGCTGCGGAAGTAAATGAAGTTCTTCTTGCTGAAGATCCTGAAGCAGACACAAAAGAAATCCACACTATCTTCCATGATCTAGAGAAGACAGTAGTACGTAGCCGTATTATTGCAGGTAACCCTCGTATCGATGGCCGTGAAAAAGACATGGTTCGTGCACTAGATGTACGTACTGGTGTTCTTCCTCGTACTCACGGTAGCGCGCTATTCACTCGTGGTGAAACTCAGGCGATCGTTACGGCAACGCTAGGTACTCAGCGTGATGCTCAAATCATCGATGAGCTAACTGGTGAGCGTAAAGATCACTTCCTACTGCACTACAACTTCCCTCCATACTGTGTAGGTGAAACTGGTTTTGTAGGTTCTCCTAAGCGTCGTGAAATCGGCCACGGTAAACTGGCGAAGCGTGGTATTGCTGCAGTAATGCCTTCTGTTGATGAGTTCCCATACACAGTACGTGTTGTATCGGAAATCACTGAATCTAACGGTTCATCTTCAATGGCTTCAGTATGTGGTACTTCTCTTGCGCTTATGGACGCAGGTGTACCAATCAAAGCATCTGTTGCTGGTATTGCAATGGGTCTTGTTAAAGAAGGTGACGATTTCGTTGTACTTTCTGACATCCTTGGCGATGAAGACCACCTAGGTGACATGGACTTTAAAGTAGCAGGTACTAACACTGGTATCACTGCACTTCAAATGGACATCAAGATCGAAGGCATCACTAAAGAAATCATGCAAATTGCGCTTAACCAAGCTCAAGGCGCACGTAAGCACATCCTATCTGTAATGGATGAAGCAATCTCTGGTGCTCGTGAAGACATCTCTGAATTTGCTCCGCGTATTCACACGATGAAGATCAGCGCTGAGAAGATCAAAGACGTTATCGGTAAAGGTGGTGCAGTTATCCGTGCTCTAACTGAAGAGACTGGTACAACTATCGAAATCGAAGACGACGGTACTATCAAGATTGCGGCAACTGAAGGCACTGCTGCGAAAGAAGCTATCCGCCGTATCGAAGAGATCACTGCTGAAGTTGAAGTGGGCCGTATCTACACAGGTAAAGTTGCACGTCTAGCAGACTTCGGTGCATTCGTAACGGTTCTTCCAGGCAAAGATGGTCTTGTACACATTTCTCAAATCGCAGAAAAACGCGTAGAGAAAGTGTCTGACTACCTAGCTGAAGGTCAAGAAGTTCAAGTTAAAGTTCTTGAAATCGACCGCCAAGGCCGTGTACGTCTAAGCATGAAAGAAGCGGTAGAAAAGCCAGCTGAAGAAGCTGCTGCTGAAGCACCAGCTGCTAAAGACGAGTAAGACAAAATGAGACTTTCAGCCTTTTATTAGATTAAGGGCCTGAAAGCATGTTATAAAAGGGGAGCATTTTCGCTCCCCTTTTTTGGTTTGTTTCGATGTATTAACCTCAAACGAGGTTATCGCCTATATTGCATTAAGAGAAATAAATCTTGAGCGGTCCAAACAGGAGTATCAATTAGTGAAATGGTTTCAAACCGCAATTTTATGTGTTGCTATCGCGCTGACCGGTTGTGCAAATACTTCTCAACAATCAGCACAAAAGTGGTTATATCCACCGATGGCGGTGCCACTTCAGCCTAGTGTTCAACAAGAAGTACAAATCGCGCGTCTCTCGCAGTTGCTACAACGTCCCGACCTTAGTGATGAAGTGCGCGCTAAAATGCATTATGAGCGCGGTAGCTACTACGACAGCGTTGGTTTACGTGATCTTGCCCGTTTGGACTTTAACCAGTCTTTGCAGTTGAATCCTGCTCAGCCGGACATCTTCAATCTTTTGGGAGTATACTTTACCCAAGTAGGAGAGTTTGATGCGGCATATGAAGCGTTTGACTCGACCATAGAGTTGGCTCCTGATAATACCTATGCTGAGCGCAACCGTGCGATTGCACTGTATTATGGTGGCCGAATCGATCTCGCTTTAGAAGATATGACCAAGCATTATCAAGAAATGCCAATGGATCCTTTTCGTTCATTATGGCTGTACATCATCGAAGCTGAGCAAAATCCAGAGCAAGCAAAAGCCAATCTTCAACAGCGTTATTTACGTGATCGCAGTGAAGAGTGGGGGTGGGTTCTTGTTGCTATCATGCTGCGAGATGTCTCGGACGAAGACGCTCTTAAAGCAATTATGGATGGAACAAGAGAGAATTATCGTCTAGCTGAACGATTGACGGAAACGTATTTCTACCTTGGAAAGCGTAATCAGCTTGAAAGTGATATCGCAAGTGCCATCTCACTTTATAAGCTCGCGATTTCGTTCAACGTTTACGATTATGTTGAGCATCGCTATTCTTTCTTGGAGCTGGCGCAAATCTACGATCAATTACAGCAAGATAGATTAGCCAAGTTAAAGGCTGCCAATAAGCTGGAAATTGAATGATTTAGAGCCGCTCGATGAGAGCGGCTTTTTTATGATTGAACTTGATGAGTGACTCATTTAAAATAGTTAGTCTTGCTAACTAAGTGGTGGTGGCTTTATGGCATTAGAAGAAAGCTTGATTGATTTAGAGCGTTTTTGCGCCAAAGCTTGGCGTGTCTATGCCAAAGAAGATCCATTATCACATCTAAGCTTTAATGAGTTCGATTATTTACGTGTGATTCAGGTTTACCCTGAGGGTGTGCGAATAACCGATCTTGCAGAAGAGCTGCAAGTGACTAAGCCTTCCGCATCGACAATGGTTGTGCGTTTGGAAAAAAAGGGTTTGGTGAAACGCATCGCATGTAATGAGGATGCTCGCGCTAAGCGTGTGTTGCTTACAGAAGAAGTCGCAGAAAAAATGTCTTTGGAGCAGGTAGTGTACAAAGATATCTCTGAACAAATGATGCAACAATTAAATCAGCAAGAAGCTGAGCAGTTACAAGCTTTACTGAATAAAGCATTGAGTAATAAGTCATTTTAAACTAAAGCAAAGGCCTCAGCTGTATGGTTTAGTTTTTGTTGTTTCATCTTTCTTTTATTTAATTTAACCATTTAGTTAGTCTTGCTAATTAAATGGTTAGCTTTGCTAACTACTGGTGACAGTCATGCAAAACTCAATTTATAGACAGTTTTGGAAATATACGATTCCAACCGTCGTAGCAATGCTCGTAAACGGTTTGTATCAAATAGTTGATGGCATTTTTATTGGCCGTTATGTTGGCGCTGACGGATTAGCTGGGATCAATGTTGCGTGGCCTATTATCGGTTCGATCCTCGGTATAGGAATGATGATTGGGGTGGGGACTGGCGCGCTGACTTCGATCAAGCAAGGAGAGAACGATCATGAAGGCGCTAAGCGAATCCTAACGACCGGATTGACGTTGTTAGCGGCATTGATGCCGGTCGTTGCTACAATATTGTTCTTGTTTTCGGATGAATTTATTCGCTGGCAAGGTGCGGAAGGGCGAGTGTTTGAACTTGCGCTGCAATATTTGCATATTCTGATTGTCGCGTGCGTATTCACGTTGGGTTCTATCGCAGTTCCGTTTCTGTTACGCAATGACGACAGCCCGAACTTAGCAACGATTTTGATGGTCATCGGTGCCGTTATTAACATCGTATTAGACTACGTATTTATTGCTTGGTTGGAGTGGGAGTTAACCGGAGCCGCTATTGCCACTGCACTTGCACAATTAGTGGTCACTGTGCTCGGTATTGGTTACTTCTTTACTTCAAAAGCAACATTACGCCTTCGTATCCGCGACTTCAAAGTTCAGGTTGATGCTGCACCAAAGATTATCATGATAGGTACATCAAGTTTCTTTATGTACGCCTACGGCTCTGTGATGGTGGCACTGCACAACGCGTTATTTGCTCAATACGGAAGTGCAATGTTGATCGGAGCGTACGCCATTTTGGGGTACATCGTGACGGTTTACTATCTGATAGCCGAAGGAATTGCGAATGGTATGCAGCCTTTAGTGAGCTTCAACCACGGTGCACGTAATCAGGAGAACATCAGAAAGTTATTAAAGGTCGCGATGGGGACATCTGTGCTTGGTGGGGTGGCGTTCGTTGTTTTGATGAACCTTTTCCCGTACGAACTGGTTGCGGTGTTTAATAATGCTGACCAACAGTTGATTGATAGCACTGTGATCGGGATTCGTTTACACATGTTTGCGTTGTTCTTAGATGGTTTTTTAGTTGTGGCGGCCGCGTACTATCAATCAGTAAACAAAGGCAGCAAAGCTATGTTTGTAACACTAGGCAACATGCTGGTCCAGTTGCCATTCTTATTCATTATGCCGAAACTTTTCGGCGTGACAGGCATTTGGTTAGCTTTCCCATTGTCTAACATTGCATTGAGTTTGGTCGTGATCAGTATGTTGTGGCGAGATGTGAAAAAGCTGCTTAATGAAACTTCGGCTGAGCCAACAGTGCAAGCCTGTTAACAATGGCTGATAGAGAAAAGCGAGGTTGGGCCTCGCTTTTCTTTTTTGGGGAGCTAAATGTTTTTTACTTCTAAGCCAGCTAGCTGATGCCAATAGCCATTGCATTGGCGGCTTTCAAGTTTTTCAGGGTTGTCGCCGTGCTCGTTTGAGCGAAAATGCTCTAACTCAGAAAGTGTACTCACACCGAGAGGGCTTAATCGGACCACATCAACCAGGCCTTGCATACTTGGTAAGTCATTGATCAGGTTATAACAATACCCTGATTGCGTTTGAATGCCGTTAAGGTTAAAGACTTCTTGTCCTTCTTGGCTGCTGACCTGGATACCCGTAGGGTATTTGATACAGCAGGTTTCGCAATCGTCTTTCGCTAGGTTTTCAGCTCGGGCTGTGAAACAGCGAGCGGAATATGCTAAAGGCAAATAACCGTGGCTAAATACCTCAACTTCAAACTTGTTACGAATACCAAGCTCGTCACACTGAACCAAAGTATCGTTTAACCATTCGCGAGAGAGCTCGACAGGCATGCACCAACGCATCATACCTTGCTTCAAAAATAAGTTGAGCGTGTGTGCGTTATAAGTATTGATTGCAGGGCCAACGACGAAAGGCACTTTATGCTCTGATGCCAATTGAACAGCAGATACGTCATTTGCTTCAATCGCGAAGTCACCGTTGTCGATGTACTTCTTCATTATGTTTACTTCACTCGGAGCTTCTAGTAGTGCCATTGTTGATAGCACCACTTGCTTGCCAGATGCAGACAGCTCTTTTGCTATTTCAAGCCAATGCGAAGGCTTCATTTCTCGACGTTTTGAGCATACGGTTTCCCCAAGATAGATGATGTCCGCGGAGCTTGATTTCGCTTGTTCATAAAACGCTTCGATGTCTTGTTTTGGCCAGAAGTACAACAGCGGGCCAAGCGCGTATTTCATTGAATTATCCATCTTAACCTCTACTGCCATTTGCGGTGATAAGCACCAAGTGTGGTCTGCGTACCTTCAGACACGTTTGCCAATGCGGCATCCCAAGCCGCTTCGACTTGATAAGCTTCTGGGTTTGCTTGGTAACGGTCAATCGCGGCTCGCCATGTTCGAGTGACTTGTTCTACGTAAGCTGGGCTACGTTGGCGACCTTCAATTTTTACAGACGCCACATTTGCAGCAAATAGTTCTGGCAGCATAGAGAGGGTGTTCAAACTGGTTGGTTCTTCCAGTGCGTGGTAGCGTTTTTTCTCGCCTTCGATTTCTGCTTCGAAACGGCCTTTACACAAGGTAGGGTAGCCCGCATTTTCACCGGTGCTGTAGCGATCGATCAAAATGTCGTTAAGGCGGGATTCCAGACCATTTTCTGTTTCTTGCCAGCGAACGTACTTAGCTGGAGAGCATGCTCCCACAGTGTTTGGAGACTCGCCTGTCATGTATGACGATAGGTAGCAGCGACCTTCAGACATGATGCAAAGGCTACCAAAAGCAAAGACTTCTAACTCGACATCGCTAGTGATGTTGCGTGAGAGCTGTTTGACCTGATGAATCGATAAAACGCGGGGTAGCACTACCCGTTTTACGTTGAAGTTTTGTTTGTAAAAATCAATGGCTGCGACGTTGGTCGCTGATGCTTGCACTGAAAGGTGTAGTTCCAGATCGGGATATTTGCGAGCCGCGTACTCCAGCACTGCAATGTCTGCAACAATCAGCGCGTCTACACCCAGTGCCGCTGCATTGTCTACTGCGTTCGTCCAGCGCTCGAAGCCATTGGGATGAGCGAAGGTATTCAACGCGACATGAATTTTTTTATTGCGGTCATGAACGTATTGCACCGCTTTTTCTAACTTTTTGCCGTTAAAGTTGAGGCCAGCAAAGTGACGGGCGTTGGTATCATCTTTGAAACCAATGTAGACGGCATCGGCACCGCAATCAATCGCAGTTTTTAACGCAGGCAGGTTACCCGCGGGACACAAGAGTTCCATATGCTCACAATCATTGAGAATAAAAAGGTGTCCGCATTTTATGAAGAATTATGAATAGCGAAATTGACCTAAGTTAGGTTTAGCTCAATAAAGTCGATATTTACCCCTTGCGAGTAAGGGTATCGGGTCGGGGTTAGTTCTTGTGACGACGATTCTGTACAAACAGCTCTTCAATTTCATGTTTTGGCTGCGGGCGATAAAAATGGAATCCTTGAATCGCATTACATTGAAGGTTAGAGAGCAAAGTAGCTTGCTGGTGGGTTTCCACCCCCTCGGCAACGACAGTTAAGTCGAGCGACTTACCCAGATTAATGATGTTTTCAATCACAGTGACTTGTTTCGGTAGTGTGTCGATATCATTAATAAAAGCGCGGTCGATTTTTAGCTCGTCAATAGGGAAACGCGCTAAGTAGGAAAGAGAAGAGTAGCCGGTACCAAAGTCATCGATAGAGAGAGCGAAGCCAAGCTTTTTAATCGCATTCAACATCTGCAGTGTATGTTCGCTATCACTCATCACGGCACTTTCGGTTAGCTCGAAGGTAATGCAGCTTGGATCAAGCTCGGTAGTGCGAAGCAGCTTTTCCATAAAGTCGATCAGCTGTGGGTTGCCAAATTGCTCGGGAGAGAGGTTGATGGCGACACGGCCTGGCAGTATGCCTTGTTGCTTCCAACGTTTTACCGTATTGAAAACATCACGCATCACGACACGTCCAAGGTGTTCGATTAACCCAGCGCGCTCGGCGACAGGAATGAATGAGCCAGGACTAATGTACCCTTCGACTGGATGCTTCCAACGAACGAGCGCTTCTGCGCCGTTGATACTGAAGTCTCGCGCGTTAACCTTAGGTTGATACCACACTTCCAAACCGTTCTGCTGCAATGCTTTTTGCAGTTCGATTTCAAGCCACAAACGCATACGCGCTTCTTTGTTCATTTGATCGTTAAATTTGATCAGACGATTTCTACCACGATCTTTGGCTTCATACATCGCAGTATCGGCATTTTGTAGTAGGATTCGTGCATCTTGTCCGTCTTCAGGGTATCGAACGCTACCAATTGAACAGGCAAGGCGTTTGCTGAAGTGGTGCAAGTCGAAAGGTTGGTTGATCAACGAGATAATGCGATCGGACAAAATTTCAGCCATGCGGGTATTTTCTGGCTCCGGCAGAATGACGCCAAACTCATCGCCACCCAAATGACCAATAATCGCTTGGTTTGGTAGTAACCGTTTAAGACGGGCCGATACCTCTTGAATCACTTTATCGCCAATATGGTGACCAAGTGAGTCATTAATGTTTTTGAAGTTATCGATATCCAAATAGAACACCAGAAGCGGTGTTTGCTTTTTGATCAGCTGTTCCAAACGTTTGGTGAAGCCAAAGCGGTTGTAGAGTTTGGTGAGCGAGTCAATGTGTATGTCTTCATTCGATGCAGAAGACAGGTTTTTGGGCGCATCATCAGCATCTTGAATTAGGATAATTTGAGATTCGCTACCTAATATCGCCGTGGAATCCGCGTGTAGCTGAACTTTCCGTTCAAAGCCGCATCTTGCACTGGTTAAGCAGACAAAAGGTTTGTCAGAAATTAATGTACTCAATCGATGACTAAATACCTTTTTACTGTTTTCATCGATGAATAAACGACTTAGCTCTTCGCCCAACAATTCATGAGGAGAGTTAAGTCCGAGAAGGCGCGCTGATGCGGGGTTCGCAGAGATGACAATATCATCTTCGATAAGCAGTAAGCCGTCTGGTAGCAGTTGTGTTAACTTCGCAAACTTACTTTCGGACTCTTCTAAGGAGCGAACGAGTATCTGCTTTTCTGAAGTATCGACAGCGTGAAAAACAACAAAGCGAATGTCGTTACCTTCAAAAACTGGCGAAAGACTAAAGTGAAGACTGGTTTCAAGGTCGGTTTCATCGAGCGTGATTTCGGCTTCGACATGTGCCCCTTTGAACGCGCGCTGATAGTATGGTGCAAGCTTCTTATAAAACTGTTCACCCAGCACTTGGCAATCGTTTAAGCCGACGATTTCCTCATGACTTAAACCTGCGATATCGCAGTAACGGTCACTTACCATTCGATAATTGTGTTTTTTATCAAGAATGGCAAAGAAGAAAGGGCTATTTGAGGTTAGCGTGGCAAACCAATGTTTTAATTGCTGGGAAGGCATTAGGGTATTACCGATCTCCAATGAGCCAGATTATTCGTCCGTGTATAAAAAGCGACACCCTGATAAGCCTGCGGCGGTCTACCACCAAGCTAAAGTGTTACTTGCCATTAAAGGGCTCGCGGTTTTAGCTGTGCAGTCGACAATCACATGGATACGCTCAGATAACTATAACTTTGAAAATACGGTTGTAAAAGTGTTTATCCACCTGTTCGCATCAATAATACACGTAAGTTCAAAAAAAGAAGCGTTAGTGAGCAATAAACCACCAATCTAAAATAAGCACTTTATTGATACATAACAGTAATCTCATCGCCACGATTGCTTAATATAAGCAACCTAATGACAAAGTAACGGATAATGAACGTGTTAAACAAGATTCGCAGTCAACTAGTAAAGAACGCAGCTAATATTTTGCGTTCTCCAGTCCAGTTATTACCACAGCCAATTCAGCAAAAAGCGTTGCTAGAAGGGCTAAAAATGGTGTTTAAAGAAGCCTTGGAAGATGGTGACTTTGAGTTCCTTGAAGACAAGTGGTTAAAAGTTGCGATTAAAGACTTGAACTTAGCATGGTACATCAGCTATCAAGACGAAAAATTGGTGGTAGCTGAAAAACCAGTTCAGGAAGATGTGAGTTTTAGTGGTAATCTAAACGACCTAGTACTGATTGCTGGTCGTAAAGAAGACCCTGACACACTGTTCTTCCAACGTCGCCTTTCAATTGAAGGTGATACTGAGCTTGGCTTAGAAGTGAAAAACTTAATGGACAGTGTCGACTTAGAGCAGTTACCGAAAGCAATGCAAGTCGCTTTGAATCAATTGGCTGATTTTGTTCAGAAAGGAGTTCAAGCGCCTGCACAACCAACCGGAGTAGCGAATGCTTATTCGAACTGAAGCCCCAGCGGACATTCTTACCATTGACCGCTTATTGAAACACGCCTTCCCGACGGAAGCTGAAGCTGAGCTTGTGATGCGTTTGCGCGAAAACAGCAAATTCACGCTTTCCTTAGTCGCGTGTACAGATGAGGGAGAGGTGATAGGCCATGCTTTATTTAGCCCTGTGACCTTAAATGGTGAAGATTTGTCATGGCAAGGGCTAGCGCCATTAGCTGTTCATGAAGATTACCGTCGCCAAGGCATCGCTGCAGAGTTAATCAAAGAAGGTTTTGATTCACTGCGTGATTTTGGTTACCCAGTGTGTGTGGTGTTGGGCGATCCTGATTATTACGCGCGCCAGGGTTTTCAATCATGCGACGAGATGGGCTTTGAATGTGCTTGGGATGTCCCTAAAGGTGCATTTCGAGTCGCAGAGTTGGTCGAAGGTCAATGTGCTGGACGCTCCGGACGCATAGACTATGCGCCAGAGTTCTCTGAACTGTAAATGAAAGAAGCCCACGACTAAGTGGGCTTCTTTCTTATTCACTGAAAACTGAGATAGGGAGGTTAGGATGACTGGTTACTTTTCTTTTTGCCCCAGACCTCTATTTTCGCTTTTTTACTTACCCCTAGCAGGCTAAGTTTTGTGCTTCCCCAGCTACTGTAAGTCATTTCAATCCGTTTTAGCTTGGCTTCTTTTGTACCTGGAAGGCTCCAGGCACGAGTCGACAATCCGCTTGTTAGTACGCCCATAGAGGAAAGCTTTTTCTCACTACCATCTGTCATGACGACTTTTAAACCATTCATGTCTACCGTTCCTTGCACACATTTTAGTTTTATTTTACTGAAGCTTCGGTTTCGGAATAGGCTATTTGGTGTCACGGTATCTGTTTCTGTATGAAAGTTAACGGTTTTCGTTGCAATCAGCTCCCACTCATCGCTGTTATTAGCAAAAACACTCACGCTGGTGGCGGCTACCAGTGTGCAAAGTAGTAGCGTATTTAAGAATTTCATAATGTACCTCATATGTCATACCCAATGTGTGGCCGTTGGCAAAACGCTATGTTCAGGAATATCCAAATCATCTCATTGTGTTCAGGTGTTCCTTGAAGTCCTTTAGGTATAATCGCGATAATTTGATAGGATTGCCCTCGTTCAAATAGGTGACGGAAAATGTCAATTAACGAGAAACAGTATTTACGTGAAATGGGGATCAGCACATGGGAGCTGGTACACCCTGAAAGACTGGAAGGCTATCAATCGCCATTATTGGATTTGCAAAGTTCATGTAAACTCCTATTGGTATCGCCAATATGTCCAGAAAACGAGACGGCATTGATGTTTGAGCGCGTATTAAAAAGCATTAAGCTCACGCTTGATGATGCGCTACACCTAGAGCCTGAGCGCTTATCCATGCTGGGTGAACATCAGCTAGAGTGGGTGTGGTTTGCAGGCTGTGAGGCTGATCAAAGCATCAAGGCAAAGCACCTGACCTCGCCACTATTACAAGATATTGATGGTAATAACGAACAGCGCCGCGCATTGTGGCAACAAATCTGTTCGTACTCTTCTTAACGGAGCTAATGCGTGACAATTGAAATTACGCCGATGCGTGCAGAGCACCTCGACCAAGTTTGGCAAATCGAGCAGCAAGCACATTCTCACCCTTGGGCCGAATCTTTGGTTCGTGACTTATCCAGTCGCGGTGCTTGCCATCATGTGATGCTGGAAGGCTCTCAAGTGGTTGGTTACTTCTATGGACAGAATATTGTTGGAGAAGTGACACTATTAAATATTGCAGTAGCGCCTTCTCAACAGGGCAGAGGGCTAGGGCAAAAATTGCTGGACGCGTTTATTGAATACTGTGAACAAGCCAAAGCAGAGAGTGCTTGGTTAGAAGTGCGTGAAAGTAATCACCCAGCTATCCATATTTATGAGCAAGCAGGTTTTAATGAAGTGGACCGTCGTTACAACTATTACCCAGCTAAATCGGGAAATGGTAAGGAAGACGCCATTATCATGAGTTACTTATTTTTGAGTTAGTTTTAGGCCGTTACTAATTACCTCATCAACACTTATGCTTTAAATGCGTATCCGGATTCGAGGCTTTTGAATATGTAATAATAATTTTTTGAATTTTTACATCTCTTTGTGTGGAGCTGGCTTTCCCTTGTTAGTTGCAGGTAAAGGCTGGTGAGCCGAGTAAATTCAGTTCATGTCTTTCCAGTTTGCTAGCACAGCGATAATAAGCGAGAATACCGCACAATATCGAATAGTAGATATGCTTGCCTATTTTGTGAGCATGAAAGTAATTTAGAAGATTAACTAATGTCAAATCCCCTTTTTTTAGGCGAAGTGTCTAAGCGCAGAACGTTCGCTATTATTTCTCACCCGGATGCGGGTAAAACCACCATTACTGAAAAAGTACTGTTATTCGGAAACGCGATCCAAAAAGCAGGTACGGTTAAAGGTCGTGGTAACGCACAGCACGCAAAATCAGACTGGATGGAAATGGAAAAGGAACGTGGTATCTCGGTTACTACTTCTGTAATGCAGTTCCCTTACAACGATTGTCTGGTAAACCTACTTGATACGCCTGGACACGAAGACTTCTCGGAAGATACTTACCGTACTCTAACGGCAGTTGACTCATGTCTGATGGTTATCGATGCAGCGAAAGGTGTTGAGGACCGTACTCGTAAACTAATGGAAGTTACACGTCTACGTGACACGCCAATCGTAACCTTCATGAACAAACTTGACCGTGACGTTCGTGATCCAATGGAAGTATTGGATGAAGTAGAAAACGAATTGGGCATGATGTGTGCGCCAATCACATGGCCAATCGGCTGTGGTAAAGAGTTTAAAGGTGTTTACCACATTCACCGTGATGAAACGATTTTATACGAATCAGGTCACGGTCATGAGATTCAAGAAGTTCGAATCATCAAAGGTCTCGACAACCCAGAGCTTGATGAAAAAGTTGGTGCAGGCCTTGCGGAAAGTGTTCGAGAAGAGCTTGAGCTTGTCATGGGTGCTTGCCCTGAGTTTGATTTGGAAATGTTCTTAACAGGTGACCTGACGCCAGTTTACTTCGGTACTGCATTAGGTAACTTTGGTGTGGATCATATGCTAGACGGTCTAACTGAATGGGCTCCAGCGCCGAAAACTCGTCAAGCGGTTGAACGTGAAGTTGAAGCGACTGAAGAGAAGTTCTCTGGTTTCGTATTTAAGATCCAAGCGAATATGGACCCAAAACACCGCGACCGTATCGCATTCATGCGTATTGTATCGGGCACTTACACGCAAGGTATGAAGATGAACCACGTTCGTCTTGGCAAGCAAGTGAGTATCTCTGATGCAGTAACCTTTATGGCTGGTGACCGTGCACGTGCAGAACACGCTTACGCCGGTGACATCATTGGTCTACACAACCACGGCACTATTCAGATTGGTGATACCTTTACGCAAGGTGAATCACTGAAGTTCTCTGGTATTCCGAACTTCGCTCCGGAACTATTCCGTCGTATTCGCCTGAAAGATCCATTAAAGCAGAAGCAGCTTCTCAAAGGTTTGGTTCAGCTATCAGAAGAAGGTGCGGTACAGGTATTCCGTCCTCTACAGAACAACGATCTGATCGTTGGTGCCGTTGGTGTACTTCAGTTCGATGTTGTTGTGGCTCGTTTGAAATCTGAGTATAACGTTGAAGCGATTTATGAAGGCATTAACGTTGCAACTGCTCGTTGGGTTGAGTGTGGTGATGCGAAGAAACTGGATGAGTTCCAACGCAAGAATCAAGCGAACTTAGCATTGGATGGTGGTGATAACCTAACGTATATCGCCCCAACAATGGTTAACTTAAACTTGGCGAAAGAGCGTTTCCCTGACGTTGATTTCCGTGCGACGCGTGAGCACTAATTTGCGCGGTTAGGGTAAGCCTTAACGCAAACTAGATTTTAAAACGCCCTTGGCTATAAACTTAGCCAAGGGCGTTTTTATATAAGGATAAGATATGAATTGGTTTAAACGTGGGCTAAAGCGTTACGACAACTGGTGTAAAGAGATGGGGTTAACTCCCGATCAGAAACGCAGTTGTGTCCCATATCGAAAAGACCCAGCCCATCAAACTGAAGAGAAGAGTGAAGCCCAACCATCCTCTGATTTTCTGCCCGCAGATACAGATAAAAAGCGTCAAGATGAAGCTCTTTGATACGCACTGCCACTTTGATTTTGATGTGTTTCAAGATGACTTTGCACATCAACTTGAGCTTGCTCAAACGCAAGGCGTCGCAAGAATTTTGATTCCTTCCGTCGGTCCGCAAAACTGGGCTCGTATTCAAACTTTGGCAGAGCAACATGCCAATTTGTATTATGCGCTCGGCTTTCATCCGTATTTTCTTGAAGATAACGTTGAGCAGCACCTCACAGAGCTAGAAGGCTATCTAAATCAAAAAGGGCAGCAGTGCGTGGCAATAGGAGAGTGTGGTTTAGATTTTGCCATTGATGTTGATCCACAGTTGCAAGAAAAGATACTTGAAGTTCAATTTGAGCTGGCTAGACGCTTCGAACTCCCAGTTATTTTACATAGCCGAAAAGCGCACAATCGCCTCATTCAAATGGTGAAAGCGGCGAATCTCCCTAGAGGTGGTGTGCTACACGCTTTTTCTGGGAGTTATCAGCAAGCCATGGAGTGGGTCAAATTAGGTTTTTTTATCGGTGTAGGAGGAACGATTACCTACCCAAGAGCCAAGAAAACACGCGACGCAATTCAAAAATTACCACTCGAAAACCTAGTAATCGAAACAGACGCACCAGATATGCCTATACTTGGATATCAAGGGGAGTCAAATCACCCAGCCAAACTCATTCACGTCTTTAATGAGCTCGTAGAGTTGCATAACGGCCGAAAGCAATCGATTGCCTCTCAACTGTGGAAAAATAGCAATTTTGCTTTCTCGATATGTGAATAAAATCTAAAGATGTGGTTTGAAATCGAAAACGTTTTCCTGCTTATTGTGAATTAACTCACAAAGCTGGTTGAATCAATCATGAATCTTATAGGAAAGTGTGAGGCTGGCATTACTTTAATTGATTCTGCATGAGTATAATTGCCCCCGCTTTATAGCTCCATTTTGTAACACGCCAATAAATAACTTATAAGGAAGTCATAAACTATGAGCCTGTTTATGAGCCTAATCGGTATGGTAGTGCTTCTTGCGATTGCAGTGGCATTTTCTAACAACCGAAAAGCTATCAACTTTAGAACTGTGGGTGGCGCATTCGCTATCCAATTCGCATTAGGTGCATTTGTTCTGTATGTACCTTGGGGCCGTGATCTACTAAACGGTTTCTCTTCAGGTGTTTCTAACGTTATCAACTACGGTAACGATGGTTCATCATTCCTGTTCGGTGGTCTTGTTTCTGACAAGATGTTCGAAGTATTCGGCGGCGGCGGTTTCATCTTCGCATTCCGTGTTCTTCCTACACTGATCTTCTTCTCTGCACTGATTTCAGTTCTTTACTACATTGGCGTTATGCAATGGGTTATCAAGATTCTTGGTGGCGCACTACAAAAAGCGCTAGGCACTTCTCGTGCGGAATCAATGTCAGCGGCAGCTAACATTTTCGTAGGTCAAACTGAGGCACCTCTAGTTGTTCGCCCATTCGTTCCAAAAATGACTCAATCAGAGCTATTCGCGGTAATGTGTGGTGGTCTAGCTTCTGTTGCTGGTGGTGTACTAGCTGGTTACGCATCTATGGGTGTTCCACTAGAGTACCTAGTTGCGGCATCATTCATGGCAGCACCAGGTGGTCTACTGTTCGCTAAAATCCTTCACCCAGAGACTGACCAGCCTCACGAAAGTATCGAAGAAGCGATGGACGGCGGTGACGACAAACCAGTTAACGTAATCGACGCAGCTGCGGGCGGTGCGGCTTCTGGTCTACAACTTGCGCTTAACGTAGGTGCAATGCTAATCGCATTCGTTGGTCTAATCGCGCTAATCAACGGTATGCTAGGTGGCATCGGTGGTTGGTTCGGCATGCCAGAACTAACACTAGAGCTAATCCTAGGTTACGCGTTCTCTCCACTAGCATTCCTAATCGGTGTTCCATGGGCAGAAGCTGTAACAGCTGGTTCATTCATCGGTCAGAAAATCGTAGTGAACGAATTCGTTGCTTACTTGAACTTCACACCATATCTAGGTGAAAACGCTCAAGTAATCGCGGCAACTGGTGAAGTAATGTCTGAGAAGACAACAGCTATCATCTCATTCGCACTATGTGGTTTCGCGAACCTTTCTTCTATCGCGATTCTACTTGGTGGTCTAGGTAGCCTTGCACCAAACCGTCGTAGTGACATCGCTCGCATGGGTGTTAAAGCAGTTCTTGCAGGTACGTTGTCTAACCTTATGGCAGCGACAATTGCAGGCTTCTGCTTAAGCCTTGCAGCACTATAATTAGAATCGGTTCTTAATATATAGACGCCGTTTTACATCATGCCCTGTAGCAAGAGATTGCTGCGGGGCATTTTTCGTTTTTCGGGCTCCAAAATTTCATCGGGTGTTTGCCTTAGTCGAGGTATTACGCAGTCAATGGAATAGGGGCTAGGAAATTTTGAGATACAAACCGTTTGCGCTCTATTTGGTGCTACAGTTTTGCGGTGAAACTCTATAATGTATTAATCACAGGATAGTGGTTAAGCTTGATTCTTAATCACGTAATGAATATTACATAATCGATGGGCAAATGAATTGCCCTGCAATATCAGATCTAATAGGCGTTTTGCTTTGTGATGTGATATTAAAGACACCGCAATCATAGATTGTTGTGCCATAGGCCAAACTGGTACTGTGCGGTGACAAGGATAGCAATTGGCATATGATAAATTTTCGCTGTATATGCCGAGTCTTCAGGGAACCAAGTCCGTTCATTAATAGACTGTTTAGCCATTTACTCACATTGTCTCGACTTGTTGATTATAGTTAAAGACGTGATGTAAGGCTGAGTAGTGAATTTTTTGAATATTGATCGGAGATAGAAATGAGCGATTTAAAAGCAGCAGCGCTACGTGCACTTAAACTTATGGACCTAACTACGTTGAATGACGATGACACTGATGCAAAAGTGATCTCACTATGTCATGACGCGAAAACAGCAGTAGGCAACACAGCTGCAATTTGTATTTACCCTCGCTTTATTCCTATTGCTAAGAAGACACTTCGTGAGCAAGGTACGCCAGAGGTTCGTATTGCAACAGTAACGAACTTCCCACATGGTAACGACGACATTGAAATCGCAGTTGCTGAAACAAAAGCGGCGGTTGCTTACGGTGCAGACGAAGTTGACGTAGTTTTTCCTTACCGCGCGCTAATGGCGGGTGATGAGAAAGTAGGCTTCGAACTAGTTAAGCAATGTAAAGAAGCTTGTGGTGACATTCTTCTTAAAGTGATCATCGAAACAGGTGAACTAAAAGAAGAAGCACTAATCAAGAAAGCATCTCAAATCTGTATTGAAGCAGGTGCTGACTTCATTAAAACTTCAACTGGTAAAGTGCCAGTAAACGCAACACCAGAATACGCTCGTATGATGCTTGAAGTTATTCGCGACATGGGTGTTGCAGAAACTGTTGGTTTCAAACCAGCAGGTGGTGTGCGCACTGCTGAAGACGCAGCAGCATACCTAGCAATGGCTGACGAAATCCTAGGTGACAACTGGGTTGATGCTCGTCACTACCGTTTTGGTGCGTCTAGCCTGCTAACCAACCTACTAAATACATTAGAAGTATCGGACGACGTCGCTGATCCAACAGCGTACTAATTCCAATAATACGTCTGAACGGTAGCACCTAAACGGGTGCTACCAAACCTCTTCTATCCTACTACAACCATGGCTCAAAAGAGCTTGGGAGGCACTAATGTATTTACCACAAGAAATCATTCGTAAAAAACGTGACGGTGAAGTACTTACCGCAGACGAAATCAACTTCTTTATTCAAGGCGTAGCGAACAACACGGTATCTGAAGGTCAGATTGCGGCGTTTGCTATGACGATTTTCTTTAATGAAATGACCATGGATGAGCGCATCGCCTTAACGTGTGCAATGCGTGATTCGGGCATGGTTATCGACTGGAGCCACATGAACTTCGGTGGTCCAATTGTCGACAAACACTCAACCGGTGGTGTGGGTGACGTAACTTCTTTAATGCTTGGCCCAATGGTGGCAGCGTGTGGCGGTTTCGTACCTATGATCTCTGGCCGCGGTCTTGGTCATACAGGCGGTACGCTGGATAAACTTGAATCTATCCCTGGTTACAACATTACGCCGAGCAACGATGTTTTTGGTCAAGTAACCAAAGACGCTGGTGTGGCGATCATCGGTCAAACTGGTGACCTTGCTCCTGCGGATAAGCGTGTTTACGCGACTCGTGATATTACCGCAACGGTAGACAATATCTCCCTGATTACGGCGTCGATCCTTTCTAAGAAACTGGCGGCGGGTCTGGAATCGCTAGTGATGGACGTAAAAGTGGGTTCAGGTGCATTTATGCCAACTTACGAAGCGTCTGAAGAGCTAGCAAAATCAATCGTTGCGGTAGCAAACGGTGCTGGCACTAAGACTACGGCAATTCTTACGGACATGAACCAAGTATTGGCGTCTTCAGCGGGTAACGCAGTAGAAGTTCGTGAAGCGGTTCGTTTCTTAACAGGTGAATACCGTAACCCTCGTCTACTTGAAGTGACCATGGCTTCATGTGCTGAAATGTTAGTACTTGGCAAGCTTGCTGAGAACACAGAAGACGCACGCGCAAAACTGATGGAAGTGCTGGATAACGGCAAAGCGGCTGAGTGCTTCGGCAAGATGGTTGCTGGCTTAGGCGGCCCTGCTGACTTCGTAGAAAACTACGACAACTACTTAGAAAAAGCAGAAATCATCAAGCCAGTTTACGCAACAGAAACGGGCATTGTCTCTGCAATGGATACACGTGCTATCGGCATGGCTGTGGTTGCTATGGGTGGTGGTCGTCGTGTTGCTACTGATGAAATCGACTACGCAGTTGGTTTCGACAAGTTCATCCGCCTAGGTGAGGTCGCAGACAGTGATAAACCTCTTGCGGTCATCCACGCTCGCACTGAAGAGCAATGGGAAGAAGCGGCAAAAGCACTGCGCAGTGCAATCAAAGTAGGTGGTGAATACACACCAACTCCAGAGGTTTACCGCCAAATTCGTGCAGAAGATATCTAATAGAACAAGTAATTACACAAGGCCTACTCAACCATAATAAAAAGCCGAGTGGGCCTAAGGAACGAGCAATGAAAAGAGCATTTATTTTAGTACTAGACTCATTCGGTATCGGTGCAACTGCCGACGCTAAAGAATTTGGTGATGTAGGTTCAGACACACTAGGTCACATCGCTGACCAATGTGAAAAAGGCTTAGCAGATAACGACAATCGCCAAGGTGTACTTCGCCTTCCAAATCTATCGAAACTTGGTTTGGCAATGGCGCATAAAGAATCGACAGGTCGCTTCGCACCTGGACTAGACGCAGACGCTGAAATCATTGGTGCATACGGTCATGCAGCAGAGCTTTCTTCAGGTAAAGACACGCCGTCTGGTCACTGGGAAATCGCAGGTGTGCCTGTTCTGTTTGACTGGGGTTACTTCACTGACAAAGCAAACAGCTTCCCGAAAGAATTGACTGACCGCATTCTTGAGCGTGCAGGTCTTGACGGTTTCCTAGGTAACTGCCACGCATCTGGTACTCAAGTTCTTGACGATCTTGGTGAAGAGCACATGAAGACTGGCAAACCAATCTTCTACACCTCTGCGGACTCTGTATTCCAAATCGCATGTCACGAAGAGACTTTCGGTCTAGACCGTCTACTAGAGCTTTGCCAAATCGCACGTGAAGAGCTAGAAGATTACAACATTGGTCGTGTTATCGCGCGTCCATTTGTTGGTGCTGGTAAAGGTCAATTTGAGCGTACCGGTAACCGTCGTGACCTTTCTGTTGAGCCACCATCAGCAACGGTTCTACAGAAACTTGTTGAAGAGAAGCAAGGCAACGTGGTTTCTATTGGTAAGATTGCTGATATCTACGCAAACTGCGGCATCACTAAGAAAGTGAAAGCGACAGGTATCCCTGCATTGTTCGAAGCAACGCTAGAGCAAATCAAAGAAGCGGGCGACAACACGATCGTATTCACTAACTTTGTAGACTTCGACTCAGCTTACGGTCACCGTCGTGACGTAGCGGGTTACGCAGCGGCACTTGAGTACTTCGATGGTCGTATCAACGAAGTGCTAGAGATTATGGAAGAAGACGATGTGCTTATCCTAACGGCAGACCACGGCTGTGACCCAACATGGCCAGGTACTGACCATACTCGTGAGCACATCCCAGTATTGGTTTATGGTCAAAAAGTACCAGCTGGTTCTCTTGGCCGCCGCGAAACATTCGCAGATATCGGTCAAACATTGGCAAGTTACTTCGGTACTTCTCCAATGGATTACGGTAAGAACTTCCTATAATTAGTTAGGTTTTTGAAAACTAGGAGCTTGATTGCTCCTAGTTTTATGTTTGCAGTATGTAAATGCTGCTTGTCGGAAATGAGAATACTCTGGCTTATATCGCCTTAAGCGCGGAGCGCTAGAGAAAGGTTAAGGAAAAGAAAATGGCAACTCCACATATCAATGCTGAAATGGGTGCATTTGCAGACGTCGTACTGATGCCTGGTGATCCACTACGTGCAAAATACATCGCAGAGACTTTCCTTGAAGATGTCGTTCAAGTGTGTGACGTTCGTAATATGTTTGGTTACACAGGCACATACAAAGGCCGTAAGATCTCAGTAATGGGCCACGGTATGGGTATCCCATCATGCTCGATTTACGCGACTGAACTAATCAAAGACTTCGGCGTGAAGAAAATCATCCGTGTTGGCAGCTGTGGCGCAGTGAATGAAGACATCAAAGTGCGTGATGTTGTGATCGGCATGGGTGCATGTACTGACTCTAAAGTGAACCGTATCCGCTTTAAAGGTCATGACTTCGCGGCAATCGCAGACTACAACATGGTTCGTGCGGCAGAAGACGCTGCAAAAGCTCGCGGTATTGACGTTAAAGTTGGTAACCTATTCTCAGCAGAGCTTTTCTACACGCCAGATCCAGAAATGTTCGATGTAATGGACAAGTACGGCATTGTTGGTGTTGAAATGGAAGCGGCTGGTATTTACGGTGTTGCGGCAGAATACGGTGCAAAAGCTCTGACAATCTGTACGGTTTCTGATCATATCAAGACTGGCGAACAGACTACATCTGACGAGCGTCAAACGACATTCAACGACATGATGCTAATCGCACTAGATTCAGTATTGCTTGGTGACGAAGAGTAAGCGACGAAGAGTCATTCTATTTTTCGCTCTCAAGAGCTAAAAAACAGCCCACACATTGCGGGCTGTTTTTATATGAGTTGTTAGCGCTACCTAGTTACTTGGTTAGCAGCAGGTTTGGCGCTTTTTTACGACGTATCGGTTGTCGACGTAAAATCAAGATGAACAACATACCACAGACAAAGCTCATTAAGACCATCATGTACATATAACGATCGCTCTTGCGATAGTGGTGGTCAGAAATAGCCGTCACCCGGCCCGTCTCAAAGGTCACGCGAACAAAACCGATAAGCGCACCATCTGCAAAAACTGGTTCAACCAACTGCTGGCGACCAATGGAAGCTGTTGCCAAAGGCGTATCCAGGCCAAGAACTTCGCGTACCGATAATGCCTCTTCACTAGACGCTAAACGTACACCCTGTGCATCGTAGATTGTTGCATCAAACACTAAACGGTCTTGTGCTAGCTGGTTTGTTAGCTGAAGTAATCGTTCTTGATCTTTAGTTAAAATCATCTCACTGGCAGAAAGAGACGCCTGTGAAATCAAAACTTTGGTGAGCGTTTCAAGCTGTTGTGCTTGAATTTTCTCATTACCCTTACTGATCACAACACTGTTTTTTATTGTGATAAACAACATCACACACAGTAGGATTAGTGCCAGAATTCTTAGGGCATTCCTTACTGAGAACAAAGATTCACTCATGCTCTTTACTCATCCATTTAAAATAAAACAAAGACTTGCCTTTTTAGTTTGTTGAGGTAACGTTTTAGCAAAGTCATAAGGGATTATATACATGGACGCGTCAAAAAGCTTGCCTATCAGAAAACATACGACACTTTTAAAACGATTACCCGAGACTCGATTTGCCTCCCAATTAGATAAAGCAAAAGCAAACTGGATCGTATTTGCTGAGTACCTTTCGCCAAGTCACTTCGAAGACATTGATTTCTTCACCGGCTTTTACAACCCAATACTAGAAACGTGGAAAGTTGGCCAATATGAAGTAGCCCTGATGGCCGGAGAGTTGACTCCTCAACATGAAACGATCTTACAAAGTCTCAACCTAGATTACGCCTCGCTTAATGAAGTGCCCGATCTATCAACCCAAGGGTTGATTGTATTTGATATGGATTCAACGGCGATCCAGATAGAGTGTATTGATGAAATCGCGAAACTGGCAGGAGTAGGGGATGAGGTCGCTGAAGTCACTGAACGTGCCATGCAAGGTGAGCTGGATTTTGAGCAAAGTTTACGTCAGCGAGTTGGTAAGCTCAAAGGTGCCGATGAATCAATTCTTGAACAAGTTCGTTCCCAGTTACCATTCATGCCGGACTTTGAAGCGCTAATTGCGACGTTGAAAGCCTTGGGCTGGAAAACAGCGATTGCCTCCGGTGGTTTTACTTACTTCTCTGATTACATCAAAGATAAAGTCGACTTAGACTTTGCTCGCTCCAATCAATTAGAAATTATTGACGGCAAACTCACGGGTAAAGTACTTGGCGATGTGGTAACGGCGCAGATGAAGTCGGACATTCTAGTGGAATTGGCGGATGAATATGAAATTGAGCAGCACAACACGGTTGCTGTCGGTGATGGCGCTAATGATCTTGTGATGATGTCGGTGGCAGGATTAGGGATTGCGTATCACGCAAAACCAAAAGTGGAAGCTCAAGCGCAATCAGCGATTCGCTTTGCAGGGTTGGGCGGTGTGCTCTGTATTTTATCTGGCGCATTGGTGAAGCAGCAAAAGGTCAGCTGGAAAGCTAAACCTTAACCATCCATTCAAAAACACCGCCAGAAAGGCGGTGTTTTTTTTCAATTTGGTATGACTTTGAATTTACTCGGTTAACTCCAATCTAATTACAACCTCTTCAGTAATGTCTTCAAATTCACTGTAACCAACGAGCGCCGTTAACTCTTTTTCTAACTTGCTCGCTTGATGTACGCCAAATTGGGTTAAGTCACTTAAATCTTGTTGCAGTAATGATGTCATCGGATCGAAAATTGGCGCAGTAGAAAGGCGAATCACGTAAAAGTCACCCATCATTCGCGCTTTCTTTATAAATTGAATCCGCTCTTTTACGCTGTTGAACTCTTGATGAAGCTTTGACTCAATGCCTGTAATTTTATTGCCTACTTTTGCGGCGCTTATGTAGATATCCTGATGTCTGGCTTGAGCACCTTCTACACGTTTTATTGGCTCTGCGATTAATGTGCTTGTCCGGCCTTTAAAGATAGGTTCAAGTGACAACAGTTGGTCATGCCCAAGACGGGCAAAAAGCTCAATGTGTTTAGGTAGCGGCAAGTTCACCCCGATAACGGGGGTTTTGATTGAAGATGACGTACTCTTACTGATAAAAATGGGCGTGCTCAGCGTACGCGAGAGCAACATGCAGTGCAGCCTTTCAAGTAGAGCATTACTTGGTAGCGTCTCTTTTTGCGGGATTAGCTTGTCTTGATTGTGCTCGATAATGCTGTTGAAAAAAGCGATTACCTTCATGGTTTGGCTGCTTTCATCAATAACTAGCTGCACGCTACAACCGTCTGGGCTTACACGAATTACTCGGTATGGCACCGACATTAACGGCAATTTTTTATCGTAGAGTTGTAATTCTCGAAAGTTGATTCTTACCTCTTGCCCAGAACGTAACATCGTAGGCTCACTTAGCCTAATTCCGAGTCCTCGTTTGGAAAGGTCAACAGTACAGCCGCCTGTTTTAGTTTGTCCTGAGTACAACTCTAAAGGTGTTTTAAAACGATAACGAGGCTCTTTTCGACGAGACTTTGCATCAAAATAAATGCCCTTTGGATTGCCGATAACTCTTCT
The DNA here is from genome assembly GCF_033338835.1 of Vibrio sp. Vb0888. Taxonomy (NCBI): domain Bacteria; kingdom Pseudomonadati; phylum Pseudomonadota; class Gammaproteobacteria; order Vibrionales; family Vibrionaceae; genus Vibrio; species Vibrio sp. Vb0888. The sequence continues at coordinate 219,366 of NZ_JAWOTL010000006.1, forward strand.
CGGGTGACGAAACGCGTTTAACGTATTAGCGGGTAAGCGCGGCTTTTCAGTTAGCAGGTAATCCTGCCCTGATTTTTCGTCAGCAATTTCTTGCAAAATACCAATATGAGTCAGTGATTGAGACGTTTCTGCTAACTCTGGAGAGAAAGCTGCTAGGTCTTCCTGTTCTTGCTCAGATAGTTCAAAGATTGAAATTCTAAAGGCGCGCCAACTCTCTCGTTTGCCACCTAAATGCCAAAATAGCTGGCGCTGTTCGCGAGTTGCTTCAGGGCGAAACATCGAATAGAAATAGGTTCGATTCTCGTGCTCGTGAGTAAATGAATAAAGGACATTGGTTGTTCCTTTCACACCAGGCTTAATGAGTGACGCGATGCGTTGCTCGTTGAATAAGGAACCAAACATTTGCTGGTTTCTCTCATCGTGCCAGTATTGCCAAAGCTTTTGATTGTTTGGCGTTAACATTGCTAATTTTAGGTCACTACCATCAAAGAATAGAGGCAAGCTGCTGGTGTGCTTTAGTGCGATGTGCTCATAACCGCGAGTTCGAGCTCGAATAATCTTGTCTTGATTGTCGTGACGAGCCCTTTTAGCAGCACTGTTGAGCGCTTCATCTATCACTCTGGTGACGACATTGGTGTCAGTTAAGCGTATGGTTCTGAGGTATCGAACTGAGTCATTTTCGTAACAGTCATCAACCGCGAGTATGCGGTATGCAAGCGGTTTCTCTATACCTGCAACGTTAGATTTGCTGGCAAATTCAGTAAACGTGACCTGAATAATTTCCCCAAGGTTATATTTAAATGCGCTAGGGACTTTGAACTTTGCGCCAGAGCTAGATAAATCAATGCTTAATCCATGAAGAAGCTGCCCTTTAGAACGGCAAATTTCAACTTGAGATTGGACTTTCAAGCGTTTTTCTTGGCGCTTTAAATCGTAGCCTAGGTGAACGGGTTCTGCTAAGAACGGGCTTTTAGGATCCGTTAACGATTGCGTTTTTTGCTGAGTAAGGCGCTTGCTCATTACGCGAAAGTTATTTCGCGTGTTGACCAATGCTTCCCACATTCCTTCCGTGTAGCAGCCAAACTTTTTGATGTTTTTATGGTAAGCGTTGAAAGCAACATCATCCAACCAATGTGGAATACCATCCAAAATATACTCGCGACATTCGCCTTGAACGCGACCTCGCAAATCAATGCTTTTTTTGCATGGAGCCATTAAGCGGTTAAGTTCCATTTTAACCAAAATTTTGGCCGAAGGCGTCTCTTCCTCGGTCAGTTGGCCAAGGACAAAGTCAAAGTCATTCGTACCGTAAACGGGAATGAGTCGTTCTGCGAGCGAGAGAATTTCAGATTGCTGCATTATTTCTGTTAGAGTATGTCGTTACTTTAAATTGTATCGGCTAAGCGAAGTAATACTTAAGTATATCAATAGTTCATTTCAGTTCAGGTCTGACTTGGCTGTGCTTAGTCACATTTGTAGAAAAAATTGAGGCATCATGGCGAAAGCAAAACGAGCGTATGTTTGTAATGATTGTGGCGCGGACTTTCCCCGTTGGCAGGGGCAGTGTAACGCATGTGGTGCATGGAATACGATAACAGAAGTACGTATCGCTGCATCGCCAACCGTTGCTCGCAATGAACGCTTAAGCGGCTACGCTGGTTCCGCAACAGAAGCTACGGTTCAAACGCTATCCGAAATTGATCTGCAAGAAGTACCTCGCTTCACCAGTGGGTTTAAAGAGCTTGACCGCGTCTTGGGTGGTGGTGTTGTGCCAGGTGCCGCAATTTTGATTGGTGGTAACCCTGGTGCAGGTAAATCAACCCTTCTGTTGCAAACCATGTGTAGTTTATCTGCGCAAATGCCAACGCTTTACGTAACCGGTGAAGAGTCATTACAGCAGGTGGCAATGCGTGCTTCCCGATTGGGCTTGCCGAAAGATCATTTAAAAATGCTATCGGAAACGAACGTCGACAAAATTTGCCAAATCGCCGAAAAAGAGCAGCCTCGTATAATGGTAATAGACTCGATTCAGGTGATGCACGTTTCTGATGTTCAATCGTCGCCTGGCAGTGTTGCTCAGGTACGTGAATCTGCGACGGCTCTGACACGATACGCAAAACAGAATAATGTTGCGGTATTTATTGTTGGTCACGTAACAAAAGATGGTACCCTTGCGGGCCCCAAAGTTCTTGAACACATTATCGACTGTTCGGTACTACTCGATGGTGGAACGGATAGCCGATTCCGCACTTTGCGTAGTCATAAAAACCGTTTTGGTGCTGTGAATGAGCTTGGTGTATTTGCAATGACAGGCCAAGGATTGAAGGAAGTGAGTAACCCATCAGCGATCTTCCTTTCTCGTGGTGAAGAAGAAACATCAGGCTCTTCAGTCATGGTGGTTTGGGAAGGCACGCGCCCTCTACTAGTAGAGATTCAAGCGCTGGTGGATTACTCGCAGTTAGCCAACCCTCGTCGTGTTGCGGTCGGCTTGGAGCAGAACCGCCTATCACTTTTGCTCGCTGTGTTGCATAAGCATGGTGGCTTACAAATGGCAGACCAAGATGTCTTTGTTAATGTGGTTGGCGGTGTTAAGGTGACGGAGACAAGCGCTGATCTTGCTTTAGTTATGGCGCTTTTATCGAGTTTTCGTGACCGTCCACTCCCTAAAGATGTGGTGATTTTTGGTGAGGTAGGGCTTGCGGGCGAAATCCGTCCAGTGCCAAGTGGGCAAGAGCGTTTGAATGAAGCGTTCAAACATGGTTTCAAGAAAGCCATCGTGCCAGCAGCCAACATGCCGAAAGGTGGCATCCCTGGCATGCAAATTCACGGCGTTAAGAAATTGTCGGAAGCGATAGAGGCTTTTGACGAGCTGTAATGCTCATAAGAATGGTATTTGTGCAATCACAAACTGTTCTATCCGTCCTCAATAAAATGCGAATAAAGTACATAAATTGCTGTGTTTGACTATGCTTTGGGGACGGAAATTTCACGTTAAAATTTTTTTTCTTCCATCCGCACGCAAGGGTATCAGTATTGACAGAATGTGATATACTCTGCGCGCACTTTATACCTTATTAACAGAGTAAGACAATGACTGATTTATCAAAATACAGAAACATTGGTATTTTTGCTCACGTAGACGCGGGTAAAACTACCTCTACAGAGCGTATCCTAAAGCTAACTGGTAAGATCCATAAGATCGGTGACACTCACGACGGTTCAACTACTACTGACTTCATGGAGCAGGAAGCTGAGCGTGGTATCACAATCCAGTCTGCAGCAACAACTTGTTTCTGGAACGATCACCGTCTAAACATCATCGATACTCCTGGACACGTTGACTTCACTATCGAAGTTTACCGTTCTCTAAAAGTACTTGACGGTGGTATCGGTGTATTCTGTGGTTCTGGTGGTGTTGAGCCTCAGTCAGAAACTAACTGGCGTTACGCTGACGAATCACACGTATCACGTCTGATCTTCGTTAACAAACTAGACCGTATGGGCGCAGATTTCTACAAAGTTGTAGATCAAGTACAGAACGTACTAGGTGCTACACCTCTAGTTATGACTCTACCTATCGGTATCGAAGAAGATTTCGTAGGTGTTGTAGACGTACTAAGCCAACAAGCTTACGTATGGGATGAGTCTGGCCAACCAGAGAACTACGAAGTTCAAGATATTCCAGCAGACATGGTAGAGAAAGCTGCTGAATACCGTGAAATGCTAATCGAAACTGCTCTAGAGCAAGACGAAGATCTAATGATGGCTTACCTAGAAGAAGGCGAAGAGCCATCTCTAGAAGACATCAAACGTTGTATCCGTAAAGGTACTCGTGATCTAGCATTCTTCCCAACTTACTGTGGTTCAGCGTACAAGAACAAAGGTATCCAACTTATTCTTGACGCGGTAATTGATTACCTACCATCTCCAACAGAAGTTGATCCACAGCCTCTAACTGATTCAGAGACTGGTGAGCCAACTGGTGAAGTTGCGACTGTATCTGCAGACGAGCCACTACGTGCTCTTGCATTTAAGATTATGGATGACCGCTTCGGTGCTCTAACCTTTATCCGCATCTACTCTGGTAAGATGAAGAAAGGTGACACAATCCTTAACTCTGCAACTGGTAAAACAGAGCGTATCGGCCGTATGGTTGAGATGCACGCGGACGAGCGTAACGAAATCGATTCAGCACAAGCTGGTGACATCATCGCTGTAGTTGGTATGAAGAACGTTCAAACTGGTCACACTCTATGTGATCCTAAGCACGAATGTACTCTTGAGCCAATGATCTTCCCAGATCCAGTAATCTCTATCGCAGTTAAGCCTAAAGATAAAGGCGGTTCTGAGAAGATGGGTATCGCGATCGGTAAAATGGTTGCAGAAGATCCATCATTCCAAGTTGAGACTGATGAAGATTCAGGCGAAACTATCCTGAAAGGTATGGGTGAACTTCACCTAGACATCAAGGTAGATATCCTTAAGCGTACTTACGGCGTTGAGCTAGAAGTTGGTGCTCCACAGGTTGCTTACCGTGAAACTATCACTCAAGCAATCGAAGATAGCTACACGCACAAGAAACAGTCTGGTGGTTCTGGTCAGTTCGGTAAGATCGATTACCGCATCAAACCAGGTGAGCCAAACTCTGGCTTCACGTTCAAATCAACAGTTGTTGGTGGTAACGTACCTAAAGAATTCTGGCCTGCAGTTGAGAAAGGCTTTGCGTCAATGATGGAGCACGGTGTTCTAGCTGGCTTCCCTACTCTAGACGTTGAAGTTGAACTATTCGACGGTGGTTTCCACGCAGTTGACTCTTCAGCTATCGCTTACGAAATCGCAGCGAAAGGTGCATTCCGTCAGTCTATGCCTAAAGCTGGCGCGCAACTTCTTGAGCCAATCATGAAAGTTGACGTGTTCACTCCAGAAGATCACGTTGGTGACGTAATCGGTGACCTTAACCGTCGTCGTGGTATGATCAAAGACCAACAAGCAGCGTCTACTGGCGTACGTATCAAGGGTGATGTACCTCTATCAGAAATGTTTGGTTACATCGGTACTCTACGTACTATGACTTCTGGTCGTGGTCAGTTCTCTATGGAGTTCTCACACTACGCACCATGTCCAACAAACGTTGCAGAGCAAGTAATTGCTGACGTTAAAGAGCGTAACGCTAAGAAGTAATTCTTAAGTTAACTCTATAACTTGAAAGCCCCGCTTAGTGCGGGGCTTTTTGTATTTAGCAGTCTTATACGCAGAGCGTGTTTGTTTTATTCCTATTTAGCGTTTGTTATGATGCCGTTCTAGTACTGTTGCCTTTTAGGTCAATGGTCTTAAAGTCTGGTACCACTGACTTTTCAAATATTTCTATTTCTTCCTTCAACCATTGCGCAAACAATTGAGCTTTAGGTCTTTTTAAGTAGCCTTTTGGCGCACACAAGTAATACGCAAAGTTGGGCTTGATAGCGATATCTCCAATTCGGACCAATTTGCCAGAACGAAAATATTGATGAGCTAAACTGTGTTTTACTAATGCCACGCCTTGAAGTGATAGTGCAGCCTCAAGCACGAGATGTGATCCACTGTATTTTAAGGTAGGCTTTGCTGCGCAGTGACCCAAGGTTGCTAACCACATATTCCAATCAAGATCAGGCCAAACATCTTCAATCAGCTCAGCTTTGCTTAAATCCTCGATGTTATAGATCCCGTGCTCTTTCTGGTACACCGGATGACAAGCTGGATAAAAAGCTTCGTCCATTAGCCATTGTGATTCTAAATTGGGGTACTTTCCTAAACCGTAACGAACACATAAATCTATCTGGCTATCTTGAAAAGACACCAAATCATTGGTTGGTTCTAATAGCAAGGCGATATCAGGGTGACGCTGACGAAAAGCCGTAATTTTCGGGACTAACCAATGATGAGCGAAAGAGGGGAGTGTTGATATCGAAAGGTGGTTCGGGTTTGGATCTTGATTGACTAATCTTACCCCTTGCTGCAAATGAGCAAACCCTCTTTCTGCCTGACTAAACAGTAGCTCTCCCTCTGGTGTGAGCACGATTTTTCTGTGCTGACGAACAAATAGGTCCGTGCCTAAGAACTCTTCTAAATGACGAATTTGCTGACTAATGGCCGCTGGCGTAACAAACAGTTCTTTTGCTGCCGTTTTAAAGCTTCCTTCCTTTGCTGCAACGAAAAAGTAATACAAGCTTTGTAAGGGAGGCATTCGATCTTTCACATTAGTTTTCCTTAACTCTATGGCAGATTCTATCGTTTGAGGTTATCAGCGTAGTCGCTGATTATTAAGTGGTCAACATTGTATAGGGATCTTTGAAATGGAAAACATGACACACACTTGTGAGCGTACTATACCTACTGCCCATCAGAGCGGGTTACAGTTAATTTATTCTAAACTGGCGGCTTGGAGAAGGAACTATAAGACACGTCGTCACTTGAGAGAGTTACCAAAGCACCTTTGGGACGATATTGGATTAGGTGAAAGGGAGATTAGTTGTGAAGTGAGTAAGCCATTCTGGAGAGAGTAGTCTATGAGTTTGATTCAAGCTCAAAGTTAAGTTGCACTCCCCAATGGTGTTGAGGAGTGCAAGCAAAATTACAAGTCTTCTTCCCACACGACCAATTCATCTTTTGGCCAATTGTGGCCTATCTCATGATACTTTTGTTCGAGCACATGACGTTTAATTTTAAGCGTTGGCGTCAGTACGCCATTTTCTATACTCCAAGGTTCTTTAATCATTAACACACCTTTGATTTGCTCATGAGAGGCGAGTTCTTGATTCATCCTGGCAATAACTTTACGTGTGGTACGTGCGTATCGCTCTCGATCAAAGTTAGGGAAGTCATGTGGCACAACCAAAAGAATCGGAGCGGGTAGCCCTAAACCGATGAGACACATCATCTCTACGCGACTGTACTCGAAAAGCTTTTTCTCGATAGGAACCGGAGAGACAAATTTACCTTTGGCGGTTTTGAAGTTATCTTTTTTACGGCCTTGAATCGTTAGATAACCATCTGAGTCGATAGCGCCGATATCGCCTGTGTGTAGCCAGCCCTCTGAATCAAAAGACTCTTGGGTGGCAATATCATTTTTGTAGTAGCCAGAAAATAGCCCTTTGCCACGCACCATGATTTCATCATCGGCTGCGATTTTTAACTCAATGCCTGGCCCTGCATTACCGACACTACCAATTTTGTCAGCTCTAAATGGGTAGTTGAGCGTGCTGTAGGCAAATGATTCCGTCATCCCCCAAGCCTCTGTGATATCAAGGCCCACTGAGTGGTACCATTCCAACAGCGCTGGCGAGACAGGTGCAGAGCCACAGCCTAATACTCGAGCCTGATCTAAACCTAGACCATCTGCTAGCTTTTTCTTGATCAAAGAATTGACGAATGGGATTTTCAACAGAATATTGAGCTTCTTCTGTGGAAGTTTGTCTTGAATACGTTGCTGGAATAGCGTCCATAATCGTGGGACGGAGATAAACAGAGTTGGTCGGTGCATCTTCACATCTTCGATAAAAGTGTCCAGTGACTCTGGAAATGCTGTTGGCACGCCACCCATAATCGATGAACCGAAGATATAAACACGCTCTGTAATATGAGCGAGCGGTAAATAAGAGAACAATCGGTCGTTTTCTTGGATACCAATATGATTGATCAGTTGCTGAACAGACCAACTGAATGCGCCGTAAGTTAGCATCGCGCCTTTCGGTAACCCTGATGTGCCTGAGGTATACACCAACGACATTAGCTTGTCATCGTAATGCTGCGGACGCTCTTCACTTGGCACTGCATCAGCAATGAGCGCTTGGTATTCGTGCTTACACTTAGGTGCCGTGTCATAAGGTAGAGCGATGCTAATGAGTTCAGGCATAGCATCAATGACTTGCTGAGTTGCTTTGGGATCATCGAGTTTTCCGCCAATGATCGCTTTACTTTCACTATGAGTCACACAGTATTCGATGGTGTCTGCACCGGCGGTAGGAAAGATTGGCACACTGACATAGTCACCAAGCATCATAGCAAGATCGCAAATAAACCATTCTGCACAGTTTTTAGATACTAACGCAACTTTGTCGCCAGGCTTTACACCAAGCGAGCGTAGTGCGCTGACAAGTTTTAAGGCTTGATCTGCAACATCAGAGAATGTGTACTCAACAAACTGTCGGTTAATAATTTGTTTTAGGTAGACCTCATTTGGACGCTCTTGAGCCCATTTGAGGATCATTTCATTTGGTGGTGGGAGAGCGCAACCAGCAGCGCTATTTAGATTCGGCTGATTCATTTTAAGTGACTCCATGTCTTCTCATTGTATTTATAATTGTTAACGCATTGTTAACTTTAGCATGTTAAATCGCGACACGGGAATGCATTTTGATGAAATATGTGGGGAAGATAGCGTTAGTTATGGTTGAAGTCGGAGCGACTCGATCTAAAAAGCAATGTGATTGATGCTACGCAAAAGAGAACAGGCTTTTCAGCTGTTATGTCATACCGACTTCATACTAAGAGCACAGGTAAGCAATTTATTTTATTAATAATATTGCGAAAACATAGAATCTATCCTAATTATTTATTAACTAGTGGCTTAGTGTTGAAGATAAGTATAAATGTCTCCTAATTTCTTCAAAGCGCCAAACTTAAAGGTATGTCGTGGTTTTGAAGTAGCTATACTAATCTTACTTTGGAAAGTTAGGAGCTTCACCTCAAGCTATTGCCTGAGATTACTTGGGTACGATCATCAGCAAAAGGAAAGATGTGATGTTACGGAAGACTTTACTGGGTACCTATCTTTGTAGTTTATTCATTGCGGGGAATGCACATGGTGCTGAAGGAGATGATATTCCTCAGCGCGCCCAAACGGTTGGTGATGTTATTGAGCGCCCAGGCGTTCTCACACCTAAAGGTAAATGGTCATTTGATTCGTCTTTAAGCTATACACAAAACTCTTCAAACAAAGTATCTGTTGTTGGGTATACAGTCTTACCAACTCTGATTGTTGGGCGAATTGAAGTGAGTGATTCGGATAGGACTACAGTAACCGTTGGATTAACTGCTCGGTACGGTTTAACAAACGCCACAGAGTTAGAAGTTAGAGTGCCGTATGTGTATCGTAATGACCAAGTTTCTACGCGCCCCATTCAAGATGGTTCAAACAGTGAAGTAGTAAACACAACGGTGGATGGCGGAGGGCTTGGTGATGTAGAGTTCGCATTGAGGCACCAGTTTAACTTTGAGTCTGCGCCATACTGGGTAGGTGGCCTTAGAGTAAAGTCGGATACAGGACGATCGCCTTATGATGTTTCTATTGAAGATGGAAGCAACTCATTTAGTGATGTCCCTACAGGTTCGGGTTTTTGGAGTTTTGAGCCTAATTTATCTCTTATTCACCCTGTTGATCCTGCGGTCTTGTTCGCTAGTCTAAGTTATATTTATAACTTAGAGGATACTGTTACAGTTGGCGACACAAAAGCTGATGTTGAACTTGGAGACACTATTTCTCTTTCAGGAGGAATGGGGTTTGCGGTGAATCCTGATCTTTCATTCTCTTTAGGACTTAGCCATAAAACTATTTTAAAAAGCAAAGTAAATGGCAGATCGGCAGATGATGCTAAGTTGCTTCAATTAGATGCATTAACTTTTGGTATAAACTATGCCTTTAGTGAACGCTCATCTATCAATGTTAGTGCTCAAGCTGGTCTTACAGAAGATACTCCCGACTTTCAATTAACAGTACGAGTACCTTTTAATTTGTAAAATGGATATTAGGCCCTTGAGTCTTGGGCCTAATTTATCGTTAGCGCCTAGTGTTCGCATTATAAATTGATTGGATTATATTGGATAAAGTAGGTATATATTCTTAAAATGATGGTGGCCTATTGATATATCTACCTTTCTTTTGGTATGTAATCATAGATATCAGTCGTTTCTAATATCAAAGAAGCTTAACGTGACAATTTTTCAGATAAAAATGGAAATGCTCATTGAAGGTGGTTCAATAAGGCGTCTTCTAATTGTTGGTTTGCTTTGATTTCCCGTATTACCCCATTTACTTGAGCATCAATGTCTACGAGCGTGCTAAGTCCAATAATACTGTTATCTTTCGTGTTTTGAATAATATTGATAATACTTGAATTTATAAAGTCTGAACTTATTATATTAGGATTTTGAGACGAAGGCATTTTGGGTGAATCTATAGAATCATCTCCAATAATATTTCCTTCACCAAATTGTATGATGTTAACAATACCCTGGTTGAAAATATCTCCACTTTGATTTTCACTATTTGCGCTAATGTTTTTTAAATTACCATTTTCAATTACTAAGTTGGCAATGTTTGTGTTCAAAATATCATCGCCATTTATAGTCGTAGTAATGCTTAATCCAATATTAATAATATACTCGTCCGTAATTTGGAAGCCACCTCGATATTCTTCTAAAGATAAATTTGAAAGAGGAGTAAGTTCTTGCAGGCCAACATCTTTAGCATTCACATTAAAATGAGGTATTAGCATACAAAGCACTAACAAAAATTTATTGTAGTTCATAATGCAGGCCTTTCAGGTTGTTTAGTTCTTAAAGTTATTTAAAACAATGTTATATTAATTTTCACCGGAAACTGGGAGAGTAATGCTAAATACCCCTAAGGAATCTCTAGACACTCCTGTTTTTAATGGTGATCTTTGATATACGGTGAAATTATCATTGGTTATAAAGCTAGACCTTCCCATTTCCGCTTCGTTACGGACCAGTAACACAATTCCTTGGTAATATTTTTCAAACTCATCCAGTTTCATTATCATGGTTCCTCTAGAAGGGTCTCCTAGAATAACTGAGTGATTGTTTATACCTCTGATGACAACAAAATGCATATACCCATCGAAATTAACGAGAGTAATCCCAGGGACGCCGACTTCTTTAATTTTCTCCAATCCTACTTGAAAGCCGTCAGAACGTAACCCTATGGAATCCAAGTAAAACTTCATATCCAACAAAGAAAAACCTTTCTCTTTGATTTTTTCTTTATCACCTTTTTCAAACATGCTTTTGAAGATATCTTGTTCAGATGACTCTGTTGCATAATGAAAAGTGAGAAGAGAAGCCAGGGCGGCAGAGCCACAGCTGAAGTCATACTGTTGGCGAAAAACATCACCGAACACTATTTCTTTGTAGCTTTTAACAGGAACAGAGTAATGTGCTCGGTAAGGTAGCAGTTCTAATGAAATGGCTGATGCTGAATAAACGAGCATCAGCCAAATTAAGTTATTTAATACTTTCATATTGTTTACTTGAGTGTCAGGTTAACGACGGTAGAGTTCTGGATTAAAACGTTGTTTCCGCTGTTCTGAATTACGTTGGATATACCCGAACTGTCTGCGAACGCTCCACTTGATAGTATATTGTTACCACTCACGGTGTTTGACGCGACATTATCTGACGAAATACCATTGATATCTGATTCTGCATAAACCAAGTCGAGTTCAACATTTTGTCCACCTCTTGATTCATTCATGATATCCAAGCTAACTTCTCCGCCAGATAATGCAATGTCATCAGCGAGTGCAGTGCAGGCAACTATCATACTCAAAGTACAGATTGCCAAACGCATCGCTTTCTCCTACTAGTCGGTTACTCACCCCCAGTAAACACACTTGCATTAGTTGTAACAGATTGTTGTACAAGTGAATTTGAACCAGCATTTTGACCAACGGTAGTAATACCAGCTGCACCACCAAGACCACCAAGGGTGTTCATGTTTTCAACTCGAACTCGAGTATCATCCGCGTTAGTTGCATAAATAACTGATGCACCTGTAACACCACCCATTAGGCTTGAGCTCGCAACAACCATATCTGTATCCATATGGACTTGATTGAAGCTATCAACATTTGTTGAGCTCGAGTCATTTTGATAGTTACTATTGTCGTTAAAGCTGTTCGAGTTTGTTGTGCTTGAATCAGCGTAGCTACGGTTATCACTCTGGTTACGGTTGTCGCTTTGATTACGATTATCGCTGTTATCGTTAAAGCTACTGTTGATACTAGAGTCACTGTTGTCGTTGTTGCTACGTCTTACAGTAGTACTAGAGTCGCTGTTGTCGTTGTGGCTTCTATTTGTGTTAGTACTTGAGTCACTACTATCACTATTTAGGCTCACATCAAGATCAGCACTGGTACTGTTGTCGTTAGCGTTAGACGTACTATTGTCGTTGTGGCTTTGAGCTGTGTTAGTGCTCGAGTTTGAGTTGTCGCTGTTGTTATTAAAGCTGTCATCAACACCAAGAGTTGCACTGTTGTCAGTGTCGCTGTTGTCGTTGAAGCTATGACCAATACCTAGTGACGCACTATTATCGCTGTTGTCGTTGAAGCTATCACCAACACCGAGAGATGCGCTATTGTCACTGTTATCATTGAAGCTGCCAGATAAACCGATATCGGTATTAGCGCTGTCAGTCCATTGCATGTTGTCGTCTCCATCATCGATCTCATTCGCGATTAGAGAGCCACTAAATAAAATTGCTGACATTGCTAAAGCAAGCCCTGTTTTGTTTAGAGTCATAACGATTACTCCATTTCCTGTTATTCCTGATTAAAAATGACTGCACTTAACTTCTTGCTGCTTCCTTCAAATGTTGTGGGAAGCGATGAAATTATAAGAAAGGATCAGTGAAAGCTGTTCTCATTATTGAGAATGATTCAGGCTGGAAGGGAGTATTTAGGTACGTCTATTTAAAGTATTAAAGAAAAAAATAACATAATCATAATGTTATTTTTTGTATTTACTTTAAGTACTCATCAAGTATGAAATGAAGCCAATATAAAGAAGTAATTTGTTCTATTGCACTGAGCGGAGCAGTCATCCATTTTTTATAAATGGCATTTTATCCAATTATTATCTTTATTATTTAATATTATAAATCATATCCTTATGCTAACACAGGTTGAAAAGTATGGATAAAAACACAACAGGTTCATACTTTTTAAGTCTTTTTCGGTGCTGAAAAGCAATGCGATATCATTCTGAAGTGCTATATTTTCTACTTAAAATGAAGATAAATTCTCTTTGCTGCCTCCAATTAATTTTCTAACGGGGGTTGGTGAAACAGGTAAGTTAATGTGGTGGGACTATGGAAAAGAAGCACTTGATACTGCTAGCTGAGAGTAATTTACAAAGTAACTTAATAAAAAAACAGCTGTCTTCCATTCATGATGTCGATGTAAAGATAATGCAACCAGATGAAGTGGTGTTCAGAAGTCACTCACTCAGTATCGATTTGATGTTTATTGATTACGATTTTATGCGTCAGCTTGAAGTACAAGGAAAGTTACCAGATTTTGATCTATTTGGGTGGTCCTTTATGCTTCACAACGTCCCTTGTGAAAAAGTACAAACGGACTTACTGCATTGGAAGTTGTTAAAAGGAATTTTGCTCCGAAGTGCATCAGTGACACATATATGTGATGGCGCGGAATACGTACTGAAAGGTGGGTTGTGGCTACCAAGAATGTACCTAGAGAAGTTAGTCCTCAATTATCGGCATGCAAATTTGTCCGAAGAACAGCAGCATGATGAGTTAACATGCAGAGAAAAACAGATTCTAGAGCTACTTGTGTACGGCATTTCAAATCAACAAATTGCTTCAAGACTTTTTTTATCTGAAAGTACAGTGAAAAGCCATATATACAAGTTGTACAAAAAACTCGATGTCCATTCTCGTCATGATGCAGTTAAGTTGGTAAGAATGAACAATGGCTTAACCGAGAGAAGTTAAGTCATAATTTGTGATGCTCTTTTTATCGGGGTCTGTTCCGTTTTCACTATCTAATCTAAGCAAGGGCACTCGTATTTGAGTGCCCGTGGTTTATCTAGATTCAATAGTTGGCGTATCAGCAGGCTACATCATGCCCGTGACAAGGCCTGCTGCCACAAAAAACACGATCATCCATAGTACCGAAAGGTTGAGCTTTTTGTGTAGATAGAAACCCGCAATCACTAACGCCATGTCGATGGGAGCAACAACTGCGCTGCTAAATACTGGCTGGTAAAGTGCCGCGAGTAGTAACCCTACTACCGAGGCATTTACACCGTTGATGGCGCCGGAGACCAGCGGTTTGCCTGCCAGTGCTTGCCAGTTCTTAAGAACGCCAAGTAGTAAAAGAAACCCAGGGAGGAATACGCCAAGCGTTGCGATCAGAGCGCCTAAAATTGGCGTATCCGAAAGCTCATAACCGATAAAAGTAGCAAAGGTGAACATTGGCCCCGGTACAGCTTGTGCAGCGGCGTAGCCTGTTAAAAATGCATCTTGGCTGAGCTGGTCGCCAACAATGTTTTGCAGAAGCGGCAGAACCACATGACCGCCACCAAACACTAAGCTACCAGCTTGGAAAAAATCACTAAACAGCCCAAGCAAAGGTAACGTATGAGCCACTAACGGTAAGCCGAGTAAAAGCATCGCAAATAGAGCTAATGGCGCGATAGACGGTTTAAACGACTCGGCTGATGGCGCGGAGTCTTTCTTCAGATATCGCATTCCGACAAAACCTGCTGCGATCAACACGAACATTTGCGTCATGATGCTTGGTGCCACCAGCAACGCAATCGCAGTCGCGACGCACAAACCCGCGGTCAGTTTACTTTGGCAGAAGTTTTTGTACATGCCCCAAGTCGCATCCGCCACGACGACGACTGCGAGCAGTTTTAGGCCGTGAACGATGTTTTGGAACACTGCGGTGTCGGTGATTTGGCTGCTCACCATCGCCAGCGCCAACATGATGACCACTGAAGGAAGCGTGAATCCGACAAATGCTGCGCATGCGCCACCTAAACCGCCACGTTTATAGCCTAAAGCAAAGCCAACTTGGCTTGAGCCCGGTCCCGGCAAAAACTGACTGAGCGCGACAATTTGCGCGTACTCGCTGTCATCAAGCCATTTCAGTTTCTCAACAAAGGTTTGGCGAAAATAACCAATATGAGCCGCCGGGCCGCCGAAGCTGAACCAACCCAGCCAGAAAAAAGTTTTGAATATGGTGAACATGTCGAGCCTGTTTATCTAAAAAGCATTGTTGCTAATTTATCGAATGCTCTAAAATGACTCAAATTGATGATTTTAATTTCATCTATGAATGAAATGGGATGAGGATGTTGGAGTGAAAGAGGACATTCAGTGGCGCAACATTGACTTGAACTTATTGGTGACGTTTTCCTACTTGTATCGCTATCGAAGCGTTAGCGTCGCGGCAGAGAAAAGTTACGTTAGCCAGTCGGCGATGAGTCATAGTTTGTCTCGTTTAAGGTTGTTGTTTGACGACCCGCTTTTTGAGCGAAAAGGGCACAAGATGGAGCCCACCGAGCACGCTCACCACATCGCGCCAACTGTGCATCACTTGTTGGATTCTATCGCCAAAGACTTGCTCACTAAGTCTGCCTTCCAACCTGAAAATTACGCGGGTGTATGTCGCATCGGGTTAACGGATTATGCCGAGTTTATCTTTGCTCCTCGGCTTTATGACGAAATACGCCAGCGCGCCCCAGAGGCGCAGATCAGTTTTATTAACGTCAATCGTAGCAACTACGTGGCATTAACTGAGCACGAAAAGCTCGATGTCATTATTGGCAGCATGCCGGTGTTGGATGACAACTTTGAGAGCTTGTACTTGTACACCGAAAAACACGTGTGCATGTGTGATAAACAGGTGTTGAAAGGGGAAACACAGCTGTCTCTGGAAGCGTTCGCGAACATCGAGCAAGCTCTGGTAAGTCCCGATGGGAGCTTAAAGACACAAGTAGACCAAAAGCTCGCAGAACATGGCTTGAGCCGCAAAGTCACCGTGGCGTCGCGCAACTTTCTCACTATTCGGCATCTATTGAAAAAGCGCGATCTCATTGCCATCGTGCCAGAAAAAATGGCGTTGGCGGAGGGCTTTTCGGACGATCTCATTACTGTTAAGCCGCCGATCGCCGTTGCGGATTTTGATATTGCCATGCTGTGGCATTCCAGCCGAAACAATGAAGACAAAGGCATTTGGCTACGCGAGTTGGTTTCTTCGACCATCACCTCTAAATGATAAACATTTGGGGCACTCATGGTGCTTAGAGTGATTTGTTGTTGAACTTCTTACTACCCGCTGAGTTATCGGCGTTACGCCGAAACAGTACTGATTGTGCAAAATGAATATCTTGGGTTAGGGGGGGATGTTCCAGATTTAATTCATAAAAGAGATTAATGGAAAAGGTATCATTGAGTTGTACCACGTAGTTTAAGCTCTGTTTGAACGTATACATGAAGAGGGAGTAAGCGTCCATCTCGGTATTTTTCCACTAGTAAGTTCACTCCCTGAGTTCCCATCAACTCAGAGTGAATACGAATTGTAGACAACGGCGGAAAGGTAAAGCGAGCAGTAGGAATATCATTCATACTAATCAGCGTAATATCCTCTGGTATCTTTAAGCCAAATTCATGGATTGCACGTACTATGCCAATCGCGATGGAGTCTGAATCAATGAATACTGCTTTCGGGAAGTCACCTTTGGCTAGCATCTCTTTCGCTAAGTTATAACCGGACAAACTAGAGCAGGCACAATAGTGTATATCATGTTCTGCGACCACGCCTTTTAGATAGCCATAGTCCAAAAACACATTTTCACGAGTGTCAGCTGCGTCGTGCTTGTCTTGACCGCCAATATAACCGATGCGGCGGTGGCCTCGTTGTACAAAGAAATCAACTACTTGCCTACTGATTCGAATAAGGTCGACATCAACGCAATCATAAGGGCAGGTTGGATCTGAAAAGTTTATGTAGCAAATGCTATCGGCTAGACGTTTAGGTAATTTATCTACTACCTTTTGGTCGACATTTCCGACTAAAAGGACACCTGTTATCTTTTTCGTTTCAACATCAATTTCACTGTTATAGCAATTGGTTAGCGTAATACCTAATTTGTCGCATTGCGTTTCAATCCCATGACGAATTGATAAGTAGTAAGGGTCATTCACCTCTGTTTCTTGTTTGTAGTTATATAAGGCTAAAAAGTGATGTTTTTGCTTAGCTTCTTTGATGCCTTTCTTCGAGCTACTGGTGCGGTACTCCAGTTTTTCTGCAATTTCCAAAATGCGGTATTTGGTTTCTTCTTTAACGCTCAACGTTGGGTCGTTGTTCAAAACCCGCGATACGGTTGCAAGTGAGACGCCTGCTTCAATGGCGATATCTTTTAGCTTTGCCATGTAAATTTCCCGTTGGCACTGCCCAAGTGTGAGCTCAATAATCTGACTATCTTAAACAGCTACTTAGATATGCACAAACCTTTAGTAAGACAGTCCTAAACACTTTAAATCATCATATCAAGCCAAATTGTTTTCATGAAATAGACTCTATTGAGTAATAAATAAAGCCGTAAACGTAAGGATTATATTGCTGTAAAAATACTGAAAAACGCGACTGGTTTGGAAACTTGCTACTTGTGGTAACTCTAGTACTTAATAGGACTCGAGCTGTTTAGAGTTTAATCAAGCAAACGTTTTATTGTTCATGTTTATGTTTTGTGTCTCATTTTATAAACAAATCAATAGGAAAGTATTCAACTCTATTTATAATCTCCGCGCTTTTAAAAGCTGTCTAACAGTATGAAAAATTGGGAAATTATAATGAAAAAAGTATTGCCATTATTGGCTTTAGGTGCAGTGGTTGCTTCAGCATCAGTTCAAGCAAAAGGTAACTGGTATGTTGGTGCTGATTTGGTAAATTCAGATCTTAAAGTTAAAAGCTTGTCAAAAGATCTTTCTGCGACAGGTCTTAGCCTTGCTGTAGGTAAAGAGCTTCAATATTCAGAAAACTTCAAACTAGCTTTTGAAGGTGAGTACATATACTTTGGCGACTTTGAAGAAACATTTTCTTACATGGGGTGGCCGGTTAAATTTAGTGTTGATGCTTCTGCGTTCAATTTCAATGCGAAGCCTAAATACCAATTTGCAGGTACAGGCTTCTATGTTGGTGCGATTGCTGGCCTTGGTGTAATGAGTGTTTCTTATGAAGTGAAATCATCTAGCACTGTTACCGATGATGGTCGTGATGTAGGCTTTAACTACGGTGTTGAGGCTGGTTATGAGTTCGCTTCAGGTTTGGTTGTATCTGGTGGCTACCGTGCTTCTTCGGTAAGTATTGATGCCGAAAACGGTGGCAGCGAAGATTTTGATTTTGACAGCCTGTACGTTGGTGTTGATTACAAGTTTTAAGCTCGCGTAAGCAAAACATAGATACTAAAAAGGAGCCGTTAGGCTCCTTTTTTTATTAGATTATCAATCAACTCATAATGGTGATCTTGTACGCCTGCAAGGTTGCCATATTTGGGTTGGTGGCGGTCATTTTCTTTCGCGTGTTGCCAGCCAATGGTGTGACGCACAAAATGCTCTGCAAACGCGTGGGAAACTTCCAAGCAACCTGCCAGTACGGTATCAACATAACTTTGCATGATTGGGCTCTTTTCGCATGGTGGTAGTGGCTCGTCTTTTACGTAAACCCAAATGTCATGTTCTTGGTTAAAACTCGCATCTGTTTCGATTTGATCTGGCTGAAGTTGAATACGATGATAACCTCGCTCACGGCGGTCGAATTCTGCGAGCGCTTCTTCATTTACTTCGAGTAAAACGCCATTAACCTGTCCATCGCCTTGGTTCACCACTAATGGAGAGAGGCTGTAGCTGTCGTCAATCTTCCCCCAGTAGCGAACCAACCCATGTGCTATGACGGGAATGGCTTCTCCCGTTTGTCCGGTTAACTTACGCGACGCAGAATTAATCAAACTGCCATAGCCAAATATGTACATTGTCGTTGCATCCCTTAACTGATAGTTGTGCCTCTCATGTTTATACCTAACCCGCATCTGAAGCACAACTTTACCTCTTAAGTATAATCTTAATTATAAACATGTATTTTTTATACATGTTTATGGTAGCATCAATATGTAGTTGAGTTAACCAGCATCGAGAGACGCTTGAGGGCAAGATAATGCTGAATATCACCGATAAAAAAGTAGAAGAAAAAATCCCCGCATGGCTGCGATTAGGCTTTCGGCCGTTTTTTCTGTTTGGGTCGATTTACGCCATTGTTGCGATTGCGTTGTGGGTGTGGATGTTCCAAGGCGGACAGCCAAACGCATTAGCCGTGCCTGCATTGTGGTGGCACGTACATGAAATGTTGTTCGGTTTTTCGATGGCCATTGTAGTTGGCTTTGTACTGACCGCGGTACAAAACTGGACTGGCATTAATGGTACCAAGCATTACATGCTTCTGGCTTTATTTGGCTTGTGGTTAGTGCCCCGCATATTGCTTTGGACACCAGCACCGTTATGGTTAACCAGCAGTATCGAAGCGGTATTTTTACTGTTTGTCGCCTATGAGGTGGGCATTCGTGTGTATCGAGCCAAAGGTTGGCGTAATTTGTTTTTCGTTCCACTGTTTCTTTTAGCCATCTTTGCGAACTTTGCAAGCTACGCAACGATAAAAGGTATGCCGCCCTTTAGCTCTTCAGCGGTGTGGCAAGCAATGCTGTGGTGGTTTACCTTGCTGTTGTCAGTGATGGGCGGACGTGTGATTCCATTTTTTACTGCGCGTCGATTTAATTTCGAAAAAGCGCAACCATTGGCTTGGTTAGAGTGGTTCGCGAACTTGCCATTGGTAATGCTATTTGTGCTGAGCTTTTTCCCTGTGACGTTTGCAGAACTAGGTAGTCCTTTGATGCTATTTGCAGGTGTTGCTCAGTTGGTGCGTTTTGTTCGCTGGAAACCTTGGTTAACCCTGAGCGAGCCTTTAGTGTGGTCGCTGCATGCTGCGTATTTGTGTTTACCACTAAGCTTAATTTTGCGAGGCGTCTGGGGAGATGCATTTGCCAGCCATAACCTCATTCACCTGTTTGCGATAGGTGCGTTAGGCGGTTTGATTTTAGCGATGATTGCACGGGTGACGATGGGACATACTGGTCGCATGATCTACAAAGGGCCAAACATGAGCCTTGCGTTTACAGCGATTACCGCGGCAGCTTTGGTTCGCAGTTTCGCCGTGATCTTTGACCCAGCGAACATGATGCTGTGGATTGATATCAGCGGCGGATTATGGATTGTTGCGTTTGGGCTGTTTGTGTGGCGCTTTGGTGTGATGCTTGTGACCCCTCGTGTGGATGGTCACCCCGGATAAGATTCTAATGTGAGTAGAGAAAAGAGGAGCCGCGTGCTCCTCTTTTGGTTTTTGTTCTTTATAGGTTTAGTGTTTATTCGTCTTCGTCGTCCGCTTTATTCGTGAGCCCCAAGCGTTTAAATAGCCACCACTCTAGACCAAAAATGACAATTAAGGCGATGCAGAACCAGGTGAATGCCATGGTGGATTCCACGCCTGGCATTCCACCAACATTGATACCGAGTAAACCTGTTAAGAAGCTGGTTGGTAGAAAAATCGTTGCTACCAAAGTAAACAGGTAACTGTTTTTATTGGTTTTCTCATCACGATGATGTTTGATCTCTTCTTGGAAAAGCGCCACTTCTCCAAGATAAAACTCAAGTGTTTCATTTATGCGCGTAATATTATTGTGTGCGAAGCGATATTGATGAGGTCTCAAAGCAATCAATTCTGATTCTGACTCCACAAGATCACGGATAGCGTACTGCTGAGGGCGAATAAAACGCTTGATAGAAATCAGTGCTTTTTGAGTCGCCATATGTTTGTACGTCGATTCATCATTCACGTCGAACTGGTTTAGTGTTTCTTCAATTGTATCAAGGTAAATGTCTATTTTACTGTTTAATCCTTCAATGATCTGATGAAGTAAACTAGCAAGACTTTTTGGGCCTTTGTGTTCCGCTAATGCTTGGCGAATCTCCATGATCGCGCGTGATGGAATTTTACGAGTTGAAATGAGTGCGCCTTGAAAGTAGAGAATTCGAATACTAAGCATATCTTCTGGTGATGCATTGCCGTTCATATTGACGCCTCGTAAAATCAACATGAAGTTCTCGTCATCTAAAGGATGGAAAGATGGTCGGCTTTCGTCGGCTAATAGATGATCAACCGTAGCTCGAGGTACTTGGTTTTGCTCCAGCCAACCACGAATATCAGGATGCAGCCGTTCGCAATGGTACCAATGCTTAGCTTGAATTTGCTCTGCCGTGGTGGATTGTTGAGTTGCTTCTGGGGTTGAGAAGTCCCAATGTTCAATCATAAAACCCATTTTCTTTTCCTTGTTTGAGCCGATACCAAAATAACCTCAAGATACTTCTTTCGCGAGAATTGCATTGCCATACAGAGGCAATGCTCTGAGTACGGTACTCTGAAGTCATTGATGCATTATTTTTCAAATGAGTATGATTGTATTTAACGCCAAATGTCTATGAATAGTTGTTCTTATTTGCAATCGAGTGGAGCGCACCAAGGTGTTGTGCTTAAACAACAAAACAAAAAGCCTGCAACTAAGCAGGCTTTATTGTGGGGGGAGGGAGGGGAGCTGTTAGCCAACTTGAGAAAGATTAACCACTTTCTGTTGTAGCTTTTTCTTCAAATAGTCCGTTAAGGCCTGTTTTTCTTCCTCGTTCATGTAAAGACCAAGCTTAGTACGGCGCCATAAAATGTCTTCATCGGTCATTGCCATTTCATGGTTCATTAAGTAATCGATCTCACGTTGGTAAACACCACCGGCTTGTGTCGAGAACGTTTGTCCTAAGTCAGCTTCACTTGTTGTACCTTCCATTAAGTTCCACGTTTGGGTACCAAACTGAGTGACATAACGAAGAATCAATGCTTCTGGCGCCCAAGTGTATTTAGCATGAATTTGTTTCGCTAATTGTTCACGACTACAGCTGAAGTTACCACCAGGAAGGGTTTGGTTGGCCGTCCAGTCTTTACCCATTTCAGGTAGGAACGGAGCAAGTTTCTTCATTGCTGCTTCACCTAACTTACGGTAGGTCGTTAACTTACCACCAAAAACAGAAAGCAGAGGTGCATGGTCGTATTCCGCATCGAGCTCTAGCGTGTAGTCTCGTGTGATTGCTTGCGGAGAGTCAGATTCATCGTCACATAAAGGACGAACACCGCTGTATGTCCAAACTACATCTTCGCGAGTCAACTGGTGGACAAAGTGTTGGTTTACGATATCAATGAGGTAATCGACTTCGTCATCTGAGATCGACACTTCACGTGGGTCACCTTTGTATTCCACATCTGTTGTACCAATGATTGAGAACTTATCTAAGTAAGGAATCATAAATACGATGCGATTGTCTTTGTTTTGAAGAATGTAGGCTTGCGGTTCGTTGTGGATACGAGGAACAACGATGTGCGAGCCTTTGATTAAGCGAATGTTACGAGGAGAGGCTTGCTCTAATCCATCATCAAAGAACTGTTTTACCCAAGGCCCCGCAGCATTGACTAACGCTTTCGCTTTACGTTCGAAACGTTGGTCTGTCATCACATCGTGAATAGTAACATGCCAGATACCACCTTCACGGTGTGCTTTTTCCACGCGGCAGTAGTTACGCACTTCAGCATGGTTTTCGCGAGCCGCAAGAACGTTCAGTAATACTAAACGTGCATCATCAACCCAACAGTCAGAGTATTCGAAACCCGTTTTCATTTCTGGTTTTAGCAAGCCAGATTTCGCAAGGTTGACGGTTTTACTGCCTTGCAGCGTCGTACGTTTACCCAAGTTATCGTAAAGGAAAAGGCCACAACGAATCATCCAAGCTGGGCGTAGGAATGGGCGATGCGGTAAACGGAAACGCATTGGTAGTGCGACGTGTGGTGCTTTACGAAGAATAACCTCACGCTCTGCGAGCGCTTCCGAAACTAAACGAAACTCGTAGTGTTCAAGGTAGCGTAAACCGCCGTGTATCAGTTTAGAACTTGCTGAAGAAGTCGCAGATGCGAAGTCATTTGCTTCGTATAAGCCAACACTCAAACCTCGGCCAGCTGCGTCTGCTGCAATACCAGCTCCGTTAATGCCGCCACCGATTACGATCAAGTCTAAGGTAGTGGATGAGCTAGTAGTGGAAGCATTATTTTGTATACTCATAAATTTGACCTCTTGGTGAGCGAACGAGCATTTTAGAACATAATGTAATCCTAGCTCAGGTTTCGTTTGTGATCATCTATTATTTTCGTTTGTGAGCGTTTTGTGTGATTTAGACACAAAAAAAACCTCTGTCTAATTAAGACAGAGGTCATTTGAGGGGGAGTTATACGATTGACGTTACTCGTTTTCGGAGTTTGATTCGTTAGCTTCAACCACTTCAAGTGGGATAGAAGCTTCCTTCAAAATTGACAAGATTTCTTCTGGTGGCTGCTTATTGGTAAAGATCATGTTGAGCTGTGCAATATTGCCTAGTTTCACCATAGCATTGCGCCCGAACTTGGTGTGGTCTACGGCAAGAAATACACTACGGCTATTGTCAATGATCGCTTGTTTGACCCGGACTTCGTGGTAATCAAAGTCTAATAGCGAGCCATCGAAGTCGATACCGCTAATGCCGAGAATACCAAAGTCGAGACGGAACTGTTTAACGAAATCGAGGGTAGCCTCGCCAACAATACCGCCGTCTCTGCTGCGGACTTCTCCACCCGCTAAGATGACTTTGATTTCAGGGTTAGGGAAAAGAATGGTCGCAACATTGATGTTGTTGGTGACAACACGCAACTGTTTATGGTTTTTATTGAGCGCTCGCGCAACTGCTTCTGGTGTGGTGCCGATATCGATGAATAGTGTGGCACCATCTGGAATGTGTTTGACTACCTCGTCTGCAATGACATCTTTTTCATTGAAGTTGAGCGCTTTACGCGTGTTGTAAGATGTGTTTTCAGAACTGAGAGGAATAGTGGCTCCACCGTGATAACGACGAATTTTGTTGTCATCGGCGAGTTCATTGAGATCGCGTCGGATGGTTTGTGGGCTGACATTGAATCTTTCTACTAACTCATCCGTGCTGACATAGCCTTGTTTTTTCACCAGCTCAACAATCTGCTGGTGTCGAGGTATTTGCTTCACTTACCACTCCCTTGTGCATTGGTAACGGCCAATGCTTCAAATTCGAAGCTCTATTGTGCTCGAATTTGCTCGTTGTGAGAAGTAAGCGAGTTCAGGAATCGGGGATAAAGCGCAAAAAGAGCGCACAAATGGCGCTCTTTTTTTCTTATGGAGATGAGATTAATCTTCTTCGTCGTGAAGTTCAGACCAGGTTTGTGCACATTTCACTGCACGTTTCCAGCCCTTGTAACGACGATTGCGTTTTTCTTCATCATCGTGTGGCTCAAAGGTGCGATCAAGTACCGCTTTATTCTGCAACTCATCAATGCTATCCCAGTAACCAACTGCAAGGCCGGCAAGGTAGGCTGCACCAAGAGCGGTAACCTCAGTTACTTGAGGGCGGTGTACTTCTGTGTTCAATACATCGGATTGGAATTGCATTAGGAAGTTGTTCGCTACTGCACCACCATCGACGCGAAGGTTCGCAAGCTTAATGCCTGAGTCAGCTTGCATCGCATCCAGTACGTCACGAGTTTGATAAGCGATGCCTTCCAATGTTGCACGGATGATATGGTTTGAATTCACACCGCGAGTAAGGCCGACAATCGTGCCACGTGCGTAGGCATCCCAGTATGGAGCGCCTAAACCAGTAAATGCAGGCACGACATAAACGCCGTTTGATGTATCCACTTTTGTCGCGAAGTATTCAGAGTCTTCTGCACCGTTTAGGATTTTCAATTCATCGCGTAGCCATTGGATAGAAGCTCCACCCATGAATACGGCGCCTTCAAGTGCATAAGCTGGTTCGCCTGCAGGACCACAAGCCAAAGTAGTTAGAAGGCCATGTGTCGAAGTGACTTTTTCTTGGCCAGTATTCATTAGCAAGAAACAACCCGTACCGTAAGTGTTTTTCGCTTGACCCGCTTCAACACACATTTGGCCGTAAAGCGCCGCTTGTTGGTCACCTGCGATTCCAGAAATAGGAATACGAGTACCGCCTTTACCACCGATGTTGGTTTTACCGTAAATTTCCGATGAGCGCTTCACTTCTGGCATCATAGATGCTGGGATGCCAAGCTCATCTAACATTTTTTGATCCCAACATAGATCGTTGATGTTAAACAGCATGGTACGCGATGCGTTAGTGTAGTCGGTTACGTGAACGCGACCTTGAGTCATCTTCCAAACTAACCAAGTATCGACAGTACCAAACAACAGCTTACCTGCTTCTGCGTCTTCTCGTGCGCCTTCAACATTGTCCAGAATCCATTTAACTTTGGTACCGGAGAAGTAAGGGTCAAGCACCAAACCAGTGTTGTCACGTACATAGTTTTCGAGACCGCGTGCTTTTAAATCTTCACAGATATCAGCAGTACGGCGACATTGCCATACAATCGCATTGTAAACGGGTTTACCTGTTTCTTTGTTCCAGACGATAGTCGTTTCACGCTGGTTAGTAATACCGATAGCCGCTAATTGGTCGCTACGGATGCCAGACTTAGCTAGAGCTTCTACTAAGGTAGAGCTTTGTGTTGCCCAGATCTCCATTGGATCATGTTCAACCCAACCAGCTTCTGGATAAATCTGAGTAAATTCGCGTTGCGCGACGCTTACGATGTTCGCATCATGATCAAGAATCACTGCGCGAGAGCTTGTTGTACCTTGGTCTAGGGCAACAATGTATTTTTGCTCAGTCATGGTAAGAATCCTTTTGTTTCGTTATTTATATTTTAGTAAATGTTCGAGTTACGTCAGTTTTAAGCTCTAGCTTCTTCTGTTTCTTCTTCCGTCTCACATTGGTTTGGAATCGTACAACCGTGGCCTTGTTGTGGAAGGTAAGCGGCAATCGCTTTTGGATACAACCAACCACCAAAACACGCACCTGCAATCGGAGCAAGTAAAGGCACGATAAAGTAAGGAATGTCTTTAGCACCTGTCAGAGCGTAATCCCAACCTGCGAAGTAAGCGAACAGCTTTGGTCCAAAGTCACGAGCAGGGTTCATCGCAAAGCCTGTTAGTGGACCAAGTGAACCACCGATGACGGCAATCAAAATACCGATTAATAGAGGGTTCATTGCGCCACGTGCCGCGCCGTTATTTTCATCGCCCAGAGCCAGAATCGCAAACATCAGCACAGCAGTGATAACGAATTCCACAGCAAAAGCACCAAAGAAAGAGAGGGAGGCATGCGGATAGGTTGAGAAGATACCAGCAGTTGCTAGTGCATCTTGGCTGCTGCGAACGAAGTTATGAGCGATTTCGTAGTCGGTGAAAAGGTTGCTGTATAAGCTGTATACCAATGCAGCAGAACAGAATGCCCCAAGCATTTGAGCGATAATGTATGGCACCACTTTCGCCTTATCAAAACCATGGAACATAGCAAGTGCGATGGTAACGGCAGGGTTGATGTGTGCACCAGAGACGCCAGCCGTACAGTAAATAGCGATGGCGACACCGAAGCCCCATACAATACTGATTTCCCATTGTCCAAATGATGCGCCTGTTAGAACTAAGGCTGCAACACAGCCTACGCCGAAGAAAATAAGTAGTCCTGTACCGATAAACTCGGCCAAACATTCTCCGAGCAGAGAGGGGTGTTTGTTCGTTGTCATGTTAAAAGTCCTTTGATCATTTTTGCCTGTCTAGCACGATACTATTGTGCATATATAAACGTTTGCGAAAACAAACGAGCGTTAAAAATGAGCGTTTGAGCATAGATTTGTTAATCAAAGTCTTCGTTTTTGTTAAATGGCGCATCTTTTAACCGGAAAAGAACACAACGAAAATAATTTATTTGTCACGAGGCCAGTGTTGAGAGCGCTCAAATTACCGATGTGAAAAAGAATGCACAACTGGTAAGAGGAGTTTTGTGAAGCTGCTACGTGCTTGGAGACTTATTGCACAGAACTTGTGTAGCAATTAACCCTAAAGGAGTAGCGGAATGTCAAATGTATCAAGGGATAGCAGTGATATAAAAAATACGCTGTCATGTTTGGACTTTTAGAAAAAATCGTCATCCCATTGGTACCAATAGGATGAGTTGAGAAGAGAATAAACGCTGTTAATGTCTTGTGTTTGTGAATCATTGCTTCGGCTTGTATTCAAATAAAAATTGTTTTTTTTATTTCGTTTGATGCTAAACGTGATCGTTTTTCAGCTTTTTAGTTATTAGTTGGTTCGGAGCGAGTAGGGCAGGCGTAAATCGCCCTTTTTACGGTTAGTTTATGTTCTAATTCGAGCCTTTGTTTCAAAGGTTTCGAATTGGAATGCTCAAGTGAGAGGTTTGAATATCAGTTTCATATTAACGAATCTTGAGTAAAGTTGAACGATGATCTAATTAATGCTCATATAATTTACTGTATTTACTTATATTTAATTCATGTGCAACATTTGTCACAGAAATAAAATCCTAACTCCATACAATTCATGAACTTTCGAACGAATATTTATTTTGTTTCGTTCGCTCCTTTTGTGTTTTTACCATCGCATACAAAATAATGAGGTTCCTATGTTTGGAATATTCAAACCTAAGGCGCACATTGATCGTCTGTCCCCTGGCAGCATCGATAGCACCTACTCTCGCCTCCGTTGGCAACTCTTTATCGGTATCTTTGTTGGCTACGCCGGTTACTATCTAGTTCGTAAAAACTTCAGTTTGGCGATGCCTTATCTTATCGAGCAAGGCTTTAGCCGCGGAGACTTAGGTGTCGCCTTGGCAGCTGTTTCCATTGCATATGGTCTCTCTAAGTTTCTAATGGGCAGCGTTTCAGACCGCTCCAACCCTCGCTATTTCCTTAGTGGCGGCCTATTGATGTCTGCATTAGTGATGTTTTGCTTTGGCTTTATGCCATGGGCGACTGGTAGCGTCACTGCGATGTTCATTTTGCTTTTCTTAAACGGTTGGTTCCAAGGGATGGGGTGGCCTGCTTGTGGCCGAACCATGGTGCACTGGTGGTCACGTAAAGAGCGTGGTGAGATCGTTTCGGTTTGGAACGTGGCGCACAACGTGGGTGGTGGCTTGATTGGTCCACTATTTATTCTTGGCCTGTGGGCATTTAACGATGATTGGCGCACTGCATTTTATGTTCCTGCATTTTTCGCCACGTTGGTTGCTGTGTTTGTTTGGATGACGGTTCGCGATACCCCTCAGTCTTGTGGTCTGCCTCCTATTGAAGAATACAAAGACGATTACCCAGATGACTATGACAAGTCCCATGAACAAGAAATGACAGCGAAGGAAATCTTCTTCAAATACGTCTTCAACAACAAACTTCTTTGGTCGATTGCAATTGCAAACGCATTTGTTTATCTAATTCGTTACGGCGTACTGGACTGGGCACCTGTTTACCTAAAAGAAGCGAAGGATTTCTCGGTAGATAAATCGTCATGGGCTTATTTCTTATACGAATGGGCTGGCATTCCAGGAACACTATTGTGTGGTTGGATCTCTGACAAATTGTTCAAAGGTCGTCGTGCACCTGCTGGTATCTTATTTATGGTGCTAGTGACAGTTGCAGTGATGGTTTATTGGTTTAACCCTGCGGGCAACCCAACAGTAGATATGATGGCGCTTATTGCAATAGGCTTCCTAATCTATGGTCCGGTTATGCTGATCGGTTTGTACGCACTTGAACTCGCTCCGAAGAAAGCCGCAGGTACTGCCGCTGGTCTTACTGGTTTGTTTGGATACCTGGGTGGGGCAGTTGCCGCAAACGCGATTTTGGGCTACACCGTAGACCACTTTGGCTGGGATGGTGGCTTTATCATCTTAGTGGGTTCTTGTATTACTTCTATCGTGTGTTTGATGTACGCCTTCTTAGGTGAACGTGCGCACCACGAGCAAAAAGAGCGCGAGAAGGAAGCGCTAGCGTAATATTTATTTAAAGAGGCAGTGGAATACTGCCTCTTCGCTTTATCAAGGAAATAACAATGAAAACAAAGTCAGTATGTCTTACTTTTTTAGCACTTAGCCTCTCTGCTGGTGCGATTGCGAAGCCGCTTGTCATTGCGCATCGTGGTGCATCGGGCTACTTGCCTGAGCACACGCTAGAAGCCAAAGCACTTGCTTACGCAATGAAACCTGACTACATAGAGCAAGATGTGGTAATGACGAAAGACGACCAGTTGGTCGTGTTGCATGACCATTATCTCGATCGCGTAACGGATGTTGCGGAGCGTTTTCCTGATCGTGCACGTAAAGATGGTCGTTATTACGCGATTGATTTCACTCTGGCGGAAATCAAATCCTTGCAAGTTACCGAAGGGTTCAACATCGATGAGAAAGGCAACAAAGTAGCGGGCTATCCAACCCGATTCCCTATGTGGAAATCTGATTTCACCGTGCCGACGTTTGCTGAAGAGATTGAGCTGATCCAAGGCTTAAACAAAACGCTGGGTTATGACATCGGTATTTACCCAGAAATTAAAGCGCCTTGGTTCCATCGTCATGAAGGTAAGGACATTTCTAAAGCAGTACTTAAAGTCTTGAAGCAGTACGGTTACGGCTCTCAAGACGACAAAGTCTACCTTCAGTGTTTTGATGCGAATGAACTTCAACGCATCAACAGTGAACTTATGCCTGCAATGGACATGGACTTAAAGCTCGTTCAGCTTATGGCTTACACGGACTGGAACGAAACTATGGTGTATAAAGGCGACAAGGCAACACCATACAGTTATGACTGGATGTCCGAAGCCGACGGAATGAAGAAAGTAGCGAGTTACGCGGAAGGAATTGGACCTTGGAAGCCGATGCTGGTGGATGATAAGTCAACCAAAGACAATATCATCATCAAGCCGTTGATGAAGGCTGCAAAAGACGCTGGCTTGCAAGTGCATCCATACACGTTCCGCGCCGATCCAGGACGCATTCCAGCGTACACTGACAGTTTTGAAGGCATGATGGATGTGTACTACAACCAAGTAAAAGTGGATGGTTTGTTTACTGATTTCCCAGATAAAGCGGTCAGCTTTTTAAATCAGTAATCACGCATTTTGCTGTAAGCTAAAAAATCCCCCAACAGTTTCCTGCTGGGGGATTTTTCGTAGGGCTAATTCACGAATGAATTAGTTGTTTTTATGCAGTTCGCTGTTCAGTTCAACCGCGCTCTTGTTAGCAAGACACTCGATTTGACCTGTTACAGAGTTACGACGGAACAGTAGGTCAGAAACACCTGCAAGATCGCGTGCTTTCACTACTTCTACTTCTTGGCCAGCAGAATCTAGCATGCGTACTTTAGAACCAGCAGTTACGTACAGACCTGATTCGATAGTACAACGGTCACCCATTGGGAAGCCAAGACCTGCGTTCGCGCCTAGTAGAGAGTTTTCACCGATAGAAACTACAACTTTACCGCCGCCAGATAGTGTGCCCATGATAGATGCGCCGCCGCCGATGTCAGAGCCGTTACCAACCACTACGCCAGCAGAGATACGACCTTCAACCATGCTCACGCCTGTTGTACCCGCGTTGAAGTTGATGAAGCCTTCGTGCATTACTGTTGTGCCTTCGCCAACGTGTGCGCCAAGACGTACGCGAGAAGTATCAGCGATACGAACGCCAGTTGGTACTACGTAGTCCACCATTTTAGGGAACTTGTCTACGCAATCTACGCTTAGTGCACGACCCGCTAGGCGAGCTTCAATTTGACGCTCTGCTAGTTCAGGTAGATCGATTGGACCTTCGTTAGTCCATGCGATGTTGTGCAGTAGACCGAAGATACCGTCTAGTACTGTGCCGTGTGGCTTAACTAGACGGTTAGAGATAAGTTGAAGTTTTAGGAAGCCTTCAGCAACACTTTGTGGCTGTTCATCCGTAGCTAGGATAACCAGTACAAGTGGTTGTGCTGATTCTGCTGCTTTTGCTGCGAAAGATGCGTTTGCTGCATCGCCGTTTGCTTCAAATGCTGCTGCTAGTTCTGCGCTTTGTGCTGCAGAGATCTCGATAGCTTGGTTGCCTTGCTCGTAACCTGCTACTGCTGCTAGTGCGTTAACAAGCGCTTCGCTTGGGTTAAGAACTGGGTTTGGGAAAAACGCTTCGATGATTTTGCCGTCGCGGTTTTTAGTTGCCGTACCAAAGGCTAGAGAGAAGAAAGCCATAGTTGATCTCCATGTGTTGAGTCTTGTGTCTCGTCTGTTCATTGACAAGAAATAATTAAGTTGTCAGTCATCATAATGAGAGTGCTAGGGAGTTTAAAGAGGGGAAATAGATAAAGTCTGTAGATGGATACCTTTTGTCTTTTTAGAGATATGTTTGTCTGATGAGAAATGTGTCGCAAAAGCCTTATCAGACAGATTTTGGGCAGAGACACAGTGAAGTGGGAGAAGGGAGCATCGCAAAAAAATAAGGGGAGGACCGAAGTCACTCCCCCTACACTGGGTTTGTTGGATTTACTGGCTTTAGATAGTAAAGCGATAAATCGGCTTAGAGGCTTAGCTCACCGACCTCTACTGCAAGTGCAACCGTTGCCCCTACCATTGGATTGTTGCCCATACCGATGAAGCCCATCATCGCTACGTGTGCTGGTACTGAAGAGCTACCCGCGAACTGAGCATCAGCGTGCATGCGACCCATGGTATCTGTCATACCGTAAGAAGCAGGACCAGCCGCCAAGTTATCTGGGTGTAGAGTACGACCAGTACCACCACCTGATGCCACAGAGAAGTAAGGCATGCCTTCACGGTTACGCTCTGCTTTGTAGATACCGGCAACTGGGTGCTGGAAGCGAGTCGGGTTAGTCGAGTTACCAGTGATACTCACGTCCACTTGTTCTTTGTGCATAATAGCCACGCCTTCACGTACATCATCAGCACCGTAACAAAGGATCTCACCACGTGGACCTTGCGAGAAACGGCGACGCTCTACTTCCACTAACTCACCAGTTTGGTAGTTGTATTGAGTGCGTATGTAAGTGAAACCATTGATGCGTGAGATTAGGTAAGCGGCGTCTTTACCCAAGCCATTTAGGATCACTTTCAACGGATTTTTGCGTGATTTGTTCACGTTCAATGCGATTTTGATTGCGCCTTCTGCCGCTGCGAATGACTCATGGCCAGCAAGGAAAGCAAAACAGCCACTTTCTTCATTCAGTAGGCGAGCCGCCAATGCACCGTGACCGATACCCACTTGGCGTTGCTCTGCCACGCTGCCGGGTTTAGTGCACGCCTGAAGACCTTCACCGATGATGTTTGCAGCTTCTTCTGCTGTTTTTGCTCCGCGGAAAATCGCCAAAGCCGTACCCAGTGTGTAGGCATCGGCCGCGCTTTCGAACGCGATAGGTTGAGTGTCCATCACTAGTGCTTTAGGGTCGATACCACGATCCATACAGTATTGGTAAGCCTCTTCCGGAGAAGAAAGTTGCATTTCGTCTAATGTGCGACGTACAGATTCAGTAATTGGAGTGTTCATAATCTCTTTCCTCTTGGTGGTAATTATTGTTGGCGTGGGTTGATGGTCGTTACGGCTTCGTCAAAACGACCGTAAGTCCCCGTTGCTTTGTCTGCGGCTTCTGCTGCAGATACGCCTTCGTTGATGGCTTTCATCATCTTGCCTAGGTTGAGATATTGGTAACCAATCACTTCTTTGTTTTCGTCTAGCGCGAGTTTTGTTACGTAGCCTTCTGCTAACTCCATGTAACGCACGCCTTTTGCTTTAGTTGAGTAACTAGTACCCACTTGGCTACGTTGAGTTTGACCAAGGTCTTCCAATGCCGCACCAATTTCCAAGCCACCTTCAGAGAAAGCAGATTGAGTACGACCGTAAACAAATTGAAGGAAGATTTCGCGCATCGCGACGTTGATAGCATCACATACCAAGTCGGTATTCAGTGCTTCCAGAATGGTTTTGCCTGTTAGAATTTCTGCGGCCATCGCGGCTGATTGAGTCATGCCTGAACAGCCGATCGTTTCGATCAAAGCTTCTTCGATGATGCCGTTTTTGATGTTAAGAGTCAGTTTTGCTGCACCTTGTTGAGGAGCACAAGCGCCAACGCCGTGGCTAAGACCAGAAATCGCGATAACGTCTTTTGGATTGATCATTGCGCCTTCAACAGGGATCGGTGCAGATGCATGAAGATCGCCGCGTTGAATCGGGCACATTGATTGGATTTCGTGTGAATATTGCATAATGTTTTCCCAGTGTATTTTTAATTTTTGAGAAAACAGGAGCGGCGTTGGAGAAGAGTTGAATTGCTCACTACAGAACTCTCGCTTTCACAACATAAGCGAAAGCACTTCCAACAGGGCTGACCTGTTTTCGTTTCTGTAGGAGTCATTAGCTTTAACAGCGGTTCGAATCTTTCGATTCCGGTGGTACCCCATCACCGAACCCATTTAGACTAGATCTAAGTCACACTAATCTGCAACATGAAATTTAGAGCAATTTGGGATATTAAATCGGTTCTTTATATTCTCAGAGATATATGGAGATAAACGGAAGGAATAAAAAAACGCCGCATAATGCGACGTTTTTTCTAAACAAATGAGAGGCTTATGCAGCGTCTTCTTGCTCGCTATCTTCTTCAACAGCTTCAAGCTTCTTTGCTTTTTTTGGTGCAGGTTTACGTTTTGCACCAAGAGCGTAAAGCACTTCTTCTTTGTTTTGCGCAAGGAACATTGCAAGATCTTCTTGCTTACCTTCGTCTTCTAGAAGTTCACTTTTACCCAGCAGTGAGAATAACTCGTCTGCCATATCCAGCATTTTGTCGTATGCGTCAGCTTCCGCTTTAGAGGTAAAAGTCATTTTCTCTTCTCCATTGCGTTCTACCACGTACTTGACGATTACAGCCATGGTTGGTCCCCTAATTTGGTGTATTGATACTGGCTTTTTATACAGTTTTTGACCAATCAAGTCTAGCGACAAGCCTCAGAATGAGAGACACGTACAACTAACTGACTAGCATTTAAACTATCTTGGTTTCACTTTGCGGATTTGTCCGCCAAAGGAAGGTTTGCTGGTCGCTCCCAATCTTGGCAAAATTCGATAAACGTTTTGAGCAATGGGCTTTGATATTTCTCTTTATGAACCAGTAACCAGAAGCGACGTTTCATATCTAAAGGCATGTCGAGCAGTTTTACGCGGCCGTCACGAATAGCAGGTTCTGCAGACAAACGTGACAAGCAGCCCAAGCCTAACCCTGCCGATACTGAGTTGATCAACGCTTCGGTGGTATTGAGCTGAAAAGCTTCATGCCAATGTTCCAAGCGCGGCGCGATAACGCGCATAAAAAATTCGCGTGAACCGGACCCTGCCTCTCGCAATATCCATTCACTGTTTTCTAGCTCGGTTAAGTTTACTGGCCCTTCGTGCGCGGCTGGGTAATCGGGCGCGCAAATCACGCACATTTCATCTTCGCTAAACTGGGTAGACTGCAATTCAGGGTGAAGTGTTTTGCCCTCAATGAGGGCTATGTCTAACTCGTAATCGGTCAGCATGTCGCAGATTTGTGCGGAGTTAGAAATGAACAGGCTTTGAGAACGATGGTTCGTTTGCTGACGAAATTCGCTAAGCAAATAGGGCGCGACTTGGTTGCCAATGGTGTCGCTGGCACCAATGCGAAGTTGGCCCGATAGCGCTTGGTCACCATCGAAAATGCTCTCGATGTCTTTGGCTCGGTTGAGTAACTCATCCGCCAGTGGTAGCAGTTTTTGACCTTCTTGGTTCAAAATCAGTCGGTTATTAACACGATCAAACAAGTGATGGCCGATCTGTTTTTCTAATTCTGAGAGTGCCATGCTCACTGCGGCTTTCGATAAAAAGAGACTATCAGAAGCCGCTGTGAGCGTTTTGTGCTGCGTGATCGTCGTAAACACTTTCAGTTGTTTAAGAGAAATGTGACTTGCCATACCCCACCGTTAAGTAATTCTGAACGTTTGTTTTAAATAATTAGATATATCGGAACGAAGTGCAAGCGTATTATACGTCCCATCAAGAGTGAGTCTGGTTGAGGTCATCATGATTCAAAGAACAAAAGCAAAAATAATGGGAGCGCCAACTCCAATGGCGGGTTTGGCTCTTGGTATTGCAAGCTTGGGCTGGAGTTGGGAAAACTTCGCCGAATTACATGGCTACGGACAGTGGATTAGTGCGGGTATCGCAAGCATATTGTTGGCTATATTGGCAACCAAGTTTTTGCTACATAATCATCTGTTGAGACAAGATCTTGCTCATCCGGTTGTGGGCAGCGTGGTTCCGACATTTGCGATGGGCACTATGGTGGTATCGAACTCTCTCGGCCATTTTTACCCATTAGCTGGCGATGCGCTTTGGCTGATTGCGGTGGTTTTGCACATCGTGTTCTTGGTGAGCTTTGTTTACCATCGCGCCAAAGATTTTGAATTGCACCACATGGTTCCTAGTTGGTTTGTACCGCCTGTGGGTATCATCGTTGCAGATGTGTCTTTCTCTGGCAACCCGATGTTAGCACCAGTGGCACAAGGTGCATTGATGTTCGGTATGGTGGCGTACGCGATCATGTTGCCGATGATGATTTACCGTTTCATGTTTACCCATGAAATTCCGGATGCAGCGAAACCAACAATGGCAATCATGGCAGCGCCAGCAAGTCTATCATTGGCAGGGTACTTAACGGTCACTGCGACACCATCACCAGTGATCATCGCTATGCTATTTGGTATCGCGGTATTGATGACAGCCATCATTTACCTCGCATTCTTTAAATTGCTTAGACTGCCATTTAGCCCAGGCTATGCGGCGTTCACTTTCCCGATGGTGATCGGTGCGACGGCGCTGTTTAAAATGGCCAATTGGATGGAGTTGCAAGGATTGGCTGCGCACTATGTTCAACAAGTGCGCGGCTTAGCTGGTCTTGAGTTGATTGTGGCAACATTTGTTGTCTCTTATGTGGCCTTACAATACATCAACAACTTGTTGATTCAGCCACGCTTGATGCACGCTCATCACGCTTAAATAGCAGATAGGAAAAAGCCTCTTGGTCTTACAACCAAGAGGCTTTTTTATTTCAATCGGCGTCGATGTTGGACGCTAGCCTTTTTTGTAAAATCGCGACATCTCATCCAGAGAATGACGAATGATATCGACAGGAACTTTCTGTTCTTTCTCGACTTTTAACTGGCGATTCAGTTGCTGAGAGTGCCCGCCAGGGTTGACCACAAGCATCAGTTCTTTGCCGACCAATGCATAGTTGTAGTAGCTGCCTGCAATATACCAATCGCGAGAGGCAGAGCTATCAAACAAGTTATGACCAACGCTGTATGAACTCGTTGTTCCTTGAACGTCAAACAGCGTATTCATCATGGTTGGCACGACGTCAAAATGGGTCGTGCGGTAATCAACTTGCTCTGGCTGACGATTTGGCATGTACACGTAAAGAGGCACATGTACTTGAACGTCACTGTAGTTACCCGTGTGGCCCCAATAGTTCATCTTATGGTCATTAAACTCTTCACCATGATCTGATGAAATCACCACAATGGTATTGTCTAAGTCGACGTTTTTCAGCACATCACCAATCAAGCTATCGATGTAGTACAACGAGTTCTTGTATCGATTATGGTAAAGCGAAGCGTCAAAATCGTTGTTGAGCAAAATGTGGTCAACGCGTTCCCAGTATGGTTTGAATTTCGCAAATTCAGGTTCGGGAAACACCGTGCCGTGGGCGGCATCGTAGAACAGAAAACCAAAGTACGGCTTGTCGCTGTCCTGCTTTTGGAACTCGATGAACTTGTCTGTTATCTGCTGATCGCGCTCGATAGCTGTTTCTCCAGTTTGTTTCAGGGTCAAGTCCGACACTTTTTTGAATACCGTGCGAGAGAGTGGCGGGCTGGTGAGCGGTGCCGAGCCAAAAATGCCCATGCGGTAGCCTTCTGCTTGCAGCGTATCCATAAAAACAGGAGAGCGTTGACTTGCGTAAAAGCTTTCCCAGTAGGTTGCTGGCAAGCTGTAAAACAGGCTGAAAATACCCGCTTGAGTTGAGTTGCCGCCGCTCATATGTTGTGTGAAATTTACCGTTTTTTCGGCGAACTTGCTGACATTTGGCATGATTTCCGGCGTCGCATCACTGTAGCGCCACGCGTCAACCAAGATAAACAAAACATTGGGCTGTTTCTCTTTGCTTTGCACTTGAATCGGCGCAAGCGGGTAGTTGAGTGAGCTACGTTCAATGTTGGTTAACTCTACGCGGTTCTTCGATGCAATGCTCTCATCCACTAGGTCGTGTTTGTAAATAAATTTACGAGCCGTCAGCGGGTAGTAAAGTGGCCAGTTATTCGAAAACTGACTGACTTCATCGTCGTAAAGTGCGTTTTTGTACGCATGAATCATCTGCGTGCTAAGCAATACAGCAAACCAGACGCTGATCAAAACGAACTTAGCTCGGCTTTGTGCCAGTTGATTACTTACCCAAACGGTACAAGCGAGCCCGATCACCAGAACGGCAACTTCACTGACGAAGATAAGCCAACTCATCCACGAAATATCGAAGACATGACCGCCACCTTCGAAAAACATACGGATTAATAGAGCGTTGATGTGAAGTTTGTATTGCTGAAAAACGAGGATATCGACTTTAAACATGATCAATAGACAGATCGCGATAGCGATCACGATACCTTTGAATGCTCGAGTCGGTAGAAAAGAGAGCAATAAACTCAACAACATAAATGGAAGAGCGATCAAGCCCAGCCAGCCATATTGAGTCGAAACCAAATAGTAACCTTGCAACAAGGTTAGCGGTTCATTCTGATTGTTAGACAACACAAAAGGATAACAAGCGATCGACAGGTACACTGCAAAGCAAGCAAAAAAAGCAATCAGCCAAGCGCTGTTGGAAGACAGTTTGCGAAACATACTTTTTGTTTGTTTATAAATTATGGGTAGAGGGAGTATAAAACAGTGTTTTTTATTATGGAATAGTTGCGACGAATGTCACATTTTGTATGGAAGTGTCAGACTTGATTGACATGTGAAAATTCAGAAGATTCATACTCTATTTGAGTGATATATAACCTTTTGTTTTTTCCGAACGCGAGATCACTGCGGGTTTAAATGGGGCTGTGCTAAGCTAGCTAACAGTTTCAATCGGCGCTCGGTATTCCCAATTTGTTTACTGTTTATCACTCCAACCAAGTTGACGTTCTTAAATCACTCCTTGTCGAACTGATTCGAATCAGTCCGCTGGAAAACCCGTTCGAAAAAGAACAAATTCTGGTTCAAAGTCCGGGCATGTCTCAGTGGCTAAAAATGGAATTGGCCAAAGAGTTTGGTGTTGCCGCGAACATTGATTTTCCGCTTCCTGCTACCTTCATTTGGGAAATGTTTACGCAGGTGTTGCCAGACGTGCCAAAACGCAGTGCGTTTAACAAAGAAGCGATGACTTGGAAGTTGATGCATCTGCTGCCGGGGCTTCTCAACCAAGACGTGTTTTCGCCGTTAGCGCAGTACCTCAAAGATGACAGTGATCACTCTAAGCTGTATCAACTGGCTGAGAAAATTGCCGATATTTTCGATGGTTACTTGGTGTATCGTCCGGAGTGGATCGCAAGTTGGGAAGCAGGGCAGAGTGTGCCAGAGCTGGAAGATGAGCATCCGTGGCAGCCGATCTTATGGCAAGCGTTGTATGATCACACTGTGTCATTAGGACAGTCTCCATATCACCGTGCCAACCTTTATGAGCACTTTATCGACACGTTAGAGAGTTTTAACGGCAATTTTGACCATTTACCCAAGCGTTTGTTTGTTTTTGGCATTTCTTCGTTGCCGCCTCGCTATATGGATGCGCTAAAAGCAATTGGTGAACACATCGACGTGCATCTGATGTTCACCAACCCGTGTCGTTATTACTGGGGTGAAGTTCGAGATCGCAAATATCTGGCTCGTTTGGCGGCGAAACATCGTCAGCACGTTGTGTGGCAGGACGATCACTCGGAAGTGCAAGGTGAAACTGAGCAACTGAAAGGATCACTGGAAGATAATGTGATCGATGAGCTGCACACCGATGTGGTCGGAAACAGTCTGTTGGCATCCATGGGTAAACTCGGGCGTGACAATATGTATCTGTTGTCTCAGCTGGAATCTCATGAAATCGAAGCCTTTGTTGATGTTGAGCGCGACAGTCTGCTCCATCAATTGCAAGCGGATATTCTCAATCTTGAAGAACATCAAGATGACCAACAGATTGAAAACAGTCATCACAAACAAGTGGTTAGCTTGGGTGATAAATCACTGAGCCTACACGTTTGTCACAGCCCGATGCGCGAAGTGGAAGTGCTGCATGATCAACTATTGGCGATGTTCGATGCTGACCCAACGTTAAAACCGCGCGATATTATCGTGATGGTCGCGGACATCAACGCTTACAGCCCTGCGATTCAGGCGGTCTTTGGTAACGCGCCGGGTGAGCGTTTTATTCCATATTCGATTTCTGACCGAACCGCCGATCAAGAGAGCCCAATTCTGGCCGCATTTATGCAGTTGGTGAACTTACCCAATACGCGCTGTTTGGCATCAGAACTACTCGAACTTCTGGAAACTCCAGCGATATTAAAGCGTTTTGAACTCAGCGAAGATGATTTTTTACAAGCCAAACAATGGGTTGAGGAATCGGGGATTCGCTGGGGATTGGATGCCAATACCGGACGCGAATTTGAACTGCCGGAAACCCGTCAAAACACATGGCAATTTGGTATTCAACGCATGTTGCTTGGCTACGCGATGCCAGAATCCGCAGGTTTGTTTGAAACCGAGCAAGGCAGTTTGTCTCCGTACAACGAAGTGCAAGGCATGGGCGCAGAGCTGGCGGGCAAGTTGGCACACTTTATTCAACAAATTAGCACTTATCGAAGCAAACTTTCTCATGTTCAGACTATTGATGGTTGGCGAGAGACTTTGGTTTCACTGCTGGATGACTTCTTCTCAGTTGAGTTAGAAGGCGAAATGGCGCTCAAATCCATTCGCGATACGCTCAGCCAACTCAAAGAGCAATTAGCTGATGCCGCATTTGATGATGCGTTATCTCCGTCGATCATCAGCCAATACCTTCAAAACAAATTATCTGGCACACGAGTCAGCCAGCGCTTCCTGGCTGGTCAAGTGAACTTTTGTACCCTGATGCCGATGCGCTCTATTCCGTTTAGAACCGTTTGCCTACTGGGGATGAATGACGGCGTGTACCCACGCTCCATGCCGCCAGAAGGCTTTGACTTGATGACGGGAAGAACCAAACCGGGCGACCGTTCGCGCCGAGATGATGACCGTTACCTATTCCTCGAAGCAATGTTATCGGCACAGCAAACGCTCTACATCAGTTATGTTGGCCGTTCAATCCAAGACAATACCGAGCGAGTGCCTTCGGTTCTGGTTTCTGAGCTGATGGAATACTGCCACCAGAACTATTGTTTAAGTGGTGATGAAGCGTTGCCCGTTGATGAGTCTGGCGACAACTTATTAAATGCGTTGGTGAATACCCACGCCATGGTGCCGTTTAGCCCAAGTGCGTTCCAAGGCATGCACGCCAGCTACGCGAAAGAGTGGATTCCAGCGGCATTGACTCAAAGTAGTCAATCGCAAGGCTATGTTCGTCGTGATTTTAATCGGGCATTAGACGACTATCTGTTAGGAGCGACGTTCCCACTTGAGCTCGACTTAGTAGAGTTGCAACGTTTCTGGCGCTTACCTGTGCAGTATTTTTTCAATCGTCGTTTAAAAGTAATCTTTGAACCGCCGCTACCGGTGATGGAAGACGACGAACCCTTTGTTGTAGGTGGTTTGGAAAGCTATCAAATGCGTGATGAGCTGTTAGAAACCTTGCTTGAAACGACATTGATGCAGCCAGAGAAAACAACAGAGGTGCTTAAACACTTTATGAGTCAACAGCGCGCGCAAGGCAAACTGCCGGTGGGGGCGTTTGGTGATATCGAGTTTGAAACCAACCGAGTTCAGGCGGAAGAGCTGGTGGATAAACTGGCGTTTTTATCTGGTGCGCCTCAAGACGATTTGGAAATCGACCTGACGTTTGATTCCTTGTTTGAGCGAAATGAAGGCGAAGAGAAAAACGTTCGCCTAACAGGTTGGCTAACTCAATGCTACCAATCCGGTTTGATTCGCTATCGAAGCGGTAAGATTCGCTCGCAGGATTACCTTGCTGCGTGGATCGATCACCTTGCCATGTCGGCGTCGGGTCATGCTAAGAAAACCCACATCATTGGTTACGATCGTAAAGAAGGCGCGCTGCATTTGATCTACCCAGAAATTGCCGATGCTCAGTATGCCAAACAGCTACTGACTGAATTAGTTCGCTTATTCTTCGAAGGCATGACTAAGCCTTTGCCTTATTTCCCGAAAACGGCGTTGGCTTGTGTTGAAGCGGGCTTTAGTCGCGGTCAGTGGGTAGATGACGAAGAGAAATCTTTGAAGAAAATGGCTGACGCATTCAATGATGGCTTCATGAGCCCGGGCGAAGGCAATAATGCGTACATCTCTCGAATTTGGCCTGCTTGGAATGATGAGTTGGCCTCAGAAGTTCGTTTGCTGACAGCATTAGTTTTGCAAGGTGCGCGCTTAGCGGTTCAAGACGCTGATGACGTAAAAGCGTAATAAAGACAGTTGGATAAAGAGAAGGAAGAGTAGGGTGGCCGCCAGAAAATCATTATTTTTTGTAGGGCGTTCGCTGTACGGCCACAAGGTCAGAGGGACCATGATACTTTTGTTTAATTCATTTGAGTTGTGCCGCCAAAAGGTTTGGCTTATCTCGTGGGGCGCATACTAACGGTACGTCTTATGGATAACCGTGAGAAAGATCTCACAAAGCTCTAAATTATCCAACTTGTTAAACATATTAATAGAATTTTTAACTATAGATCACATTTATTAGGTGATACGTCCTAGTAAATAATCTGGAGAGATTCAGCGTTATGGATCAAATGTCAGGTGCAGAGTGTCCTCTACATACGTTAGACCGCACAGAGCAACCTCAACCAACGCCACTAGAACCGATGACGTTTCCTCTGCATGGTGCGAGGTTAATCGAGGCATCAGCAGGTACAGGTAAAACCTTCACTATTGCAGGTTTATATCTGCGCCTTTTGCTTGGTCACGGCAGCGCGGAAACTCGGCATCGCGTACCGCTTACGGTCGACCAAATTCTGGTCGTAACCTTTACCGAAGCGGCAACTGCGGAATTACGCGATCGTATCAGGGCAAGAATCCATGATGCGCGAATCGCGTTTGCGCGTGGACAGAGTTCCGATCCGGTGATCCAACCTTTGCTTAATGAGTTTGACGATCACAAGCAAGCCGCAGAAATTTTATTGCAGGCAGAGCGTCAGATGGACGAGGCGGCGGTCTACACCATTCACGGTTTTTGCCAACGTATGCTAACGCAAAATGCGTTTGAATCTGGCAGCCGATTTAATAACGAGTTTGTGACCGATGAAAGTCACCTAAAAGCGCAAGTTGTAGCCGATTACTGGCGTCGCAATTTCTACCCGTTGCCGTTTACCTTGGCTGGGGAAATTCGCCAGCTATGGAGCTCTCCATCTGCGTTGTTGTCTGACATCAGCAATTACTTAACTGGTGCGCCGTTAAGCCTTTCTGTTCCAGCAATGAAAGGCAGTTTGGCTGATCTTCATACTGAAAATTTGAAAAAAATTGATGAATTAAAAGCACAGTGGCGAGAAAGCCAAGATGACTTCTTAACGCTGATTTCAGATTCAGGTATTAACAAACGTAGCTATACCAAAAAGTCTCTGCCGACGTGGTTGGAGGTGGTAAACGCTTGGGCGGCAACGGAAACTACAGGTTACGATTATCCAGACAAGCTGGAGAAATTCGCGCAAAACGTCTTGTTGGAAAAAACACCGAAAGGCAGTGCGCCGCAGCATGCGGTATTTGAAGCCATTGAAACATTTCTTGCCAATCCAATCAGCTTAAAAGCGCCACTGCTTGCTCATGCGATTGAGCATTGTCGTGCAATGCTGGCCAACGCGAAAAATCAAAAACAGTGGCTCTCTTTCGATGATTTGCTGACGCAACTTTCTGCTTCTATCGATACGGACGAAAGCGAGCTTTTAGCGGCGCGTATTCGTACTTTGTATCCCGTCGCAATGATTGACGAGTTCCAAGATACCGACCCGCTTCAATACAGTATTTTCAGCCGTATTTATCTGAATAATCCGGAATGTGGTTTGTTTATGATCGGTGATCCCAAGCAGGCGATTTATGGCTTTCGTGGCGCAGACATTTTCACTTATATCAAAGCGCGTAACCAAGTAAGTGCCCACTATACGTTAGGAACCAACTGGCGTTCTAGCGCAGATATGGTGCAGGCGGTAAACCAAGTATTTGCTTTGCCAGACAGTCCATTTATCTATGATTCAGATATTCCGTTCTTACCCGTTAAGTACAGTCCCAATGCCGAAAAACGCATTTGGACTATGGGTGGCCAAAAGCAACCGGCGCTGACTTATTGGTTGCAAGAAGCGGACGATAAACCGCTACCAAAAGGCGAGTATTTGACTCGAATGGCAGAGGCGACTGCAAGCCAAATCCAAACTATTTTGACGCAGGCTCAACAGGGGCAAGCGTGTCTGGTGAATGGCGAAAAACAGAAAGCGGTTCAAGCGGGCGATATCGCGGTGTTGGTTCGAACAGGTAGTGAAGGTCGAATGATCAAACAAGCGCTGGCTGAACAAGGCATTGCCAGCGTGTACCTGTCTAACCGAGACAGTGTGTTTACCAGTTCAGTGGCGCAGGATCTACAGCGTTTGCTGCAAGCGGTGCTGACTCCAGAAAATGACCGTGCGCTGCGTGCAAGTCTTGCCTCTGAGCTGTTTGCCCTTGATGCAGCAAGTTTGGATGCACTTAATAACGATGAAATTGTGTGGGAAAACGCCGTAAACGAATTCAAAGAATATCGCAAACTTTGGGTTCAGCGTGGTGTGCTGCCGATGCTGCGGGCGGTGATCAGCAAACGCCATATTGCCGAGCGATTACTAGAAGAAGGCGCGAGTTCACAGGGTGAAAATGGTGAGCGAGTGCTTACCGATTTAATGCACATCGGTGAACTGCTTCAACAAGCCAGTAATGAACTGGACAGCGATCACGGTCTACTGCGTTGGCTCGCTCAGTCTATCAGTGATGCGGAAAACGGTTTGGGTGGCAGTGATGACCAAATCCAACGTTTAGAATCGGAACGTAACTTAGTGCAGATCGTAACTATTCACAAATCAAAAGGCTTGGAGTATGACCTCGTATTTCTGCCGTTTGTGTTCAGCTATCGAGAAGCCAGTGAAGCCAAATATTACGATGCAGCCAATGACCGCACGGTACTGGATATTACTGGCAACGATGCGTCCATGAAGCAAGCGGATAAAGAGCGTTTGGCGGAAGACTTACGCTTGATATACGTAGCACTAACGCGAGCTGTGTATGCGTGTTTTATCGGTGCCTCACCTTTGCGCAATGGCCGTTCGACCAAAGAGCCAACTGGTGTACACCGCAGTGCGATTGGCTATTTGATTCAAAATGGTCAAGAAGGTGGCATTAACGATTTGCAACAAGGTTTAACAAAGCAACAAGACGAGCTTGATTGTGTCGTTGTGGCCGATCCGCCGCAACAACTCGAAGAGAAGTACGTAGCGCCACAAGAAGAAATACACGATCTTAGCGCGAAAGAGCTGCAAAACCCTATCGATAGAAACTGGCGCATCACCAGTTATTCTGGCTTGGTCAAGCAA
The DNA here is from genome assembly GCF_033338835.1 of Vibrio sp. Vb0888. Classification (NCBI taxonomy): domain Bacteria; kingdom Pseudomonadati; phylum Pseudomonadota; class Gammaproteobacteria; order Vibrionales; family Vibrionaceae; genus Vibrio; species Vibrio sp. Vb0888. The sequence continues at coordinate 264,090 of NZ_JAWOTL010000006.1, forward strand.
GGCTCTCATCACGCCGAGCATGATGCCACGATTGAGATTACGGGTTTTGATATCGACTCATCTGAAGAGCAAGACGAAGCGGATTTGGTGGAGCCAGAGCGCTCTATTTTTACCTTCCCTCGTGGTGCGCGTCCGGGTACGTTCCTGCACAGCTTGTTTGAGGAAGTTGAATTTACTCAGCCAGCCACTACGGAAGAGAATACACAAATCATCCTTGGCTTGATGGAAAGCGAACAGCTCGATGAAGAGTGGCTACCTATTTTACAGCAATTGATTGATACCGTACTCGCAACGCCGTTGGATGGTAAGTCTTTGCTGCTGAATCAAAAAGCACCGTCGCAACGTTTGGTGGAGATGGAATTTTTGCTGCCGATTGAAGTTTTGTCTGCACCGGCGTTAAACCGAGTCATTCAACGTCACGATCCGTTGTCGGCGAAAGCGGGGGATTTAGGTTTCCAAACCGTGCAAGGCATGCTCAAAGGTTTTATCGACTTGGTGTTTGAACATCAAGGTAAATACTACGTGCTTGACTGGAAATCGAATCATCTTGGCGACGATGTGACGCACTATCATGGTGAGGCTCTGAAATCGGCGATGGCAGATCACCGCTACGATTTGCAGTACCAGATTTATGCGTTAGCCCTGCATCGTTTCCTACGCAGCCGATTGGCCAATTATGATTATGAACAGCACTTTGGTGGCGTGTATTACTTGTTCTTGCGCGGCATGGATGGGCAGAGTGACCACGGCATTTTTGCCGCGAAACCAACTTTCGAGTTCTTACAAGAGATGGATCGTTTGATTGATGGTCAAGTACTTGAAACGCGCTCAACTCAAGCCGGGCAGATGGAGCTACTTTAATGACGACAAATCACAATCTTCATTCTGACCAAGATAGCCTATTGGTAGTGTTGGAACGCTTGGCGCACAAAGGTGCTATTCGTCAGCTCGACTACCAATTCGCCTGTTTTATTGATTCTCAAACGCATGATGAACAGTCGGACAGCCAAGCACTGGCGTTTATCGCTGGTGTTGTCAGTAGTGAGCTTGGTAAAGGACATATCTGTCTGTCTCTGTGCGATGCACAAGGGCAAACTACGGATTTAGCCAGTAAGCTAGGGCTGTTTGGTGAGTCGGCATTGGCGCTTAACACACAGTTGCAAGGCATAGACTGGATTCAAGTATTACAAAATTCCAGCGTGGTCGGCGCGCAAGGAGAAGCCTTGCCTTTAATGTTCGATGGTGAGCGTCTGTATCTGCATCGCTATTGGCATTATGAAGTGACACTGGCGGAAAAGCTCAATCAGCTGGGCGCCGCAGTTAACTTGCAACCACAAGAGTTTGCGCGATTATCGGAGTTGCTCAACCATCTGTTCGCACGCCAATACCATTTTCTGTTTAACGCGTTGGGCAAAGCAGTAGAAGCGGGAAGCAGCAACCAAGTGTTGCGTCAGCAATTGGTGTGTGACCACCTTGATGTGGTCGCAAGCGAATCGTTGGATTGGCACGCCATTGATTCCGTGCTTAGCAATGCGCGCAAGGTTCAAGATTTGCAAATACTGGATGAACTCGTGCCACTCTCAGCTTGTGTGAACTGGCAAAAAGTCGCGGCGGCGGTTGCGTTAACTCGTCGATTTGCTGTGATTTCTGGTGGCCCTGGTACGGGTAAAACGACGACAGTAACCAAATTGCTTGCTGCTTTGATTGAACAGGCGACGCAAGAGAAAAATCTAACCATCAAGCTGGTGGCCCCGACGGGGAAAGCGGCGGCGCGATTAACCGAGTCCATTGGTAAAGCGGTGCAAGAGCTGCCAGTTTCTCCGGAGCTAAAAGCCAAAATTCCGACTGAATCGAGTACCTTACATCGGTTGCTGGGTGCGATTCCTAATAGCGCAGAATTTCGTCACAACAAGCAAAATCCACTGCATTTGGATATTTTGGTTATCGACGAAGCGTCGATGGTCGATTTACCAATGATGTATAAAGTGGTCGATGCCTTACCGAAACATGCGCGGCTGATTTTGCTAGGTGATAAAGATCAACTTGCCTCAGTTGAAGCAGGGGCAGTGTTGGGTGATATCTGTTCGTTCCATGCGTTGGGTTATGGCAAAGAGCAGGCGTCAGCCATCGCAAAACTGACGGGCTTCGATACTTTAGCCCATACGGGTAACAGTGCATCTAGCATTGCTGATAGTTTATGTATGCTGCAAAAGAGCTACCGATTTGACGCTCGCTCAGGCATTGGTCAGTTGGCAAAAGCGGTTAATTCCGGTTCTGCTGCGAGCGTAGATAACGTCTGGGCGCGTGACTTTTCCGATATCGAACATTTCGCACTAAGTAGTCAACATTACAACCAAATGATGCAGACGTTGGTGCAGGAATACGGTCGTTACCTCAAACGCATTGGACAACAGGAAACTGATCCTAAAACCGGAGAGCCAGAGTCGCTAACGCACAAAGCCAAAGCGGTGTTAGATACCTTCAATCAATGCCGACTGCTGTGCGCGATCCGTGAAGGTGACTTCGGTGTGGCTGGGCTAAACCAACGCATCGAGAAAGCGCTTGCGGCGCGCAAGTTAATTCAAGTTCAGGATGAAATTTGGTATCACGGCAGACCTGTCATGGTTACGCGTAATGATCACGGTTTAGGTTTGTATAACGGTGATATTGGTATTTGTATGCGAGATGACAGTGAAGAAGAACCGCGTTTGAAAGTCTTTTTCGAGTTACCTGACGGCAGTGTGAAATCGGTCTTGCCAAGCCGAGTACCTGAACATGAAACGGCTTACGCCATGACCATCCATAAATCGCAAGGCAGTGAATTTGATTACACCCTTATGATTTTGCCACCAGACTTTAGCCCGATATTAACCCGTGAGTTGATTTACACAGGCATTACCCGCGCGAAAAAGCGTTTAGCTCTTTACGCCGAGCTCAATGTTCTGAAGCGAGGCATTAAGGTGAAAACCACTCGCGCGAGTGGGTTAGTAAAGCGGCTTACCAACTAAAACAAGAAGACCGAGCTTATGGCTCGGTCTTCTTTTATGCATGTTTTGCAAACGCATTGGTAAAAGACACGCTGCGTATTTTGTATTGCTGTTGATAAGCAAGAATAAAATCTCGGATAGCGTCATTTACGGGGAAAACACAGTGGACGTCTAGGCCTTCTAAAAACTGATTGTCAGCCATATCCCAGAAGCTTTGAAGCGAATTACAAATGATTGTTCTCATAACAGTGCTCGTCTCGGCTTATTTAAAGTCAGATTAACAACTGTCCTTGGTGTGCAATACGGAGCTAACTAGTTTTTCAATTGCCCAGTATTTTAGGGTGAAGGCTAATTACATCACCTAGATCCATTCGTATTGGTTAAAAACCAATCACTAGCGAGCAGAGTATAGCCAACCAAATGTATATTTAAAAGATAAAATTGGAACAAAAATCAAGCAATGGTTTGCGCATTTCTAAGTTGGGTTTACATGATGACCCGCTAGTCCGGAGTAGGGTTTATGTGTGGCCTTACTCCTCAACAAACTCGTTCCTAAACAAGCTCGATGTGCAGGGTTGAGCGTTAATGAACTAAATCCTGCCCTTTGAGGTTAGTTGGTATAGTGGAACGTTAAGTTTCGCTCCCTGATTTAAGGTTAAGCTATAAATCTAACGCTAAGATTTTGGACTTACGCTGGAAGTTATATAACCCTTGTTTGGCTCCAGGCAAATAGTCGACACTGACTTCGTAAAAACCTTGCTCTCTGAACCAATGCAAACTGTGTGTCGTGAGGACAAAAATCTGATCAATGGTTTCGGATTTAGAACGATGTTTCATGTAGTTGAGCAGTAACAAACCTCGGTTTCCATCACGATAGTCAGGGTGAATCGCTACGCAAGCCATCTCAGCTTTACGCTCTTCTGGGTATGGATAAAGGGCAGCACAGCCAATAATCAAGCCGTCTTTTTCGATGATGGTAAATTTTCCAATCTCTTGCTCTAGCTGTTCTCGAGAGCGCCTAACCAGTACACCTTGTTCTTCTAACGGGCGAATGAGGTCTAAGATACCGCCAATATCGTCAATATTAGCTTGCCTCACTTGTTCAGCACTCGCCATAACAACTTGGGTACCGATACCGTCGAAAGAGAACAACTCCTGAATTAAGGCGCCATCTACTTTATAACTGATCAAGTGGCTACGAGGTACTCCGGCACGGCAAGCGGCAATAGAGCCTTTAAGAAAGCGCAGTGTTCCAGTGTTGTAATCTAGGTCAGGAGACGTATTTTCAGAAAGCGTTTTGATGACATGCTCCGCCTCAATTGGTAGTAACTCGGCGACAGCATTGCCGTTGTCATCAATGACACCTTGTTCGGAGCAAAAACCAATCAGCTTATCCGCACCCAGCTTTATCGCTAGTTGGGTGGCGACTTCTTCCGATAATAAATTGAAGCACTCGCCAGTCACAGAGCTAGCAATGGGACCTAGCAGAACAATTGAACCTTGATCAAGAGTGCGATTAATCGCGTCGGTGTCAATGCGGCGAATACGTCCACTATGGCAATAGTCCACACCATCATCAACGCCGAGTGGTTGGGCAATGATGTAGTTTCCGCTAACGACATTGAGCTGGGTACCTGCCATCGGAGTATTGTTGAGGCTCATTGATAGGCGCGCAGTAATCGCAAGCTGAAGTTGTCCGGCAGCTTGCATAACAACAGATAAAGCCGATTCATCCGTAATGCGGATATTTTTGTGGTAAGGCGTAGTGAGGTCTTGTTTTTCTAGCAGCTGATTAATTTGAGGACGTGCACCATACACCACCACGACTTTGATTCCGAGGCTGTGCATGAGTGCGATATCATTAATAATATTGCCAAAATTTTTGTGTGCGACGGCTTCTCCGCCCAGCATGATCACCATGGTTTTTCCGCGGTGAGCATTGACATAAGGTGTTGATTGACGGAATCCTTTTACGAGAGCAGTACTACGAATTTTCACTACAGCCATTCCTTTGTTTAATTATGTTAAAATAATGCCTTTTTATTCATTGAGTGGCAAGGCGAAATTTTGGAATAAAGCACAAACATATTGAGGTAGGTTCTTGGTCCCGTTAAGAGGGAAGGTTACAATGGTGGCGTCTTTCCTCAATACGTGAACCTCATGTCTTCTGCTGTTAATAAGAATGCTGCGATCACTGCTTCAAATCTGTCAAAAACGTCATCTAAATCAATGCTTCGTAAGTGGCTAGAGCGTTCTCTCATGCTTATAGCGATAGTTGGAACCGTTGTCGTGTGCATGCTGTATAGTGATTTGATTACTCGAACCATTAATCCGCCCATTCCCAAATCGACAATTTATGGTCGCTGGGTTGAGCAAGATGTTGCGCCTTATGCTCGTGAAGAATTTGTGTTGAGTGAGCGCGGTGTTACCGTAAATGGTTCTACAGTGGCGACCAGTTTTGAATTCGATGGGGATTCGTTTTCGTATCGAGTGGGTTCAAATGAGCGGCACTTCAATTTTGTGGGTAAGCAGCATGCAGAAATGAAGCTGGATGCCAATGATCATTATCTACCTGTATTCCGTTTAGAGGGACGTGCAAGGATAGCGGTAAGATAGTCGTTTTTATTATTGTCTTTTAAGCAGAGCTCTCTTGCGTCTGTGAGCCATATGGATGATCACAATTTCATCTCTCAATCAGTAAATTTTACTTCCAAACATAATCCGGACAATTCCGTAATTCTTCCGCTGTTATCATGTTGCATTAACTGAATGAATTTACAACGAGTAAACGGATTGGCTTAGCGTTGAAACATTTTGTCGTTGCTTTTCAATTGCACCGTATGCATTTGTTTGCCATCCTTTTGCTATTCTCTTTTACGGAAAAGACACGTGTTAAAAAAACTCCTTCCTATTATCTCTTTGAGCCTACTCTTTGGCTGTGCTCAACAAAATGATCGTGCTCAGCAATATCTTGATGGTGAGTTTCCTCAGATCCTCAATCAAGTGGATGTGGTTGAGTCTAACAAACCACGCGATTTTACTGAATTTAACAAGCAAGCTGAGCAAGTGGTGATAAAGTCACCATCCATGGCGAAGATATACCAACCGCTATATCAACGATTAAGTGAGTGGGCGCAACAGAGCGGAGATACCAGTGCGTTGAGTGCGTTTGGCATTCAAGCCGCGCAATTGGGTGGTGGTGATAAAAAAGGTAATGTGCTGTTTACCGGATACTTTTCTCCCGTGATGGAACTGCGTCATACACCAAACGACATTTTTAAGTACCCAGTTTATGGCAAGCCAAACTGCTCATCAGATTGTCCGACTCGCGCGGAGATCTACAACGGGGCATTAGATGGCCAAGGTTTAGTGCTAGGTTATGCACCTAACCGTATTGACCCGTTTATGATGGAAGTGCAGGGCAGTGGCTATGTGCATTTTGAAGATGATGATACGTTGGAGTACTTCGCGTACGCAGGGAAAAATAATAAAGCTTACGTTAGTATTGGCCGCATTTTGATTGAACGTGGTGAAGTGCCGCGTGAAAAAATGTCTCTCAAAGCGATTAAAGAATGGGTAATGGACAACGACGACGCAACAGTACGCGAGTTGTTGGAGCAAAACCCTTCTTACGTCTTCTTTGCGCCAAAAGCGGAAGCGCCAGTAACGGGATCGGCTGGTATTCCTTTGTTGCCAATGGCCGCGGTCGCGGGTGACCGTTCTATCTTACCAATGGGGACTCCAATCTTGGCGGAAGTGCCACTGCTGAATGCCGATGGTACGTGGAGTGGTGCGCATCAACTGCGAATGCTGATCGTTTTAGACACTGGTGGTGCTGTAAAACAGAACCATTTGGATCTGTATCATGGCATTGGTGCGAGAGCAGGAACGGAAGCAGGGCACTACAAGCATTTTGGTCGAGTTTGGAAACTTGGGCTGGAAAACTCACCAACTCAAGCGCCTTGGGCTTTGCCGCCAGAAAAGCTACAATAGCCATCCAAGAAAGAGGAACCGCCTCTTATCTAGACATTTCATCAAAGAGTGCGTATAAATCGCACTCTTTGTTTTTCTATCGATCATCTGGACTTCAATATGCGTGAACTCGATACCCCAGCATCTGACAGCTACAATCAACGCTTTGGCGGCACTCGTCGTCTTTATGGCAACAGCGAAGTAGACATTCTTCGCGCTGCACACGTTTGTGTGATTGGTATTGGTGGCGTAGGTTCATGGGCGGTGGAAGCGCTGGCTCGTACGGGGATCGGTGAGTTGACTCTGATTGATATGGACGATGTTTGTGTCACGAATATTAACCGCCAAATTCATGCGATGACGGGCACCGTTGGCCAAAGCAAAATTGAAGTTATGGCCGAGCGTGTCAAATTGATCAACCCAGAGTGTAAAGTCAATCTGATTGATGATTTCATCACGCCAGACAATCAACATGAGTACTTAAGCAAAGAGTTTGATTACGTGCTAGATGCGATTGACAGCGTAAAAGCGAAGGCGTCTTTGTTGGCGTATTGCCGCAGCAACAAGATCAAAGTGATCACTACGGGGGGCGCTGGTGGTCAGGTTGACCCAACGCAGATCATGGTCGCTGATTTAACGAAAACGATCCAAGATCCTCTAGCGAAGAAAATCAAAGACACCTTGCGTCGTCATCATAACTTCCCTAAGAATCCGGCTCGTAAGTTTGGTATTGATTGCGTGTTTTCAACCGAGCAGCTGAAGTACCCTCAAGCAGACGGTTCAGTGTGTGGTGTGAAGTCGACAGCGGAAGGCCCAAAACGTATGGATTGTGCTAGCGGTTTTGGTGCGGCGACTGTGGTAACTGCAACGTTTGGCTTTGTCGCGGTATCGCGAATCGTTGAGAAGTTGATTTCAAAATATAAGAAGTAAACTAGAAGAAGAGCGCATCATGACAGATTTTCCCGTTTCTCCATTTGGTACAGATATCACCAGCGAAGACATTGTAGCGACTATGCAGCAATTTCAAGGCTGGGAAGATCGCTACCGTCAGGTTATTCAGTGGGGTAAAAAGCTGCCACAAATACCAGAAGAGCTGAAATCAGAACAAGTTACCGTTTCGGGTTGTGAAAGCTTGGTGTGGTTAGTGAGCCAAGAGCAAGATGGCGTTTGGCATTTTTGTGCGGACTCCGATGCGCGTATCGTCCGTGGATTGATTGCCTTGGTGATGGCGGCTTATGACGGAAAAACGGCCGATCAAATTCAAGCATTTGATATTGATGCTTATTTTGGTCAACTGGGGCTTGTCTCCCATTTAAGCCCGTCACGTGGTAATGGCTTGAAAGCTATTGTAGAGCAGATTAAGCAAACCGCCGTGTAACGAGTCATTTTCCCAATTCTTAAAAACGCCGAATAACCTAGCTGTTTGGCGCTTTTTTGTATCTGAGTTGAGACATTTTTTGCATATGGATAAAAAGTATGCAAATAGTCGACTATTTTAGTGTTAATTAACCTTTCTATTGATCCTGGTTCATTATATTGCCCACTTGGTTTTTATAAACTCAATTGTATTTAAAATTTGTCTATATTAGATAGTAGACATATGCCTCATTCGCTCCTGTTCCCCAATGCTGACACGCATTTGGAGGCGATTGGGATATTTAGGTACAAACGCTAGGAACCTCCCTATATGCAATTCACCTTGGAACATGCGCAAGACGTATTATCCGGAATGCCAGACCCCACTTTTATTCTGAGTGAAGATGGTATCTATATTGATGTTTTTGGAGGAACAGATAAAAAAGCCTATCACGATGGAAGCAATTTGATAGGTAAGACACTTCACAGCGTACTTGAAAAAGATAAAGCCGACTGGTTTATCGAGCAGATCAGTCGATCACTGAAACAAGACAGTATTGTGACGATCGAGTACAAGATGTGCGCCGACAGCATTCAGGGAATAGATGCCAACAGTGGACCAAGAGGCGACCTATACTACGAAGGCAAGATCTGCCCACTCGCTATAAAATACCGGGGTCGTCGCGTTGTCCTTATTCTTACACGCAACATCTCCAATCGCCACCGAGTTGAAACCCTTCTTCGCCATCAAAGCCAAATAGATGCTCTCACCAATATCTACAACCGACGTGTTTTTTTCGAAAAGCTCACAGAAGAAGTTATTAAATCCCAAGCTCCAGATTATCACTCCGTGTTGTTATTGTTTGATTTGGACTTTTTTAAAGTCATCAATGATAAACGTGGTCATGATGCGGGGGATTATGTCTTAGAGACGTTAGCTGATTTGGTTTCTCACTTACTCGTCAAAGACGAAATTTTCGCAAGAGTCGGAGGGGAGGAGTTTGCGATTATTTTGCCAGAAACTTCTCTGTCGGCGGCGAAAGAGGTAGGAGAGGAAGTACGTTCCCACATTCAAAATTGTCAGTTCGAATTTGAAAAGATTGAAATTCCGGTCACGGTGAGTGTAGGCGTGGTGGAAATAGGCAGAAATGAAACCACCAAACGTTTGTATGCGCATGCAGATAAAGCGCTTTATGCTGCGAAAAGAAATGGCAGAAATTGCGTGGCGACTCTGGATAGGCAGATGGAGTAACCTTGTTGGTTACTCCAAATCAAACCGTTGGCGTTATAGCATGTCGACGGCTTTTTCAACGGCGGCGATGAGTCTTTCCACATCGCTCGTCGTGTTATAAATACCAAAAGAGACGCGTACCGTGCCTTTCACATTTAGCGCATCCATCAATGGGTGAGCGCAGTGGTGTCCTGCTCGTACCGCAATGCCTTGTTGATCGAGCAGCGTCGCAATATCTTGGTGATGAACGCCGTCCATTACGAAGGTCAGTACAGAGGCATTCGGTTGATAGCCTAGAATATGGATGTCATCCAAAGCGCTTAGTGCTTGGTAGGCCTTATCCTGAAGCGCATGGAGATGAGTCTCTACTTCGTGATGGTCAAAACCTTGGTACCACTCAATGGCTTTCGCTAGAGCAATCGCGCCCGCAACGTTTGGTGTGCCCGCTTCAAATTTTCCAGGAAGTGCAGAAAACGTCGTTTTTTCGAAAGAAACGCGTTCAACCATTTTACCGCCGCCGTGCCATGGTGGCATGGCTTCCAAAAGTTCAAGCTTGCCGTATAAAACCCCAATGCCTGCTGGTGCATAAAGTTTGTGACCTGAGAAAACGTAGAAATCGATATCTGATGCCGATAAATCAAGTTGCTCATGTACGATGCCTTGCGCGCCATCAACTACAATAACCGCGCCAACGTTGTGCGCCAGTTCAGTGATTTTTTCTATAGGTTGGCGTGTGCCTGTTACGTTGGTTATTTGCGCGCAAGCAACAATTTTACAGCGGTCAGACAGAAGCGCCTCAAATGCACTGATGTCGAACTGGCAATCTGATGTCATCGGAACTTTAATGACTTTAGCACCCGTTTGCTCTGCCACGATTTGCCAGGGCACGATGTTGGCGTGGTGCTCCATCTCGCTAATCAAGATCTCATCACCTGGTTGTAACGTGCTACGGGCGTAGGTTTGAGCAATTAAGTTCAGTGCTTCGGTTGCGCCCCGTGTCCAAATGATCTCTTTAGAGCTGTTTGCACCAATAAAGCTTGCCACTCGTTCTCGTGCCGCTTCAAATTGGCTGGTGGCATTAGCCGTTAAACTATGGCTGCCACGGTGAACATTGGCATTTTGCGCACTGTAGTAATGACTGATGACATTAATCACACATTGCGGTTTTTGCGTTGTCGCTGCGCTATCTAGATACACTAAGGGCGTATCGTTGACGGATTGGTTTAGAGCAGGAAATTGCTCGCGTACAGCATTTACGTCAAACATTATTCCTCACCAAGCTTGTGGTAGTGCAGAGTAGGCAGAGGGATCATTGGTTCAGCAACTGACCATGCGTGTTTTTTACCTGAGAGTTGAATGATTACTTCCATCGCGAACTCTAAAGCTGTACCCGGACCTTGACTGGTGATCAGGTTGTGGTTGATATCAAAGGTCACGCGTTTGCTGCGCCACTTCTCTTCCGGGATATGTGACTGAAAGCTCGGGTGACAGGTCATCAGTGATTGTGGGAAAAGATCATGGTGTTGCAATACCAACGCCGGTGCTGCGCAGATAGCAGCGACCAATTTTCCCTCGTAGATGTGCTGCTTAAGGATTTCTATCATCACCGTGCTATCACGAAAAATTTCTGCACCACCAACACCACCAGAAAGCGCTATGGCGTCAAACTCATCATCAGCGATATCGACTAGCTTACAATCGGCAGTTAGTGTGACTCCGCGAGAAGCTTTCATCGTCAATGAGCCATCAAAAGCAGCACTCGCTACTGTAACGTCATAACCCGCGCGAACCATCATGTCGATAACGGTGACGGCTTCCATTTCTTCGGTGCCTGGAGCTATTGGCACTAAGATTTTCTTACTCATTGTTCTGTCCAGCTTTGTTCTATTTGTTTGATGCGTTGGTAAAGTTTTAAATTCTCAGGCGTATTGATACGATGTTTCTCGGCAGCCTTTAACAAGTATCCGGTTATAAAATCAATTTCCGTTCGACGTTGATGGAATACGTCTTGCCTCATTGAAGAATAGTTCTCAGCTGTGGCGTTCACCACTTGCATTACCGTATCGAAAAGAGAGCGAAACTCGATAGCAATACCTTCTTTACTCATTACTTCAACCAGTTCTTGAGTGATGCTTTCGAGTTGTATCTTAAACTCGGGCTGCGCAAGCTCACCATTCTTACACTGGTGAATCGCAGTCAGTGGGTTAATCGCGCAGTTAATTGCTAACTTAGTCCATAACGCAGATTGGATGTGTGGATTCCAAATGACCTCTGGAAGAGCATGATGCATAACATCTTGCAGAAAAGCGCACTGCATTCCTTTGTCATTATAACCACCCGCTTGCGTTGTTCCGTGACCGGTATGCAATACGTGTTGGTTATCTGGTTTGTATGCGCCGTGCGTCGTTGTTGCGAGCACTATCGGATTGTTTGGCACAACCTTCTCCAAGGCAGAGGCAGTACCCATACCATTGTGCATCAGCATGATAATCGTGTCTGTATTGATATGAGGGAGCAAAGGCTGAATGGCGTCTTCCACTTGCCAAGCTTTTACCGTGATCAAAATGAGATCTGCTTTATTTACGGAGGAAATATCTTGATTACTGAATACGATTGCGGGTGTGTCATCCAACTGAAGTGATTGTTGGCTTTCAGAACTTCTTCCCCACAATGAAACATTGTGCCCGGCAAGCTTAAATTTTGTTGCCCAGAGTGAGCCCACCGCACCTGGACCGAGGATAAGGATATTCACCAAACGCTCTCATTAAAAAGGTTTGCTGCAAGGATAATGAGGGAAAAAAGGAAAGCAAATAAAAATGGCGCCGAAAGGCGCCATTTTTGAGCAAACTTAGTGGTTCAATTAGAACTTGTAAGTTACAGCAAGGTAGTGGCCAAAGCCAGTTGACTTGAACCCATCAGTATCTTTGATACCGTACACGTCTTTGTAACCTTTTAGACCGTAACCCACTGCGAAGCGGTCTGAGTGCCAGTAGATACCGTTGAACATTGCACCACCGTTTGACGCGGTTGAACCAAACTTGTTACCAGCATCATCATCCATACCGAATTGGTAATCGATGTAGCCTTGGTAAGAAATGAATGAACCGTTCTCGAAGAAGTAGAATGGTTTGAACCAGTTAGTCGAGATTTGGAAACCGTTCCAATCCTTTTTGTTGCCGTCGTAAGTGCCGTATAGGTTAACACCAACTTTACCAAACCAAGGAACCATTACGTCAGAACCTAGACCGATTTTTTGAGAGTTAACACCAGAGTTACCACCCCACTCGATTAGAGTTGCAACGTATAGCTCTTGAACTGGACCGAAAGATAGGTCTTTACCAGTTACCGCATCTAGAGACATACGTGGAGCGAATTTCATAAAGATCTTCTCTGCGCCAGCTTTGTCGCTACCTGGATCAGAAGTTAGGTTGAATACATCAACGTAGCCGTAAAGGTCGAAGATACCAGAGCGGCCGCCGAATTCCATTTCTAGGTAGTCGTGTGAAGACTCACCTGGAAGTTCGTCAAATGCACCCATTAGGTTAAATTGCATCCACTTGTAATCGTTTTTGTGAATATCGCCGTCAGAGTAATCTGCCGCCATAACTGGAGCTGAAGTAGCCGCTAGAAGGCTAAGAGCTAAAAGTGATTTACGCATAAGGGGACTCTCTATGTTTGTAATGATTCAGAACACGCAATCTGTGCTGCGCTTTCCAATTGGCGGGAATAATAGCGATAAAAATCCCAAATGAAAGTGATAAAGGGTGCAAAATGAAACGTTTTTGGTGAGTTGCATCACGAAATTATCTTTATTTACGGAACTTTTTGTTTGTTGCATTTTATTGCAATAAATGTGTGATTTGGATCGTTTGCGTGAGCGATTTTATGACTTTTTAAGCCAGTCGATTAACCAACATAAATCGTTAGTGATCGGAGTGATAAGGGATTCGTATGTATCCGTGAATCAAAGAGGACGTTTGAATGAAAGAAGTCATGTTATTCCCACTCACTTCAGTTGTACTCCCTGAAGGTAAAATGAATCTGCGCATTTTTGAGCCACGATATAAGCGAATGGTAAAGGAATGCAGTCTACAAAATGTGGGTTTTGGAGTTTGCCTAGTAGGAAGTGAAGGTGACCCTAAAGACGTGGGTAACGTTTCATCTATCGGAACTTTGGTCAGGATTGTTGATTTTGAAACACTCAGTGATGGTCTTCTTGGTATTACAGTCGCTGGTGAGAAACGCTTTGTTGTCAAACGAGTTCGTGCAGATGCGGACGGCTTACGCCATGCAGAGGTCGAATGGTTAGACAATTGGCAACATCCAGACAACTCACCAGATTTCTTCTATTTAAGCCAGCAGTTATCCCATGTTTATGAAGAGTTTCCTCAACTTGGAAACCTCTACCAGCATCGTTTTTACGATGACTCAGCTTGGGTGACCCAGCGCTGGCTTGAATTACTTCCTTTAGACTGCAATCTGTTCGAACAGCTCGTTGGCGCAGAGAACTGCATTCCTGCGTTGCAATTTCTGACAGAAGCCATAGAAGCCCCGACTAACAAAGAGGCAAGGATATGAAAGGATTTGGCAGAGCTGCGCTAACTATGGTGGCGGCATTAGGACTGGCGGCGTGTGGCTCCGACAGTGACACTATCGAGTATTCCAATTTACAAGCAGTGCACGCGTCTTCTGACGCGCCGCTTGCAAATGTGTGGATCAACGATAAACCATCATTAACGAATGTTGATTATGGTGTGGGATCTGGCTACGTTAAATTGCGAGAGGGGATGAATTCGATTCAGGTCGATGTTCAGCTCCCAGGTAATGAAACCGCGACCGTAATACCTAAAACAGAACTAGATCTTGATTCCGACCTCAATTATAACGTGTTCGTTGTTGGCGATGCCGATGGTTCGCCAAACCCAGTTGAGCCTTTAGTTGTGACTCGCAGCGCCGATTCAATGGCTGATGCCAATAGTCTAGATGTTCAAGTTGTTCATGCAGCTTCAGGCGTTCCTGCTGTTGATCTTTATGTCACTGAGCCAGGTGTTGCTCTTGCTAGCGCGACTCCAATAACTAACCTTGCTTACAAAGCTTCTACCGACGTATTGAACATCCCAGCTGGTGAGTATCAAGTTCGACTTGCCGTAGGAGACAGCGTTGCTTTTGACTCCGGCACAGTACCTCTTGCGGCTAATTCCAACTTGACGATTGCCGCTATCGGCACAGGAGATTCGAATAGCACGTCACCTGTCAAACTCTTGGTGTTGGACGGTTCGGGCTCTTCTATAATTGAAGATATGGGCAGCCAAGCTGAAGTAAGAGTCGGACACCTTGTCGATGGAGCGCCAGTCGTCGATGTTAACGTTAACGGGGCGGCCTTCGCTCCTCTTGCCGACTTAGCGTTCAAAGAGATTCGTGGTTATTTGGATCTTGCTGCTGGCGCTTACGATATTGACGTTTACGTGGATGGCACAACAACCAATCCGATCATAGATGTTGACGGGTTAATGGTTGCAGGTGGAATGGATTACAGTGTTTATGCAGTCGGTGTTGTTAGCCCAGCGATTGATATCGAAGCTCTGGTTGTTGAAGATATGAGACGCGCTGTGGCGACTAGCGCGACATTGAATGTGACACACGCTGCGGCTAATCCTATAGCGGAAATGGTGGATATTTACCTCACTACGAGTGCAGGAATAGATGGAAGTGATCCAACTATTGCTAATTTTGCGTATAAAAATAGCGCACAAGGATTATATGTCGCTGAAGGTACATATTATGTAACGGTAACAGTGGCTGGTAACCCAAGTATTGTTGCGGTTGACTCAGCACCAGTCAATGTAATGAACGGTGTTGTGTACCAAGTCGTTGCCATTGATGATGGGAACAACGGTGGTTTCAACTTGTTGGTCGATGACGTGACCGATTAGGACGAATGGGAGGAGGAGACTCCTCCCACAAATTAAGGCCGATTATGATGAGTGATAGCCCGAAAAAACTGGGGCGCAGTGATTGGAACGATTACATGGATAAAGTGAAGGCTCGAGACAAAGATGCGTTCGCTTTTGTATTCCGTTTTTACGCACCCAAGCTGAAGCAATTCGCTTACAAACATGTTGGTAATGAGCAAGTTGCTATGGAGATGGTGCAAGAGACCATGGCGACAGTTTGGCAGAAAGCGCACCTCTATGATGGTGAAAAGAGCGCGTTATCGACTTGGATATATACCATAATCCGAAACCTTTGTTTTGATTTGCTGAGAAAACAGAAAGGTAAGGAATTACACATTCATTCTGATGACATTTGGCCGTCAGAGTATTATCCACCTGATCTTGTTGATCACTATTCACCAGAACAAGATATGTTGAAAGAACAGGTGGTTAAGTTTTTAGATATATTACCGAAAAACCAGAGAGATGTTTTACAAGCGGTATATCTTGAAGAGCTACCTCATCAACAGGTCGCGGAATTATTTGATATACCCCTCGGTACTGTAAAATCCAGGCTGAGGCTTGCAGTAGAAAAGCTAAGGCATTCAATGCATACGGAGCAACTATGAACAAACACCCAGATAACAGCTTGTTAGAAGCATACGCTTCGGGAAGCATTGATGCGGTTTCTGGTCTTGTGGTCGCAACCCATTTAGAAACATGCACCAAGTGCCGAGCTTATGTGAACCAAGTCGAAGCAAGTCAAGCGAACATCGTAAGTGACATACCTTCTGAGTATGTTTCTGAATTTGACGACATGTTTAATGACATCATCAATGCGGAGCCAGCGACTGATAATATCGTGATCCGCGACTCTGCTGCTGTTAATGTCGCAGGAAAAAGTTTCGCTCTTCCTAAAACTCTAGCGCGTTTCTCTGACCTCGTAGGGTCATGGAGAAGTTACGGAGGCAAGGTTTTTAGTGCTCAGATTGACCTAGGGGAAGACGCTCGTGTCAGCTTAATGTACATCGGGGAAGATGTGCAAATTCCTCAACATACGCACAAAGGCCTGGAGTCTACATTGATCCTGCATGGCGGATTTAGTGACGAGGATGGCCAATATGAAGAGGGCGATTTGATGATTAGAGACGCATCAGTGAAGCACAGCCCTTACACTAAGGCCGGAGAAGACTGCTTGTGTTTAACCGTATTGACTGAGCCGATGATCTTTACTCAAGGCGTGGCACGTATATTTAATATGTTTGGTAAAGGGTTATACCCATAGACCTCTTATCTTATATCTCGCAAAACAAAAACCACCGAATTCGGTGGTTTTTTATATGTTTCGTTAATGCTTGTGACGTGCTTTTTCCAATAGAGCATCAAAGTAATGTCGTAGCGAGTACAACATAATCAAGCTTGGCACGACCATGACAGCGGTAAGCACGAAGAATGTGCTCCAATCATTAAGATAATCCACTAGCTCGCCACTGAAAGAAGCAAGAGTCGTCCGTCCGAAGTTTCCTAGAGAAGCAAGCAACGCATACTGAGTTGCCGAAAATGCTTGTCCGGTTAGAATCGTCAAAAATGAAACAAAAGCGACAGTTGAGAAAGCAGTCGTAAAGTTATCGACAATAATCGTGGCTAAGTACAAGTGCTCGTTTGGGCCTACCGAAGCAATCCAAGCAAACATCAAGTTACTGGCAGACATAGCAATACCACCGATCATTAATCCACGTACAATACCAAACCTAACGTTGAACATGCTTCCGACAAAAGTAAAGAAGATGGTGGCTCCCCAACCAATCAGTTTGGAGTAATAGCCAATTTGTTCATTGCTAAAACCAATATCTTTGTAGAACGCGATCGACATCCTGCCCAAAAACGCTTCGCCAATTTTAAATAGGAAAACGAACAGCAACAGAGTAATCGCGACACGGACACCATTGCGATTAAAGAAATCAAGGAAAGGTTCCACAACAGTCACGGTAAACCAAGCTACGACTTTCGAACCAACCACTTCTTTGTGGCGTTGTTCAGCGGCAGACTGAAGTTGTTCGCGTTGAGTCTTAGGTTCACCGACTAAAATCGTAAAGACCATTAGAATGCCGACTATCACCGCCATCCCGTAATACACACCATTCCAACCGACACTGTCAGCATTAACAAACGCTAAATAACCCGGTAGTGAATAACCTGTCCACCAGCCAATGACCGCCATTGCAGAAGCTTGAGGCAGTTTAGACTCTTCTGACTTTGGGAAAGTATCAATACGAAAAGCATCAATTGCGATGTCTTGTGTCGCTGAAGCCGTTGCAATACACAAGGCGAGTAGTGACGCAAACACCAAGTTTTCCGCTGGATTAACACCGGCAATAAATAGGGTAGCGACGAGTACGATACTTTGACAAAAGAAAATCCAGCTACGTCTTTGCCCCAGCAGTCTAAAGAGGACTGGCAGCTTCACGCGGTCAACCAGAGGTGCCCACAGAAAGTTGATCGCATAGACCGCAAAAACGCTACCAAAATAGCCAATTGCGGAGAGGGTCAAGCCGGCATCTTTTAGCCAACCTGACATGTTTGAACCGATAAGAACCCACGGAAAGCCGCTAGAGCAGCCCAGCATGAAAACCCACATGAGTCGTTTATCGAGGTAACTTTTTACCGTTTCCAACCAAGTGATGGAAGGTAATGAAGACATAAATCAATCCAATAAAATGAAGCCGTTGAAAGAGAAAGCCCTTCGATTATTCAAAGGGCTTATCGTTTTGGCTATTTAAGTAGTGTAGCTTTGGTGATGACGATTTGCGTCTCTGGTACATCACGCATTCGGCCTACCGTCGTGGTCGGCTGCTGAGCCATTTTCTGGATAACGTCGAACCCCTCAGTAACCTCACCAAATACAGCATAACCTGGTGGTCGAGCGCCATAGTTGAGAAAGTCATTGTCGACTAAGTTGACGAAAAACTGACGAGTTGCAGAGTTTGGTGCATTGGTTCGTGCCATGGCGATGGTAGCACGGTCATTGTTTAGACCATTATTTCCTTCGTTTTTGATTGGCGCGTATGTTTTCACCATCTGCATATCTTGGTTAAAGCCGCCACCTTGTGCCATGAAGCCTGGGATAATACGATGAAAAATAGTACCCTCGTAGCTCCCATCTTCTACATATTTTAGAAAATTAGCGACAGTGATAGGTGCTTTCTCTTCGTTTAACTCAACCGTAAATGAACCAAGTGTCGTTTCAAACGCTACTTTTGGTCCAGCCCAAACGCTGCAGCTGAGTAGTGCTAAGGACAGAATCGCTTTGCGTAACATTAGAAACGCTCCTGCATGTATTGACGAAGCTCAGGGTCATTGGCAATCTCTTTAAGCGTCAATGTCACCACATCATTCAATGTCTCTTCAATATCGGCATCAGAAGCACTCAATGTGCCAGATCGCTTTGCTGTACCTGTATAAGTTTTGACTAGCTTGCCCTCAGGTGTCTCTGCTGTGATTTCCAGCACAACTTTAGCATCCATCTCATTTTCCATCACCGAATGCTTCACGTTGACCAACGCTTCTTGAACGCTCAATTCAATCGCGTTGTTGCTGTTTAGATCCGCATGGAAACCTTGAGATGAGAATTGCTTCTCTAATGCTTCTTCTAACGCAATACGTAAATTCTGTTTAGCATGAAGAGGAAGAATGTTCGAACGGCCGTTATCCACCAACGCCACGTACTGCGCTGCACGTACATCTTTGCTGGTCAAACTGTAAGTCTTGCCTTGAACAATTGGATTGGTGCTCAATGTGCTTTCTGGCATCAGGTTCAGCTGAGGTTGTTGAGGGGCTGAACACGCAGCAAGCAACGCAACCGAAGCCGCAAGTACCAATTTTCTCATTTTATTATTCCTTTTAACTATTTTGCTAAAGCTTATTTTGCGCTTAATTTAGCAGGATTTTTTGTAGCCTGTAAAATCACAAACTTATTGTTGGAAGCGATAAGTTTCACATTTTTATCGCCAAACAGACGTTTGAGTTTTGCGTCGTACCCGAGGTGACGATTTCCGATAACCAGTAAACGGCCATTTTCACTTAATACTTGTTTAGCATCGCAGAACATTTGCCAAGCAATATGATCGGTGATTGCCTGTTGTTGATGAAACGGTGGATTACACATAACCATAGAGCTGCTGCTGTGTTTAAAACCGTCCAAGCAATTGTTCGCTATGCACTGTATGTCTCTATTTTCACCAAGGTTGTCGCGTAGGTTCTGTTTTGCCGACTCAAGCGCCATAAAGCTTTCATCAACACATGTTAGCCGAGCATTTGGATTCAACTGACCAAATTTAACAGACAGAACACCATTGCCGCAGCCGAGGTCGATGACATTGTCTATTGAAGGGTCTTGAGGCAGGTGCTGCAGCATAAAGCGTGCACCTAAATCTAAACTTTCTCCTGAATAGACATTTGGCATGTTCTTGAGTTCGATATCTTCGCCATCAACGCGCCAAGTCGTGAAAGGCATTACTTCAATCGTAGGCTCAACTGTTGCTTGAGAAAACACCAATCTGTGCTTTTTCCAGGCCAAAGATGTTTTTGTTTCGCCTAAGTATTTTTCAAACAGTTTTAGCGTCGAAGTATGAATGTCTTTCGCTTTATTGACTGCAATGACGGGGCAGGAAGCCGGTAGCGCCTTTCTTAATTGGCTTAGTATCCACACTAGATGGCGGTTACTTTTGGGCAGTTGCAGCAAGACGAGATCAATATTGGCAGGAACGAGGTCCATCGTGGTGGCAAACGCTACTTTATTGCACTGGTTTTGCTCGAGATTTTGCTGTGCACCTTTATGTGAGATGAATGAATCACTCATTAGCGTTACATGGTGCTTTTCCGAAAACCAGCAGGAGAGGGCACCAAAGCTGTCATTAATCACGAGGATGTTTTGATTGTCTGGCAAAGCAAGCTCTTCAACATGATTAATAAGATACTCATCACCGGCATCCCACGCTTGTAGCGTTTCGTTACTACGTTTTGGGAAACGATGAAGTGTTAAGCTTCGCTCGTGAAGGTTCAGTTCGGTTTTCATAGCTAAATGTAAGTTGATTTAGAAATTAAGTGTTATTGTCGCAAATGATGACGTGTCGAGATACAAAAAGCTGTCAAATTTTACGAGTTCAGTGATGGCTGCTCTTTAGACATGTTCGTGGAGTCAAGCGCCTTGAGACAATATGTCTACAAAGTGCGTCAATAATGAGAGTGACGTTTGAGTGATGCATGTCTGCTTTACTTAGGTATATACTTATGGAATTCGCATCAATGAGGAACGAATATGATCCAAGAAATCATAGAGAAGAAACTACACAGTGAGCTGCAACCCAGCTATCTCAAAGTCATTAATGAGAGCTACATGCATAATGTGCCACCAGGCTCAGAGAGTCATTTCAAAGTGATTGTTGTGAGTGATTCGTTCGCGGGACAGCGTTTGATTGGGCGCCATCGTCAAGTTCATCAAATTTTGGCAGATGAACTGGACAACCACATTCATGCATTAGCTATTCATACATATACTGATGAAGAGTGGAAGCGTGAACAAGATGGCGCCCCTGATAGCCCGATGTGTATGGGTGGTGCTCACTAAAAACGCAAGATATAAAGGTGCAGAGAAAGGTGGCTTAAGGCCATCTTTTTTCGTTTTACATTCTTTAGGGACGTTAACGTGGCACAAATTCTGGTTAAAAAATGTGTTAACAGTGTTTCAACAAATGAATGGAAATTGCAGAATATTTCAGGCGATGAATATCACTTTTCCATAAGATATGTATGGAATATGGCATTTGTGCGATGGGTCAAAGTTATGACTATTCTTTGACCTTTTAGACCTGATTCTACCGAAATAACCCCTCTATTCTAATGATTGATCATGGCATCAAGTTCCTAAAAAATGCTAGACTACGGCACCTGATAAATCTCGCGTATTCCTTGTGACGAGATTTTTAATAGGATGTTGCGATTTTGATGTTTAAAACAACATCAAAACCGGACACTGATGTCGTGTCTAAAAGTTACGCAATCAAAAGAATCTTTTTCCCGATAAAAGTAGTGCAAGTGCGTATGATTACAATAAAGAAGGGCTTGGATCTTCCTATCGCAGGAACTCCATCCCAGGTGATTAATGATGGTAAGACCATCAAAAAAGTCGCCTTGCTTGGCGAAGAGTACGTTGGCATGCGACCTACCATGCATGTCCGCGTTGGTGATGAAGTGAAAAAAGCGCAAGTTCTTTTTGAAGATAAAAAGAACCCAGGCGTGAAATTTACTGCACCAGCAGCCGGTAAAGTGATCGAAGTTAACCGTGGCGCTAAACGTGTCCTTCAATCTGTAGTGATTGAAGTGGCAGGTGAAGAGCAGGTGACATTTGATAAGTTCGAAGCCGCTCAACTTTCAGGTCTAGATCGTGAAGTGATCAAGACTCAGTTGGTTGACTCTGGCTTATGGACCGCTTTACGTACTCGTCCGTTTAGCAAGGTTCCTGCAATCGAGTCTTCTACTAAGGCTATTTTCGTAACTGCAATGGATACTAATCCACTAGCAGCTAAGCCTGAGTTGATCATTAATGAGCAACAAGAAGCATTCATTGCTGGTCTAGACATTCTTTCAGCCCTGACAGAAGGCAAGGTTTACGTATGTAAATCTGGCACTAGCTTGCCACGCTCTTCACAGTCTAACGTAGAAGAACACGTCTTCGATGGCCCTCACCCAGCAGGTCTTGCTGGCACCCACATGCATTTCCTATACCCAGTAAATGCAGAGAATGTGGCATGGAGCATCAACTACCAAGACGTTATCGCGTTCGGTAAGCTGTTCCTAACTGGTGAGCTATGCACAGATCGTGTTGTGTCTCTAGCTGGCCCAGTTGTGAATAACCCTCGTCTAGTTCGTACCGTAATGGGTGCAAGCTTAGATGACCTAACAGATAACGAGCTGATGCCTGGCGAAGTTCGTGTGATCTCTGGTTCAGTACTAACAGGTACACATGCAACTGGTCCACACGCATACCTTGGCCGTTACCATCAACAGGTTTCTGTATTACGTGAAGGCCGTGAAAAAGAACTATTTGGCTGGGCAATGCCTGGTAAGAATAAGTTCTCGGTAACTCGCTCTTTCCTTGGTCACGTATTCAAAGGTCAGTTGTTCAATATGACAACGACGACCAATGGTAGTGATCGTTCAATGGTTCCAATTGGCAACTACGAACGCGTAATGCCTCTAGATATGGAGCCTACTTTGCTGCTTCGTGATCTATGTGCCGGCGACACAGACAGTGCTCAAGCACTGGGTGCGCTTGAACTGGATGAAGAAGATCTAGCATTGTGTACCTTTGTATGTCCAGGTAAGTACGAGTACGGTACGTTACTTCGTGAATGCCTAGATACTATCGAGAAGGAAGGGTAATTTTCATGGCTCTTAAAAAGTTTCTTGAAGACATCGAGCATCATTTTGAGCCTGGTGGCAAACACGAAAAATGGTTTGCCCTGTACGAAGCTGTAGCAACAGTTTTTTACACCCCAGGTATCGTAACAAATAAAAGCTCGCACGTTCGTGATAGCGTTGACCTAAAACGTATCATGATCATGGTTTGGTTTGCGGTATTCCCAGCAATGTTCTGGGGTATGTACAACGCAGGTGGCCAAGCTATTGCAGCACTTAACCACATGTACGCTGGTGACCAACTAGCGACAGTTATCGCAGGTAACTGGCACTACTGGCTAACAGAAATGCTTGGCGGCACTATCGGTGCGGAAGCGGGTGTTGGCAGTAAGATGCTACTAGGTGCGACTTACTTCCTGCCAATCTACGCAACAGTATTTATTGTTGGTGGCTTCTGGGAAGTGTTGTTCTGTATGGTGCGTAAACACGAAGTTAACGAAGGTTTCTTTGTAACTTCTATCTTATTCGCACTTATCGTTCCACCAACGCTACCTCTATGGCAAGCGGCACTAGGTATCACATTTGGTGTTGTTGTAGCAAAAGAGATCTTCGGTGGTACAGGTCGTAACTTCCTTAACCCTGCACTTGCAGGTCGTGCATTTCTATTCTTCGCTTACCCAGCGCAAATTTCGGGTGACGTAGTATGGACTGCAGCTGACGGCTTCTCTGGTGCAACTGCTCTTAGCCAATGGGCTCAAGGTGGTAACGGTGCTCTAGTTAACACAGTAACTGGCGCTCCTATCACTTGGATGGACGCGTTCATCGGTAACATCCCTGGCTCTATTGGTGAAGTATCGACTCTAGCTCTAATGATCGGTGCAGCGATGATCGTTTACATGCGAATCGCTTCATGGCGCATCATTGCGGGTGTGATGATCGGTATGATCGCAGTATCGACTCTGTTTAACGTGATCGGTTCTGACACTAATCCAATGTTTAATATGCCATGGCACTGGCACCTAGTTCTAGGTGGTTTTGCATTCGGTATGTTCTTCATGGCAACGGACCCAGTATCAGCGTCATTTACTAGCAAAGGTAAATGGTGGTACGGCATCCTGATTGGTGCAATGTGTGTGATGATCCGTGTAGTTAACCCAGCGTACCCAGAAGGTATGATGCTGGCGATTCTATTCGCGAACCTATTCGCACCTCTGTTCGACCATGTAGTGATTGAGAAGAACATCAAGCGGAGACTAGCACGCTATGGCAAGTAATAACGACAGCATTAAAAAGACGCTGGGTGTTGTTATCGGGTTGAGCCTTGTTTGTTCAATCATCGTATCAACAGCAGCAGTAGGTCTGCGTGATAAGCAAAAAGCTAACGCTGTCCTAGATAAGCAATCAAAGATCGTTGAAGTTGCAGGCATTGACGCAAACGGTAAGAAAGTACCAGAGCTATTTGCTGAGTACATCGAACCTCGTCTAGTAGACCTTGAAACAGGTAACTTTACTGAGGGTAATGCATCTACGTACGATCAACGTGAAGCATCAAAAGATGCAGAACGTTCAATCGCATTGACACCAGAAGAAGACGTAGCTGATATCCGTCGTCGCGCGAATACAGCAGTGGTGTACCTTGTAAAAGATCAAGATGAAGTCCAAAAAGTTATCCTGCCTATGCACGGTAAAGGACTATGGTCGATGATGTATGCCTTTGTAGCCGTTGAAACTGATGGTAACACTGTGTCTGCTATTACTTACTACGAGCAAGGTGAAACTCCTGGACTTGGTGGTGAAGTAGAGAACCCTTCATGGCGCGATCAATTCATTGGCAAGAAATTGTACAATGAAGATCACCAGCCAGCGATTAAGGTCGTGAAAGGCGGCGCACCGCAAGGTTCTGAGCACGGTGTTGATGGCTTATCAGGAGCGACGCTCACTAGTAATGGTGTTCAACACACATTTGACTTCTGGTTAGGTGATATGGGCTTTGGTCCTTTCCTAGCAAAAGTTCGTGACGGAGAACTTAACTAATGTCTAGTGCACAAAACGTTAAAAAGAGCATTCTAGCGCCAGTATTGGATAACAACCCAATCGCGCTACAAGTTCTTGGTGTATGTTCTGCTCTTGCAGTAACAACTAAACTAGAAACAGCTTTTGTAATGACACTAGCGGTAACATTTGTAACTGCGTTGTCTAACTTCTCTGTTTCATTGATCCGTAACCACATTCCTAACAGTGTGCGTATCATCGTTCAGATGGCAATCATCGCATCGTTAGTAATCGTGGTAGACCAAGTGCTAAAAGCTTACCTATACGATATCTCTAAACAGCTATCTGTATTCGTTGGTCTGATTATCACTAACTGTATCGTAATGGGTCGTGCTGAAGCATTCGCAATGAAGTCTGCGCCAGTACCATCTCTTATTGACGGTATTGGTAACGGTCTAGGTTACGGCTTCGTTCTTATCACTGTAGGTTTCTTCCGTGAGCTATTTGGCTCAGGCAAACTATTTGGTCTAGAAGTTCTACCTCTAGTGAGCAACGGTGGTTGGTACCAGCCTAACGGCCTAATGCTACTAGCACCATCAGCATTCTTCCTAATCGGCTTCCTTATCTGGGTAATCCGTATTCTGAAACCAGAACAAGTAGAAGCGAAGGAGTAAGGACGTCATGGAACATTACATTAGTCTGTTAGTTAAATCGATTTTCATCGAAAACATGGCTCTGTCTTTCTTCCTAGGTATGTGTACTTTCCTTGCCGTATCTAAGAAGGTTAAGACCTCTTTCGGCCTAGGTGTTGCAGTTGTGGTAGTTCTGACTATCGCTGTTCCTGTGAACAACCTAGTATACAACCTAGTTTTGAGAGAGAACGCGTTAGTTGAGGGCGTGGACCTTAGCTTCCTAAACTTCATCACCTTTATCGGTGTAATTGCAGCACTTGTACAGATTCTAGAGATGGTCCTAGACCGTTTCTTCCCACCTTTGTACAACGCGCTAGGCATCTTCCTACCGCTGATCACAGTAAACTGTGCAATCTTCGGTGGTGTATCTTTCATGGTACAACGTGACTACAACTTTGCTGAATCGATCGTTTACGGTTTCGGCTCTGGTGTGGGCTGGATGCTAGCAATCGTTGCTCTTGCAGGTATCCGTGAGAAGATGAAGTACTCTGACGTACCTCCAGGTCTACGTGGTCTTGGTATCACATTTATCACTGTAGGTCTTATGGCGTTAGGCTTTATGTCTTTCTCTGGTGTTCAACTGTAAGTCGGGTAAACCGCAACAATTAAGGAATAGTCAATGGACATTATTCTTGGTGTAGTGATGTTTACTCTGATCGTACTTGCACTAGTACTAGTGATTCTTTTCGCTAAGTCTAAGCTTGTACCAACAGGTGACATTACAATTTCTGTGAACGATGACCCTTCTCTGGCGATCGTTACACAACCAGGTGGTAAGCTACTGAGTGCTCTAGCAGGTGCTGGCGTATTCGTATCTTCTGCTTGTGGTGGCGGTGGCTCATGTGGTCAGTGTCGCGTAAAAGTTAAATCAGGTGGTGGCGACATCCTACCAACCGAGCTTGACCATATTACTAAAGGTGAAGCGCGTGAAGGTGAGCGTCTAGCGTGTCAGGTTGCAATGAAAACTGACATGGATATCGAGCTTCCTGAAGAAATCTTCGGCGTTAAGAAGTGGGAATGTACTGTTATCTCTAACGATAACAAAGCGACATTCATCAAAGAGCTTAAGCTACAAATTCCAGATGGCGAGTCAGTACCTTTCCGTGCTGGTGGTTACATCCAGATTGAAGCTCCTGCTCACCACGTGAAATACGCAGACTACGATATTCCTGAGGAATACCGTGAAGACTGGGAGAAGTTCAACCTTTTCCGTTACGAGTCTAAAGTTAATGAAGAGACCATTCGTGCATACTCTATGGCTAACTACCCAGAAGAGCACGGTATCATCATGCTTAACGTTCGTATCGCAACTCCGCCGCCGAACAACCCAGACGTACCACCAGGCATCATGTCTTCGTACATCTGGTCTCTAAAAGAAGGCGACAAGTGTACTATTTCTGGTCCATTTGGTGAGTTCTTTGCGAAAGATACAGATGCAGAAATGGTATTCGTTGGTGGTGGTGCTGGTATGGCTCCAATGCGCTCACACATCTTCGACCAACTTAAGCGTCTGCACTCTAAGCGTAAGATGTCTTTCTGGTATGGCGCACGTTCTAAGCGTGAAATGTTCTACGTAGAAGATTTCGATATGCTACAAGCTGAGAATGACAACTTCGTATGGCACTGTGCACTGTCTGATCCACTTCCAGAAGATAACTGGGATGGTTACACTGGCTTTATTCATAACGTTCTTTACGAGAACTACCTACGTGATCACGAAGCGCCAGAAGACTGTGAATACTACATGTGTGGTCCACCTATGATGAACGCAGCTGTAATCGGCATGCTAAAAGATCTAGGTGTAGAGGATGAAAACATCCTACTAGATGACTTCGGTGGTTAATTCCTCCAAGTGATTGAATCTATGGCTAGCTCTCCAAGAGCTAGCCATTATTTTTTATAGACATAAAACTGATACTCAACAGTTGATATAGGTAATCGGATTGAAAGGATTGATCCTATTTCCCATATCAATTCAACAACATTGGGAGTTAACAAGTGAAAAAGTGGCTTGTTGCATTTGCTTCTCTATTGATTTTGGCTGGCTGTGAGCAGCCTGCCGATCAAATTCATTTAAGTGGCCCTACCATGGGGACTTCTTACAACATCAAGTATATCGAGCAAGATGGTATTCCAACGCCAAAAGCGATGCAGACAGAAATTGATCGCTTATTGGAAGAGGTTAATGACCAAATGTCGACCTATCGTGACGACTCAGAGTTAAGTCGTTTTAATCAGCATCAAACGAGCGAGCCATTTACAGTTTCGACACAAACTGCAACGGTAGTGAAAGAAGCAATTCGCCTTAACGGTCTTACTTTAGGTGCATTGGATGTGACGGTCGGCCCTCTAGTTAACCTGTGGGGGTTTGGTCCAGAAGCTCGTCCAGATGTAGTTCCAACCGATGAAGAACTCGCTGCTCGCAAAGCAAATACCGGTATTCACCACCTATCTGTTGATGGTAATACACTGTCCAAAGACCTTCCTAACTTGTACGTCGACCTATCGACAATTGCGAAAGGTTGGGGGGTTGACGTGGTTGCTGACTACCTTCAATCTGAAGGGGTACAGAACTTTATGGTCGAAGTTGGCGGTGAAATGCGTCTCAAAGGTGTCAATCGTGAAGGTGTGCCTTGGCGTATCGCAATTGAAAAACCGACCGTTGATGAACGTTCAATTCAAGAAATTATTGAACCAGGCGACATGGCAATTGCAACAAGTGGTGACTATCGTAATTACTTTGAGAGTAATGGTGTGAGATACTCTCATATTATTAATCCACGAACAGGCAAACCAATTCATCATAAAGTGGTGTCTGTAACGGTATTAGATAAATCGTCGATGACTGCTGATGGTCTTGCAACTGGTCTTATGGTGCTAGGTGAAGACAAAGGCATGGCAATTGCGAACGAAAATAATATTCCTGTTTTCATGATTGTGAAAACGGAAGATGGTTTTAAAGAGTTGGCTTCGGAAGCATACAAGCCATTCATGAAGAAATAACAACAGAAGTGAGCATGTTTTTATGAATACATTTCTAATTACCTTTGCTGTGTTTGTCGCGGTAATCACTGCAATGGCTGTCGGATACATTTTCCAAAAGAAAGTCGTGAAAGGTAGCTGTGGTGGCTTAGGGGCAGTTGGCATCGAAAAAGTGTGTAATTGTCCAGAACCCTGCGATGCGCGTAAAAAACGTGAAGCGCGCGAGGCTGCGCGTGCTGAGAAATTGGCGGCGTGGGAAAAAGATAGAATTGCTTAGTATTGGTTAATCGTACTAAGAAAGTGATAAAGCTCAGCGTTCTGCTGAGCTTTATTTTTAGGCAGCTAACCAAAGCTCAGATGTCCGAGAAAGAGCCCAATACCGTGTTTTGTTGTTTCTTTCTCTCATGTTACAGAGCAAGACCACACTGATAGTCATTAGGACGAAGAAATGATTTGGTTACGTCCGTTCTCTTTGGCCATGTAAAGTCGCTCATCCGCCACTTTTATTTGTTGTTCCAGCTCCCCCTCGATGTTGCTTACACCAATACTCGCGGTCACAAGAATGTTTTTGTCCAAATAAGTTATTGGCGTTTTTTCTATGCGCTGTCTCATTTGTTCTAAGCGTGTTAGAAAGCCGTCATAGTCGCCACTGGCTTGAATACAAAACTCCTCGCCACCAAGCCTAGCGACAATATCATTTGGAAAATAGATTTTTAGAATATTCGCTATCATGACTAACACTGCATCGCCGCCCTCATGTCCGTGTGTATCATTTACTTGCTTAAAGAAATCGATATCAAGCATCGCGATGTTTCTTTGAGCGTTTTCTACATGGGGTTGCTCAAACAGAAAGCGGCGGTTCCATAAGCCCGTTAGCGCATCTTGATTTGCCATTTTAAACAGTTCAGATGTTGCGTCTTTGATATCTAACAGTTGGTGAATACGGCAAAAAAATTCTTCTTGATTAAATGGCTTGTATAAAAAGTCATTGGCCCCTGCTTTTAGAAACCTAGCCGTCATGGTCTTAGAGTTACTACCCGACAAGCCGAGAATGGCTAATTGATTTTTATCCCACTTCCGACGTAATTCACGCACCATAGTAATGCCATCTTTAACGGGCATATCATGGTCGGTTAAAACGAGAGTGATATCTGGATTTTGCTCGACAAGCTCTAGGGCTTTTTGCCCATTGTCAGCTTCCAACGTCTGAATATATTGATGCTCCAAAAGTTGGGCAATGTGTCTTCTTACGGTGTGTGAATCATCAACGACTAAACATTTGTGTTGTTGATTGTTGGTTAGTCGCTTGAGGAGTGGTAATAGATAGGAAACGGACGCCATGCTGTCTTTCAAAATATAGTCGAGGACGCCTTTTGCAAGCATCTTTTCGCGAGTGTCTTCTTGAAATCGAGCCGTTAAAACAATGACACGATGACCATGTTCCAAAACGAGGTCAATAATCTCGCCATCTTGAGCATCCGGTAAACAATAGTCTAAAACCGCACAGAAGAGGTCCTGTGCTGAAGATAACAAGTTCTTTGCCTCCGCGTAGCTTTCCGCTGCGATGACCTCATAACCAGCTTGGCTTATTGTTTGGCAAAGAAAGTTTTTAAATGCACGACTATCTTCAACAACCAGAATCTTATTACTCAAGCGCAGTCCCCAAAATTAATTGTTTAAAATCAATGATAACTAAAATTAAACTTATCGCCATCAAAAAACACATGTCAACCAAAAGTAGAACAACTACTCAAATGTTTGACACGCATCCGTTAACATCACATCATTATTCCTGTCTTAGTTATATAATTATGTTTAGCTAACGTAGGGAGAAAGTAGTATGGAAATGCATCAACATGGTATGGCTGAGCTATTTCAACAACTGGGCCTCGGTAGCTCTCCTCAAGAAATGAAAGATTTTATTAATCAACATCGACACAAAAGAGATTCTGCGCCTTTACATGAAGCTAGCTTTTGGACGATGTCACAGGCGAACTTTCTAAAACAAGCCATCGAAGAAGATGCAGATTGGGCCGAATTAGTCGATCAATTGGACGTAATGCTTCGAAATTGACGTTCGCTTAAACACGCCCATTTCTCTTCAGGTAGATTTGATTTATACTGTTTTTTTGAACAGTGCTTTGATGGCTATGTCAGATCGAATTAGAAAAATTATTCATGTCGATATGGATTGTTTTTATGCTGCCGTAGAGATGAGAGATAACCCCAGTTACCGTGGCATTGCACTCGCTGTTGGCGGACATGAAAAGCAGCGTGGAGTGATTAGCACCTGTAATTATGATGCGCGTAAATATGGTGTTCGCAGTGCAATGTCAACGGCGCGCGCGCTGCAACTCTGTCCTCATTTGTTGGTTGTGCCCGGTAGAATGCATGTATATAAGCAAGTCTCTCAGCAGATTCGTGCTATTTTTGAGCGTTATACGCCTATCATTGAACCTCTCTCATTGGATGAAGCATACCTCGATGTCACGGACTCGACAGCTTGCCGTGGCTCCGCTACGTTGATCGCAGAGTCAATTCGCCGCGATATCTGGAGTGAACTTGGGTTGACGGCATCGGCGGGCATTGCTCCGATAAAGTTTCTTGCCAAGGTCGCGTCAGACATGAACAAGCCCAACGGTCAGTTTGTGATTCCGCCAGAGAAAGTCCAAGAGGTTATCGATAGTCTTCCGCTAGAGAACATTCCTGGTGTGGGGAAGGTGAGTCTTGAGAAGCTCCACCAAGCCGGTTTTTATCGATGTGAGGACATTAAAAACAGTGACTATCGAGAGTTGTTGAGGCAGTTTGGTCGTCAGGGTGCCTCCTTATGGCAGCGAAGCCATGGAATTGATAATCGAGAAGTCGTTGTTGAGCGCGAGAGAAAGTCCGTCGGTGTGGAAAGGACATTCAGCCAGAACATCGCAACCTATGATGAATGTTGGCAAGTGATTGAGGAGAAACTTTATCCTGAACTCGAGAAACGTTTAGAGCGTGCAAGCCCAGATAAGTCGATTATTAAACAAGGTATTAAAGTCAAATTTGCCGACTTTCAACTGACAACAATTGAGCACATCCATCCGCAATTAGAGCTTGAGGACTTCAAGACCTTGCTAAGAGATATTCTTAAACGCCAAAATGGACGGGAAATTCGCCTTTTAGGCTTGAACGTGATGCTCAAGCCCGAAGACCAAGCGCGTCAATTGAGCTTTTTTTAGGCCCTTACCGTTTCTACCTGCGTTAATACCTGCTCAAAACTTACATTTGCCATTGCACCATAACCTGCTAGCTTTGAGGCTTTTAGCTGGCTAATCAAAGGAGTGCTGATTCCGCACAAGAAGCGAGCAACGGCATCATTACTGATGGCCGATGGGGAAAGCTGAATAAACTCCCGCGCCCATATCGATACTTGAGATTGTTCAATATCTTCAGGTTCTGGTGCTGTGAATGTGGCGACGTGACCACGACACACGGAGCAGTGACCACATTGCTTTGGTGCATCGTGATCCGCAAAGTAGTTCGCCAATTGTGAGCTCAAACAGTGCTCGGACTGGAACAAGTGCAGCATGGTGTGGATTCTTTCGATATCTTTGCTTTCTTTGGATTGGAACAGTTCAGACAGTTGTTGGATTAAAACATCCGAGCTCTGTTTGGTTGGCATAACTGAGTACACGTCCGTCAGTTGTTTGCTCTCTAGTTCTATCCAGCCGTTCTGGTGAAAATAGTCGAGCGCTGCGACAACTCGGCTGCGTTCCGATTGATAGTTCATCCATAGCGCTTCTAGATCAACTTGGCACCACACTTTGGCTTTTTGTGAGCAGGAAAAAATAGCCTCCACAAATTGACGTCGCTCGCCTTGAAATTGATTCACAATAAATTGCTGATCGTGCAAAAACTTAAACCGATATTCCGCAAAGTAACTGTACTTTGCTTCAATGACGTTATGTAGCTCCAAATAAACCAACAAGGTTTTGAGTGGCAATTGGCGGATATTACTTTCACGCGACAAACGCAGTGGCACTACCTCCCATTGTGGAGCATGTTCTTTCGCTTGCTCGACTACATAGTTAATTGACGTAAATTCTGGTGTGTCACCATAGACAAAATTCTCCAACACCGTTAGGCCGGACGTATTGCCTAGCAGAATGCACTCCGAGCGTTGCCCGTCCCTGCCTGCACGTCCAATCTCTTGTGCGTAGTTCTCGATTGATTTGGGTAAGTCGAAGTGAATGACGCGTCGAATATCAGATTTATCGACCCCCATACCAAATGCAATCGTTGCAACAATACAGTCAATTTGGCCATCCATGAACTGCTGTTGGATTTGTTCACGAACGTCGCTTTTCATGCCAGCGTGGTATGCGTGAGCGTTAATGCCAATATTGATTAATGACTTTGCTACTCGTTCTGCTGTTTGCTGCTGCGTCACGTATACGATGGTCGGAAGCTTAGGTGAAGAGGCGATGATCTCACTGAGCTGTTCTTGTTTCTTTGTTTCCTCACACGGGATCACCGAGATATCCAGATTAGAGCGGTAGAAGCCTGTAACGGTAATATGTTCACTGGAAATATCGAACTTTTTTTGCATGTCTTCAATAACTGCAGGCGTTGCCGTTGCGGTGAGAAGTAAAGACTGTGGGATGTTCAGTTCACGTTGATATTGCGGTAGT
Source organism: Vibrio sp. Vb0888 (assembly GCF_033338835.1). Lineage (NCBI taxonomy): Bacteria > Pseudomonadati > Pseudomonadota > Gammaproteobacteria > Vibrionales > Vibrionaceae > Vibrio > Vibrio sp. Vb0888. The sequence continues at coordinate 297,318 of NZ_JAWOTL010000006.1, forward strand.
TTGAGATAATCTGGACGAAAGTTATGCCCCCATTCGGAAATACAGTGCGCTTCATCAATGACCATCAAAGAAATCGGTACTTGGCGAATGAATTCACGAAAACGCTCATTTTTTAGTCGCTCAACAGAAGTCATCAAGATTTTGATTTGTCCATTCTTCACGCCAGCCATGACCTGTTGTGCTTCTTCTCTACTTTGACTGCTATCGATAGAAGCGGCCGCGATTCCTTTACTTTGTAAAAAGCTCAGTTGATCCTTCATTAACGCCAACAACGGAGAGATCACCAACGTAAGGTTGGGTAATATGGTTGCAGGTAGTTGATAACAGAGTGACTTCCCCGAGCCTGTAGGAAAGATTGCCGCAGCAGAGTAACCATTCATAACGGCTTCAATAACGGGTTGCTGACCTTGGCGTAATGAGTCAAAACCAAATACAGATTGAAGTGTTTGATGCAGCGAGTCACTTTGCATAATAGGGAAACCTTTCTTTGATGGTAAACTTGGCTACATTAACACACCCCGAATACTAAACGCGCGTCCTAAAAGTATGAACAAAGCAGACTTAGTCCAAATTATCATCCAACATCTGGAAGAAAAACTTCAAGTTGCCCATTCATCGGCTCAGCGAGCTATCGATGCCGCCACAGATGAAGAAACTGTTCCCGAGCACAAGTACGATACATTGGCACTTGAAGCCGCGTATCTTGCTCATGGACAAGCCATGCGAATTCAAGATAGTGAAGAGGAGTTGCGTCAATATCGTTCTTTAGTGACTCGTAACTTTAAGAATGCGCCTGTTGGTGTTGGTGCTTACGTTGTTCTCGCAGATGAGAATTTGATCGAAAAGCACTTCTTTGTAGGCCCTTGCTCTGGTGGTTTGACTGTTCAATATCAGACTCTGGAAGTCTTTGTCTTAACAGCCAAATCTCCTCTGGGTCGAGCGTTGTTCGGGAAAGAAGAGGGTGATGAGGTTGACGTGAAAATAGGAGATAAAACAACTTGTTACGAAGTCGTGACGATTTGCTGACATCTCATGTATTACTCAGTGTTATGTTTAACACGAGTAATGTTAAATAAAAGAGAATGACATGAAAAAGCTTTTTACACTCTCATTGCTGATGGTCAGTGCTACTGGTTATGCAGCGCAGTGTCGTGTGGACATCAATAATGAAGTCCGTATGGATGGGCAAAGCTTGGAAATTCGCCAAACGACAGGTGATAAAGCTGTCGTGGATGAGGATAACAACCTCTTCATCAAAGGTGAGCTAATTGAACTCAATGCCGACCAAAAAGCGGCAATTGAAGACTATCGCGAAAAAATGAACGCGTATATTCCACAAGCAAAGCAATTGGCGAGTGATGGTTTAGCGCTTGCGAATGATATTATTGATGATGTTGCGGAAAGCCTCGATGCACCTGGTGCGTTTGATAATGTAAAAGTCGCAGTAAAGGACTTTTTCGCTGATGTTGAATCACGTTACTACAAAGATGGTGATTTCATCCTGCCTGCGGAGAGTTTTGAGTCTATGACACAAGGGTGGACTGAAGACTTTGCAAAAGCACAAGAGATCTTCAATAAAGAGTTTTTAGCCAGTTCGTTGGATGCTTTATCGAAAAAAATGAAGGAAGAGGGAGGGATAAACCTCACTGCATTATCAGAGAGTATGGCTGAACTCAGCGCGAAAGTAGAAGAGCGTTTAGCCGAGCATTCGAAAGAGGTAGAACAACAAGCAGAAGACTTGTGCGATTCGCTGGATGACATGGCAGGGCAAGAAAACGATCTGTTGAAGAAAATCCCTGAGCTAAAAGATTACCGAGTATTTACGATTTAATTACTCATTAAAAAGCAAAAACTCGATGAGATAAAGAAAGAGAGCACTATTGTGCTCTCTTTGCGTTTTACTCGCTTATTCTTTGATAGCTTATTGCGCATTCATCTCGGTGAGCTTATCGCCGACAGGTTTTGAGAAGTTAAAGCCATCATGCTGATCCCAGTTGATAGACCATGTCATTACTCCTGCATAATTCGGGTAATGGTACGCTGGTTTAACGGTGCCACATGAAGTGCCTTTGGTTAAACAATCTAGTGCGTTGATAATATTCTGTGTTGGAGCCTGCCCTGAATTTGCCGAGCTAGGACCTGAAGGTAAACCGATTGCGACTTGATCATCGCGCAATGGTGCAAATTGAGTGCCGTCGGCCAACTCAAAACCTTCGATAAGCATTTTAGATTGCGCTACCATCATATCCACAGAGCCTTCTGGTGCACTGCCTGGCAGGTATGGGTTTGGCAAACCGCCGTTGTTATATAACTGGACGTGAAGCAAGTCGAGCGTGCTGCGTGTCTCGTTTATCACAGGAATGTAAGCTCCCCAAATACCGCTGTAAGCCACATAGCCGCCTTGAACATAAGGGTGCTCAGGCGCCATGGTTAGGTACATATCTCCACCCATGTTTTGCTCTATTTGAAGCAAAGCACGACCAAGGCGAGCTTGAATTTGCGAGCCATGAACTAAGTTAGAACCACTCTCTAAATCCACATCTAGACCATCAAAGCCCCACTCAGCGATAAGACCTGTTAGGCTAGAGACAAAGTTGGCTTCATCTTGGTCGGTATTCAGCGTAATCGTGCCTTCTGCGCCGCCAAGAGAGAGAACAAACTTCTTACCTTTAGCTTGAAGCGCTGCCATGTCCTGCTTGAATTGTGTTGGATCGAGTGCTGGACAATCGCTGTAAATATCGCCTGAATATAGATTAAAGTGCACAGTGCCATCACTGTTGCGATCATTTTCAGCAAAGGCAATATCAATCACATCCCAAGCATCTGCCATATCTGCTAGACGAATTGGACAGCCCGCACCATTTACAAAATTGTGCCAGTAACCGATGAGTTTATGGCGTTTCTCTACTTGCTCAACCACCGTTATTGCTGCGGCGTCAGACAGTGCATTGCTTCCTGACAAATCCACAGCTTGGGCGCTAACTGTAAAGTTACCAAGTGCAGTTGGTGTCCAGTTGGCTGTGTAAGGTGCTGTGGTATCGGTTGCAACAATAGAGCCGTTGATCATGAAATCAACGTGTTTAATGCCTGAAGTTAAAGACGTTGCATCGGCGCTTAATGCGAGACTTTTGCCTAATCCGACGGTTTGACCGCTGCTTGGTGAAGTCAGAGAGACGACCAAATCTTTATCGCTGACTTCCACACCAACCAGGGACTCTGACGTGTTGTTATCATTATCGGTTGCGACGGCTTTAAGCTGGTTAGCGCCAATAAGTGTGGCGTTCCAAGTAACGGAATATGGCGCTTGAGT